>DATBRN010000079.1:0-13887 GCA_036560225.1 Pyrinomonadaceae bacterium | reverse complement strand
AGAGACAAGGGGGCGAATCGTGAATCCACGTAGGATACTTCTTAATCCGAGCCCGTCAGCTAACCCCGCAGGCTAAAGGAAGGATACGGGTATACGCCTTTGAGAGGGCGCGAAGCGTGTGCTTCGCGCCCTTCCTTTGTCGGGCGTCAAAAAACTTATGACTGAATCTTCATTGCTAATTCTTAAACTGACTCCGCGCGTACTGATGCAGGAATTGAATTTCCGAGGCTGGAACTTGAGGAGTGGGGGCGCTGTCTTTGGCCTGTGCTTGGGAATCCTCTCGGCACTTATCGGATCCGTTTTCACGGCCATCAGTTGGTTCACAGGTCCGCATTGGCATGGATTCTCAATATCGCATTACGGCACCGTGCTGCTTTTTCTAACCATTCCCCTTCTCCTTATTGGTGGTCATTGTCTCGATCTAATGGAGCAACAGGATAAAGAGTCGAGTAAGTGATGAAGGTGTCACTCGAGTGGGAACCAGTTCTTCCTGCTCGAGCTGGGCGACAACTTTAGTTGATGAAGAAGGGACGATGCCAGACCTGATCTTTATAGGGATAACAATCATGTTCTTTTTGATTGCCCTCGCCTATGTGCGCGGGTGCGAAAAGCTGCGATAGGAGCGCGTAATGAATCTTGAAACTGTCGTTAGCTTAATAGTCTGCGCACTCCTTTTGCTTTATCTCGCCTACGCGCTGTTGCGACCGGAGAAGTTTTGATGACTTTCAATGGTTGGCTGCAAATCCTGGTCTTCATCGCGATCATAATCGCGATTGCCAAACCGGTGGGCATCTTCATGACCCAGGTGTTCAATGGCGACCGCACCTTTATGCATCCCGTACTACGTCCGCTCGAACGGTTGATCTATCGCCTCACTGGTGTCGACGAAAAACGTGAGATGCACTGGACCGAGTACGCCGCGGCAATGCTCTTGTTCAGCGTGGTGTCGCTGCTATTGCTTTACTTGATTCAACGTTTGCAAGGCTATTTGCCACTGAACCCACAAAAGCTGCCGGGAGTTGACTCTGCCACCAGCGCCACCGGTGGTTTTGTTGCATCAGCTTTCAATACGGCGGCTTCGTTCACCAGCAATACAAACTGGCAAAGCTATGTTCCCGAAGTAACGATGAGTTATCTGACTCAGATGGCCGGTCTCGCTTATCACAACTTCGCCTCGGCAGCGACGGGCATCGTACTGGCGATTGCGCTGGTGCGCGGCGTGGCCCGCCGCGAAATGCAGACCATCGGCAATTTCTGGGTCGACTTTGTGCGCTGCAATCTTTACGTGCTGCTGCCGGTTTGCGTCCTTGGCGCTCTGCTGCTGGTTTCGCAGGGAGTAATCCAGAATCTCAGACCCTATGACACCGCGAAACTGGTCGAGCCGCAGACAATCGAAGTTGATAAGAAAGACGCTAGTGGAAACGTCCTTACCAATCCTGATGGAACAAACCAGAAAGAGAGCAGGATTGTTGCCGAACAAACTCTCGCCCAGGGGCCGGTTGCGTCGCAGGAATTCATCAAAGAACTCGGCACGAACGGAGGCGGTTTTTTCAACGCTAACTCCTCGCATCCTTTCGAGAATCCAACTCCAGTTACAAACTTCACCGAGTTGCTCGCGATCTTCACCATCGGCGCCGGCCTGACCTACACGCTCGGGCGAATGACGGGGTCACCCAAGCATGGTTGGGCAGTACTCGCAGCGATGGTGGTGCTTTTCCTCGCCGGCGTCCTGACTTCCTATTGGGCGGAGTCACGTGGCAATCCGATTCTCGCCAGTCTCGGCGCTGATCAGCGGGTCAGCGCATTGCAAACCGGCGGAAACATGGAAGGCAAAGAAGTACGCTTCGGAATCGCGAACAGCGCGTTGTTTGCCACAGTCACGACTGACGCGAGTTGCGGGGCGGTCAACTCGATGCACGACAGCTTCACGCCTTTGGGCGGAATGGTCCCACTCGTAAATATCATGTTGGGCGAGATCATCTTTGGCGGTGTCGGCAGTGGACTCTACGGCATGCTGATCTTTGTAATCCTGTCAGTCTTCATCGCCGGTTTGATGGTCGGACGGACACCGGAATATCTCGGCAAGAAGATCGAATCGTATGACGTGAAGATGTCAATGCTCTACGTTTTGATCTTCCCTCTGATCATTTTGATTTTTGCGGGTATTTCAGTGCTTGCACCGAGTTTCGGAACCTCCCAACTAAACAACGCCGGGCCCCATGGTCTGTCGGAGATTCTGTACGCGTTTACCTCGGGCACGGGAAACAACGGTTCAGCCTTCGCGGGAATTTCCGCCAATACATATTGGTACAACACGACGATCGGGATTGCGATGCTGATCGGCCGCTTCTTCATGATCGTTCCGATGTTGGCTGTGGCCGGCAATTTAGCCGGTAAAAAACTGGTGCCCCCTTCGTTGGGAACATTCCCAGTGACTACACCGCTGTTCACAGTGCTTTTGGTGAGCGTGATTTTGATCGTGGGCGCATTGACATTCTTCCCGGCGCTGAGCCTTGGACCAATTGTCGAGGACCTCTTGATGCATGCTGGAAGGACGTTTTGAAAAAATGAGTCCTCAGTCTCCAGTCTTGAGTCGTCAGTCCCCGCTCAAGTTGCCGGCCGTGGGACGCTCTCGTGGCATGAAGTCAGTACCACCTCGCGGTAGCGGGTGGGCCACACCATTGATGATTGGCGATCGCAAATCGGCAATTGGCATGCCCGCTACCGCGAGGTGGTACTGACCTCATTGGCCCGCGACTTGAGCGGGACTGAAGACTGGAGACTGAAGACTGGAGACTCATAACTGGAGACTGGAGACTCATGATTGGTAACTGGGAGTGACTACTCGACCAACCAAACAGGCAATCTGGAATGCGCAGATCGTTAAACGCGCAGTCCTCGATTCATTCAAGAAGCTGAATCCACGCAGGATGATGGGTAATCCCGTCATGTTCGTGGTCGAGGTCGGCAGTGTCCTGACAACGCTCGAGTTGATTAAAGGAATAGTTGCGCCGATCCCGGGGGTGACTAACACAAGCTTTGAATTGCAGATCACGCTTTGGCTTTGGTTCACGGTGCTGTTTGCAAATTTTGCGGAGGCGATGGCTGAAGGCCGCGGAAAGGCACAAGCAGACAATCTGCGCAAAGCAAAGACTGAAACCATCGCCCACCGCGTGCTTACCGGTTCCCAGACAGAAGATGTGCCTGCACCGCAACTGCGGAAAGATGATCTCGTAATTGTCTCCGCAGGTGAGTTCATTCCCGGTGATGGAGAGATCGTTGAAGGTGTTGCTTCGGTCGATGAATCGGCAATCACCGGCGAAAGTGCGCCGGTTATTCGCGAGGCGGGCGGCGATCGTTCTGCTGTTACCGGCGGCACGAGAGTGCTTTCGGATCAAATCAAGGTGCGCATTACGTCCAATCCCGGTGAGACGTTTATTGATCGCATGATAGCTCTCGTTGAAGGCGCAGAGCGTCAGAAGACCCCAAACGAAATCGCGTTGAACATTCTGCTAGCCGGATTAACAATCGTCTTTCTACTGGCGGTTGTGACGCTGCAGCCCTTCGCCATCTACTCGAGTGCGCCGCAAACAATCTTCGTACTTGTCTCGCTTCTTGTCTGTTTGATCCCAACAACAATCGGCGGTTTGTTGTCAGCAATCGGTATCGCCGGAATGGACCGCCTGATTCAACACAATGTGCTGGCAATGTCAGGTCGTGCGGTCGAAGCGGCTGGGGACGTGAATACGCTCCTACTCGATAAAACGGGGACGATCACATTGGGCAATCGACAGGCAACTGCATTCGTTCCGCTTCCGGGAGTACTGGAAAAAGAGCTGGCAGAAGCAGCTCAATTGTCATCGCTAGCTGATGAAACACCCGAGGGAAGATCAATCGTAGTCCTTGCGAAAGAAAAGTATGGACTCCGTGGGCGCGAGCTTGCGCCGCATGAAGCTCATTTCATCCCTTTTACGGCCCAAACGCGCATGTCGGGGGTCGATTTCGATGGGCGCGAGGTTCGCAAGGGAGCCGCGGACGCAATTGAGAAGTATCTCAGTGGGTTCGGAAAGCCTGTACCTCGTGAGCTAGAAGGCATAGTCGAAAAAATCTCTCGCGATGGTGGAACTCCGTTGGTGGTGGCGGGAAATAGAGCAGCCCTGGGTGTGATCCAACTTAAGGACATTATCAAAGGTGGGATGGTCGAGCGCTTTAATCAAATGCGGCGGATGGGAATCAAGACCGTGATGATCACCGGCGACAATCCTTTGACAGCAGCGACGATTGCCCGGGAAGCAGGTGTTGATGATTTTCTCGCGCAGGCGACACCCGAAGACAAAATGGCTCTGATTAAGCGCGAGCAGGAGGGCGGCAAGCTGGTGGCAATGACCGGCGATGGCACCAATGATGCCCCTGCACTGGCCCAGGCTGACGTGGGCGTGGCTATGAACACGGGAACTCAAGCCGCCAAGGAAGCGGGCAACATGGTCGACCTTGATTCCAATCCGACCAAACTCATCGAGATAGTTGAAATCGGCAAGCAACTATTGATGACGCGCGGTGCGTTAACGACCTTCTCGATTGCCAATGACGTCGCGAAGTACTTCGCAATTATTCCAGCGATGTTTGCCGCTGCGTTTCCGGTTCTCAACGCGCTGAACATCATGGGACTGCGTACGCCGCAATCCGCGATTCTCTCAGCAGTCATTTTTAACGCGGTGATAATTATTGCGTTGATTCCACTGGCACTCAGAGGAGTGAAGTATAAGCCGATGAGTGCAGCCTCGTTGTTACGTCGCAATCTGCTGATCTACGGCTTTGGAGGAATTATCGTCCCCTTCATAGGCATCAAGATCATTGACGTAATTATTCATGCGATTGGTTTGGCATGACATTAGTCTGGAGTCTGGAGTCGTAAGTCTGGAGTCAGTATGAGAAATCTAATAACTGCAATTTTGATGACCATAGTCACCACCATCTTGCTCGGCTTGATCTATCCATTGGTTGTAACCGGGCTGGCCCAGGTTATCTTCCCCGATCAAGCTAATGGATCATTGATCAAAGGCGCTGACGGCAGCGTCATCGGCTCACGCTTGATCGGCCAACCCTTTTCTTCGCCTGGTTATTTTCGCTCGCGACCTTCAGCCGCCGGGGCCAACGGCTACGATGCCGGTGCGTCCTCTGGCTCGAACCTTGGACCGACCAACCAAAAGTTGATTGATCGCGTAAAGGCCGATGTCGAAAAACTGCGCTTCGAAAATCCAGGCAAGGCAGTGCCTATTGATCTGGTCACGACCTCAGCTTCAGGCCTCGATCCGGACATTTCTCCCGCTGCGGCTGAGTTTCAAGTTCCCCGCGTTGCTCGCGAACGCGGCATCAGCGAAGACGAACTGAGGCGAGTCGTCGCTTCACATACAGAAGGCAGACAATTCGGTTTCCTGGGTGAACCAACTGTAAGTGTGTTGGAGCTCAACCTTGATTTGGACAGAACAGTGCCTATGAAGAAATGATTCGTTGTCAGTAGTCAGTAGTCAGTGGTCAGTAGTCAGTAGTCTGTAGTCAGTAGTCGGTAGTTGTATTAGCGCTAACAACTGACAACTAACAACTGACAACTGACAAATATATGAACCAAAACGGTAACCGCCGAGCCCCGGAATCTCTTCTTGCTCAGCTGAACAAAGGCGAGCAGGCGAAGCTGCGTGTATATATCGGTGCAGCCCCCGGAGTCGGCAAGACTTACCAGATGCTTGAGGATGCACACCTACTAAAGAAGCAAGGAACAGACATCGTCGTTGCGGTCGTGGACACGCACGGGCGCGAAGACACCAGGATCATGATTGGTAGCCTTGAATGCGTGCCGATGCGCCGCATCGAGTATCGCGGCGTGACCCTGGAGGAGATGGACGTGGATGCGGTAATTGCCCGGCACCCTGCGATTGCTATCGTTGACGAGCTTGCTCACACCAACGTCCCGGGCTCCAGAAACCGCAAGCGTTACCAGGACGTCCTGGATTTACTCAGTGCCGGCATTTCGGTAATCACTGCCGTCAACATTCAACACCTCGAATCCCTCAATGATGTGGTAACCCGCACGACAGGAGTGCGAGTACGCGAGACGGTTCCCGATCACTTTCTGCGCCGCGCAGACGAAGTGGTCAATGTCGATGTCTCCGTCGACACGCTCCGGACGCGTTTAAGACAGGGCAAGATTTACGACCTGGCAAAAATCGAACAAGCCCTCAACAATTTTTTTCGCAAAGGAAATCTTTCCGCGTTGCGCGAATTGGCCCTCCGGCAAGTAGCAACTGACCAGGCGACTAAAGCGCACGATTACCGCGAGCGCGAAGGACTTGAACAGGCCGTCATCCCCGAGAAAGTGATGGTAGCGATGGCTTCTCGCGGTAGCGCAAAGAAGTTGCTCCGCGTCGGGTCGCGCATCGCGGGCCGTCTGGCCAGTGATTGGTATGCGATTTACGTTGAGACGCCCAATGAAGAGATGGGACGAATTAAACCTGAAGACTACGCAGCGCTCCAGGAAAATAATCGATTTGCAGAAGAACTCGGAGCAAAAGTTATCAAGCTGAAGTCCCGACGAGTTGCGGATGCGTTGATTGATTTCGCAAGACGCGAAGGGATTACACACGTTGTTTTCGGCCAGACGTCGCGTTCGCGCTGGGACATTCTTCTGCACGGTTCAATCATCAACCGTTTTCTGCATGAGGTGCGCGATGCGACAGTCCAGGTGGTGCCTCTGGACCACGGAAGGATGAAGGATGAGGGATGAAGGATGAACAAAGGAAGAGCGGAAGAGCATTTTTCATATCACATTTGTCATATCTCATTTGCCATTTCAAACGGACCGATTCTGGCAAGTGGAGAATGCCGAATGCAAAGTGCCAATGAAAAATGACAAATGAAAAATGTGATATGAAAAATGCTTTTCTGCTTGTTCCTTTGTTCATCCTTCATCCTTCATCCTTTAAGGATCCTTCATCCTTTGAGTCATGAGCTTAAGAGCCAAACTCCTATTTAGTTACCTAATCTTCGTGGCTGCCCTCGTTGTGCTTGGCAGCTGGAGCGCGTGGCGTCTGCGAGAAATGGGTGGTGTGTCCCGGCGCATCATTTCCAATAATTACGACTCAGTTGTCGCCGCGCAGGAGATGAAGGAGAGTCTGGAGCGCCAGGACTCTGCGGCGTTGTTCGCGCTCCTGGGGGCGCACGACAGAGCGATGGCTCAGCTCCGTGAACACCGCGCGCGTTTTGATGTCAATTTCGAGAAAGCCGCCAACAACATTACAGAAATCGGTGAGACTGAGGCGATACAAGCGATCCGGCGCGACCGAGATATCTACTATCAGATGTTCGATGCTTTCATGGCCAAAGTAAATGAGACTGAAAATTCACAGCCTGGAGGAATGGCGCGCGCTGAAGAGCTCTCCGAACGCAACGATTACTTTGCCCACCTCGAACCTCAGTTCAATAAACTGCGTGGCGAATGTGAACACCTGCTGCAACTGAATCAACGCGCCATGCTTGCCAAATCTGAGGCGGCAGCCGGCGTGGCCCAGCTTTGGTTCTATCGCTCGCTGTTGATTGCAGGAGTTTTGGTGGCCGCCGGATTAATGCTGGCCTTTTTTCTTTCGAATCGAATAGTCGAGCCGTTGCGGCAACTCACTGCCACTACCGCAAAGATTGCGGGTGGTGACCTCGACGCGAAGGTGATAGTGGGTTCGCGAGATGAAGTTGGTATTTTGGCGGCCGAATACAACCGCATGGCCGAGCGCATTCGTCAGTTGCGCAGCTCCGATCTGGGCAAACTCATGGTGGCCCAGCAGACAACTGAAGCCGCAATCGATTCCCTTTACGATCCGGTAATCGTGACTGACAGCGAAGGTTGCGTAACCAAACTGAACCCTGCCGCGGAGGAGATCTTCGGTTCAGAGAAAGAAAACACAGGCAAGCACGTCGGGGATGTGTCTCGTGACGCACGTATTGCCGGAGCCGTTGCTGAGGCGCTGGAATCGCAGCGACCCGTGGCCGGCGAAGGGATGGCTTCGGTGTTGCCGCTGGCAGTTGATGGTTCGGAAAGGGCATTTCGAGTGCGGACGACTCCGATGCGCGACAACGGTAGTCATCTGCTTGGCGCGGTCACCATCCTCGAAGACATCACTCATCTGCGGGAAATTGATCGACTCAAGTCAGAGTTCATAGCCACTGCGTCACATGAGCTGCGTACTCCTTTGACCAGTGTGCAGATGGGAGTGCACCTGCTGCTCGAAGGCGCTCTCGGAGAGTTAACCGATAGCCAGAGCGAAGTGCTGCAAGCCTGCCGTCAGGACTGCGAGCGGCTGGATGCCTTAATGCGTGACCTGCTTGATCTCTCCAGGATTGAAGCGGGGGAGAATCAGCCGCAGCTCGCTACGGTAAGCGCAAGAGATTTGCTCAACACGGCTGTCAAAGACTTGCGCCCCCAGGTGGAATCGAAGGGCCTTGAACTCACCGTGCATGCCCCCGTGGAGCTCCCGTGGGTATCCGTCGACCGACTGCAAATCGAGCGCGTGATTAACAACCTCGTTATGAACGCCTTGCGGCATACACAAGTAGGTGAGATCAAAATCAGTGCCGAGCAACGAGACAATCATCTGGCCGTTTCCGTCTCTGATACGGGCAGCGGCATACCCACCGAATACCTGCCGCACGTCTTCGAAAAGTTTGTGCAGGTACCCGGCGCTCCCATCGGAGGTGCTGGCTTGGGGCTCACGATCTCAAAATCAATC
Source organism: Pyrinomonadaceae bacterium (assembly GCA_036560225.1). GTDB lineage: Bacteria > Acidobacteriota > Blastocatellia > Pyrinomonadales > Pyrinomonadaceae > PSRF01. The sequence continues at coordinate 5,113 of DATBRN010000079.1, read as the reverse complement.
ATTGAGGCCCACGGCGGACAGATCAGCGTTCAATCACAAGTTGGGCGCGGAACAACATTCACTTTCACTCTGCCGCTAGCGGCTGGGTCAGAATCAAGACAGGTAATCACTCATGGCTAAACGTGTGTTAATTGTTGACGACGAACAGAACATTCGTCGAATGACTCGCTTGACGCTGGAGGCGGCCGGTTACGAAGTTGGCGAAGCGGGCGATGGTGAGCAAGGTTTGGAAGCCTTTGGCGATGGCTCAAACTGGGATGCCGTGTTATTGGACCAGAGGATGCCCGGCATGGATGGGCTGGAAACGCTTCGCCATATTAATGAACGCGCCGCAAATGCGCGCGTCATTATGGCGACCGCGTATGCATCGATCGAACTAGCGGTGGATGCTATGAAATTAGGCGCCACCGATTTTGTGCGTAAGCCCATGACGCCGGAAATCCTGCGCAATGCGGTAGCCGCCGCTCTCGCAAAACCACCTTCTGTCTCAAAAGCAGCTGTCTCGTCCGTCAAAGAAGAATCGGCGAAGCCTCTCATTCAGATCATCACCATGAATGGATTCACTATTTTTGATTCAGAAGACGCCCGCCACGAACCACACGAACGCCGCTTTATCGTGAAGAACCCGAATGGAAGCGAGCACGAGGTACTGGTCCAAATTGATGATGAGGCAGTTGGCTACGTCGAGCGCATGACACGACGACAATTGCCTCCTGAAAACTCATTTTGGACCAGTCAGGCGCAACGGCTATTGGGTGACTACTTGTGGAAGGAAGGAAAGGTGCCCCCAACGAGGAAACTGACCATTAGGGATGTCGACCGTGATGAACTACCGATCGCAGCGCGCTGGCAGAGCAACTAGCTCCGCGCGCGATAAAACGCAGAGTTAAGAAAATATTCGGGAGGAACAAGAATCGTGGCAGCCGAACTCAAACGTTTTATCATTGGTCGCGCACTCAGGACGGAAGAAGCAACTCACGAGCGTCTCACGAAAAAGACGGCGCTCGCGGTCTTTTCTTCCGATGCCCTTTCCTCAACGGCCTATGCAACTGAGGAAATCTTGCTGGTCCTGGCCGTTGCCGCCGTTTACGGCCAGACGGATGCGTTTCGCTACGTGGTGCCGATCTCTGTTGGGATTGCCGTACTTCTGGTGATAGTCGCCCTCAGTTACCGGCAAACAATTCACGCCTATCCGTCCGGCGGTGGCGCTTACATTGTGGCCAAAGAGAACCTGGGAACGAATGCGGGCCTGGTTGCGGGAGCCTCACTACTGGTTGACTATGTGCTTACGGTTGCCGTTTCGATCGCTGCCGGCGTTGCGGCAATCACCTCCATGATGCAGGGGACTCGCTACGCCTGGTTGGATAATCACAAGGTTTTCCTCTGCTTGCTTTTCATATCCTTGATTGCTATCGCCAATTTACGCGGCGTACGGGAATCGGGAGCGCTTTTCGCGGCGCCCACCTACGCTTTTCTCATCAGCTTTCTCTTCATGATTGGTTACGGGCTCTTCAGTTACTACATGTATGGCGGCGCCGCGCCGATCCCCGGGCCAGAAGAAATCAAGACTGCTGAAGGATACAAAATTCACCCTCTGACACTTTTTCTGTTGCTGGGAGCGTTCTCGAATGGTTGTGCAGCATTAACAGGAATCGAAGCGATCTCCAACGGTGTGCCTGCCTTCAAGAAGCCTGAAGCAAAAAACGCGGCGACTACATTGGTCTGGATGGCCGCCCTGCTGACGGTGATGTTTCTCGGCACCAGCGTCCTGGCGTACTTGTATGGTGTTCATCCACATCAGAGCGAGACCGTCATTTCGCAGTTCGCGAGAATCATGTTCACCGGACCAATGGCGTGGTTCTACTACGTGGTGCAGATAACAACGGCGCTGATTCTCGTGCTGGCAGCCAATACGTCCTTTGCCGATTTTCCCCGGCTGGGCAGTCTACTGGCGCGTGACCGTTTTCTGCCGCGCCAGTTTGCCACTCGCGGAGACAAGCTCGTGTTCTCGAACGGCATTCTGATGTTGGCAATCTTTGCCAGCATTTTGGTGATTGCTTTTGGGGGAGACACGAGCCGGCTCATTCCTCTCTATGCCGTAGGCGTGTTCCTATCCTTCACGCTTTCGCAGTCGGGAATGATCCGGCACTGGCTCAAAGAGCGCTCGCAAAAGAAAAAAGAGAAGAAGCGCAAGAGTCTGGAGGAAGACATTCACTTCACACAGAGTACTGTTGATGCTGAGTCTTTGCCTGATGCCGAACTGGATGCGTCTGAACATCGCGAATCGACCTTCGTCACTGATGAGGTAACCGGCGTCGCCCACTGGAAGAAGTCGATCGTAATTAATGCGGTTGGAGCCCTCGCCACGTTTATCGTGCTCTGTGTCTTTATTGCGACCAAGTTTATACACGGCGCCTGGATTGTGGTGGTAGTGGTTCCTCTCCTTGTGTTCATGTTTCGCGCCATTCACAAACACTATGTGGGTGTAGCGCAACAACTCTCCACTGAAGGACTCGGCGAGCTTCGTCCGATCAATCACACGGTGATCGTCCCGATCTCCGGAATCCACCGGGGCGTCGTCGGCGCGCTGCAATATGCCAAGACTATTGCTCAGGATCATGTTCAGGCCGTCTACGTAGACTTTGATGAGGAGGCCACGGCCAAGTTGCGTGAGAAGTGGGAGCGTTGGGGCTCTGGCATAAAACTGGTAGTGCTGCCCTCACCGTATCGCGAACTAACACGACCCTTGCTACGTTACATCGCCCGTCTCGAACGCAAGAACGGAGAGTCTCTGGTGACGGTGCTGTTGCCGGAATTCGTGCCCGCAAAATGGTGGCAACACTTGCTACACAATCAAAGTTCACTAATGCTCAAAGGCGCGCTCCTCTTCAAAAAGGGGGTCATCGTCATCAGCGTGCCTTACCACCTCAAACGTTAGGAGCTTGCCCAATGGGGCGTGACAGGGCATCACCTGAAAAAGACGGATACCACTCGATTGCAATCGAAGCCAGTCAACTACAGAACCGTGAGCCGTAGCGACCGGATGCCACCCTCAACTTCCGACGGTCGACTCAAAACGGAACCGTGAGCGGTAGCGACCGGATGCCACCCTCAACTTCACTTGGGTCGGTCAACTATAAGTGTCAGCAGTATCGGCCGGATCCAGAGAACTAAAAATCCCTTGAGCCAAGGCGGTGAGTGATGCTGAATATTGCGCCGTTGGCAAAGCTTGTGTACAGCATCCGCTCGCCACCGCTCACGGTTCTGTATTGAGTCGACCGTCGGAAGTTGAGTGTAGCATCCGGTCGCTACCGCTCACGGTTCTGTATTGAGTCGACCGTTGGAAGTTGAGTGTAGCATCGGTCGCCACCGCTCGCGGTTCTGTATTGAGTCGCCCCGCTTAGGTTGAGTGTGGCATCCGGTCGCTACCGCTTACGGTTCTGTATTAGTGGCTCGGACTGAGGTGAATATATCTATTCCTTCCTTTCTCCTAACCCTCTTGAACTGCTAGGCAATTGTCAGCCTTGCAGCAAAGTTCAGATGAACTTCAGTTTGCTTTCAGATGGGCCAGCCTGTGGAAAAAAATATATCCAGCCTGTTAACATTTTGGTAACATCCGTTCAATTGCGCCGCCCCCAATGGCGCGGAGGTACTTTGAACCGACGCTTACACCTGAGTTCGCCGGTCCAAATCTGGGAGGACGCGACTTGTTACCCAGAACGCACGGGACAACTTTCTCTAAAATATCCCGAGCAGCATGGCTCGTGGGTACTCTTCTGCTTCTCTCCACCAGCGACTCGCTGGCCCAGCAGAATCACAACCATGTAGTCTTACGTGACGACGTTTCGTTGGCCCATCGCCAACAGTTGGCGGCAAGACTTCGAACAATTACCGGCGTTGCAGATTTGAGGTTTGATGGCGACGGAATCCTCCGCCAGGGACCCAGCGCGCCTGTTGGAGGTTCAGCGAGCGCGAGGGAACTGATTGCCAACGCCATCTCCGGCCGCACTGTTGTTGTTATTGAACAGGCGAGAAACCGTTCAGAGGTGGCGTTCTGTCGCGTAGTCCCGGGCAGGTGGAAAAAGAACGCGGCGAATAGTCCCCCCGTGTTCGTGATTCAAGTTGATTTTGCTGACTTTGACCAGCTCGTGGGCGACGAACTGGCTCTTGAGGCCTTCAACGTTGGTTGGGGGTTGCTTCACGAACTCGATCACATCGTCAACGACAGTCCCGATCCGACGTCCCTGGGCGAAACAGGCGAATGCGAAGCCCACCTCAATCAAATGCGACGGGAATGCAATCTTCCTCAGCGATCAGCCTATTTCTCCACTCTTTTACCGCTTAATGCCGACCGCAATTTTCCGACGCGGTTCGTTCGACTCGCCTTCGAGCAACAAGACCTTCCTGCTAACAAAACAAAGCGTTACTGGGTTATCTGGGACGCGAATGTGGTTGGTGGCCTGGAACCGAATCAGCTCGCCGCATTGAGATAAAGATTATTGTGCAAATCCGCCTTTGGCGATCGGTGCCGGTGCGAATTGAGAGTTGATGCGTTCAACTCGGGCCATGCGGGCCAGGTGGGCGTCGTCTGATAGTTGCTGGAGCGTGGAATGAATCACGAGAAGAATCTCTTTTAAGTCCCTAAGCTCGCGAGGGGATCTGTCTTTGGCCGCAAATAGAGCAGCAGCGATCTCGCTGCTAAGTTCGTGTGAAAGTGCCATAGGGTCACCGGCGATCTGAACGGATCCTGAACGCTCAAAGGAGTTGGCTGAAAGAAGATTTTGCATCGTACGATTACGCTGTTACGCCAATGTTAACAAGATGTTAATTAAGCGGATTTTCCAGTAATTGCACTAAGCATCAGTACCAGCAGCCTAGCGACCGGATGAGACTCAACCTGGAGCCCTCAACATCAGTACCGGAAGCGGTAGCGACCGGCCCAAGACTCAACGTCAGTACCGAGAGCGGTAGCGACCGGCCCAAGACTCAACATCGGTACCGAGAGCGGTAGCGAGCGTCCAAAGACTCAACATCAGTACCGGAAGCGGTAGCGACCGGCAGAACATTCAATTTGTTATCATCACTGACCCTCCGCGACCGCGATCATACCCTT
>DATBRN010000078.1:0-24157 GCA_036560225.1 Pyrinomonadaceae bacterium | reverse complement strand
ATAGGTACCGGAAGTTCGGAAGTAACCGCCGTTTGTGGCCGCGAGCGCGCGATATCTGGCCGCCAGGGAGCTGACGGTCTCCAGTCCGACACCCTCATCCAGTGCGTGCACAATCTTCAAACGCGCGCGATTGGGGTCAATGCGAAGAACATTTATGAACCACGGACCGGTCAGCTCATCTTTCGTCGCCTGGCCGCTCGTGGTTTGCCCGTATTCAATTCCGGGCGCGAGTTCCTGCAACTTTAGAGCTTCGGTGAACCGAACACTCCTCGTCGCTTGCGCCTGAACGGCACTGGTTGGAATCTGCCAGATGCCCAGGGTCGACAGAACGATCAGGAGCACCAAACTCAGGTTGTGAGAGTAGGGAAATGGGAAACCGCTTCTTCTCGGTCGTGTGGTCTTCAATGCGTGTTCTCCAAGGGAGTTACCCAAAGTTCGAATCGAAGTGGGGAACAAATCGATACAGAACCGACCCCGGTCCGCGGCCAGGTTCTGTATTGGCATGCCAATTTGCGAAGATTCTAGCATCCAAAGCCCCGAGCACGGCTCCGATAGGGCAATCCGCTGCAGCAGTTAACTAATAGATGGTGCTCACCTTGACACTCTTTTGGGCCGACCGCTATCATCTTCGTTTCCGTCGCCTGCAGGGAACTTCGCCTAGAGCACTATGTTTGAGTCCTTATCTGACAAGCTAAAACGGACTCTGAAGAACCTGCGCGGCGAGGGCGTGCTGACAAAGGAGCATGTTGACGCCGCATTGCGCGAGATTCGTCTTGCCTTACTTGAGGCTGACGTCAACTACAAAGTCGCCAAAGACTTTATTGCCTCCGTCAAGGAAAAAGCCGAGGGGCAGCAGGTTTGGCAGGAGCTGAAGCCTTCTGAGCAGGTCGTCAAGATAGTCTATGACGAACTGGTCGATCTGCTGGGAGGCCAATCCTCCCGATTGGTTTTTACAAAGCAGGTCCCTAACGTGGTCATGATCGTCGGCCTGCAAGGCTCTGGCAAGACCACGTCGACGGGAAAAATCGCCCGCTGGCTTGCAGCAAATCAGGATCGCAAACCGCTGCTGCTTTCTGTCGACGTATACCGGCCAGCTGCCCGCGAACAGCTCAAGGTCATCGCGAAGGCGACCGGCCAACAGATCTTTGAACAGACCGAAACGAACGATCCGCTCACGCTGGTGCGCGAAGCTTTCAAGCACGCGCAACAGACGGGCTTCGACACGTTGCTGATTGATACGGCTGGACGCCTGCACATCGACGAAGAGTTGATGGAGGAGTTGGCCAATATCAAGAACGAAACCAATCCAGTTGAAATCCTGTTTGTTGCCGACGCGATGACTGGTCAGGATGCGGTTCGTTCGGCCGAAGAGTTTCACCGTCTAGTTGGTATCACGGGCGTTGTGCTAACCAAGATGGACGGCGATGCCCGCGGTGGCGCTGCCCTCTCTATAAGGCAGGTCACTGGTCAACCCGTGAAGTTTGTGGGCGTCGGCGAGAAATACGACGCGCTCGAGCCTTTCTATCCTGACCGCGTGGCCCAACGAATCCTGGGGATGGGCGATGTCTTGTCGCTCATCGAAGAGGTTCAATCGAAGGTCGATCAGTCTGAGGCCGAGGAACAGTTAAAGAAGCTTCAGAAGAACGAATTCACGCTCGACGATTTTCGTTCGCAGCTTCGCCAGGTTAAGAAACTCGGTTCCTTCTCAAAAATAATGAAGCTTCTTCCAGACCAGCTTCTGGGCGGTATCGGCATGCCGCAGATGGACGAAGAACAGACGAAGCTCATGGAGAAGGAGATGAAGCGCACGGAATCGATCATCGACTCGATGACGATCGAGGAGCGGACCGATCATAGAATCCTGAACGCCAATCGTCGCCGCCGAATAGCGCGCGGGTCCGGGACGAACGTCGCGGAGGTGAATAAGCTCATAAAGCAATACACCGAGATGCGGCAGATGATGAGACAACTAACCAGTTCCGGCTTGTTTGGTGGCAGCGGTCTCAAGGGCAAAATGATGCGGCGAATGGCTGGGCTTCCGGAGATGGCCGGGTTCGGTGGAATGGGCGACGACGAAATGCCTTCCCTTTCTGCGGGCAGCGCACCAATTGGACCGTCGCGGAAGAAGCTTAGAAAGAAGCGTAAAAAGAAAAGAAAATAGTTGGCAACATGAGTTATGAGTGAATGCAAAAATGTCATCACTCGAAAATGTTTTTTGGAAATTGGTTAGCGACAGCTGGAGGTAACGACTTGTTAGCAATCAAACTGATGCGCACCGGCGCGAAGAAGAGACCTTCATATCGAATTATCGTGAAGGAGAAACAATCAAAACGCGACGGCGCCTATCTTGAAAACCTGGGCACCTATAATCCAACGCGCGATCCGGCCGAAATCAAGCTCAACCTGGACCGTGTCCGCTACTGGATGGAAAAAGGCGCGCAGCCGACCGAGACAGTGGATAGATTGATCAAGGCGAGCGGCAAACAACAGGCAGCCGCCCAGCCTGAGGCTTAAGGACGGCCGTCAGCTCAAAAGAGAAAGACAATGAGAGAAGCGGTCGAGATGGTTGTTAAGTCATTGGTTGACGACGTTGAAGCGGTTGATGTGCGCGAGGTCGATCATCAGGGCACCACGCTTATTGAAGTGCGCGTAGCGCCTGGTGATATGGGGAAGGTGATTGGCCGGCAGGGTCGGACCGTACGCGCCTTGCGCTCCCTGGCCCATGCCGTTAGCCTGAAGAAAAAGCATCGCTTCGTTCTCGAAATTGTGGAATGACGGCACCGCGCGGTGAAAACCGAGACGACTTGATTATCGTGGCTCGCGCAGTACGGACCAGAGGTCTCAAAGGCGAGTTAATTGCTGAGGTTTTGACAGATTTTCCGGAACGCTTCGAGCATGTTGCTGAATTGACAGGCGTAGGTTCCAGCGGCGAGCGGAAGCAGTTGAAACTCGAAAGCTACTGGTTTCAAAACGATCGAATGGTGCTGAAGTTTGCGGGCTACGACACCATTGAATCGGCAAATGCTCTGGTGGGTTACGACTTCGGCCTGCCGGAAGCCGAGCGAGTCCAGCTTTCCCAGGATGAGTTTTATGATTGGGAACTCGAGGGTTGTTCAGTTGAAAACAAAACTGGCCTGGTCATCGGCAAAGTCCGGGAAGTAATGAAAACGGGAGGGGTCGAACTCCTTGTTGTTGAAAATGAGGGGCGCAAAGAAATCCTGATACCGATGGCCCAATCGATCATTGTTGACATAGATATCTCCCGCAAGAAGATATTGATCGATCCGCCGGAGGGCTTGTTGGAGTTGTAGTTGTCTTTGAAATTGCACTGTGCTGCGCTGCGATATCATTACGATTTTTCCAGAGTTCTTTCGCGAGGCGTTTGATTACGGAATTATTCGCAGAGCACGGGCCGCGCGACTCGTGGAAACGACGGCCCACGATCTGCGCCGCTGGACGAGCGACAAGCATCATGTGGTGGATGATCGTCCGTTTGGAGGCGGGGAGGGCATGGTGCTAAAGCCCGAGCCGATCTTTAGTGCCGTTCGCGAGCTAACTGGCTCCGGCAAACGCGAGGACTACTTGCCCACTACGCGGGTGGTTCTTCTGTCGCCACAGGGTCGCGTGTTTACGCAAGAGCTGGCGAAGGATCTTTCGCAAACCGCGTCGCATATCGTTTTGATTTGCGGTCGATACGAAGGCGTCGACGAACGCGTAAGTGAAGCGCTCGTGACGGAAGAGATTTCGATCGGGGATTACGTTTTGTCGGGTGGAGAACCAGCGGCAGTTGTTGTGATTGATGCCGTCGTCCGCCTGTTACCAGGCGCGCTGGGTAACGAGACTTCGACAACGAATGAATCGTTTTCCGAAGGATTATTAGATTACCCGCACTACACGCGGCCAACTGAGTTTTCGGGTTTGAGCGTTCCGGAGGTTTTGCTAACCGGTAATCACGGAGAGATCGCGCGCTGGCGTCGCGAGGCAGCGCTCCGAAAAACGAAGCGGAATCGCCCTGATCTGTTGAAATAGAGTACTTGACGCTTGTTGTGCGGCGACCGCAACTCAACATCAGTACCGGAAGCGGACCGGGGTCCCCGCGCGGGTAGCCCGTGTGGGGTGGTGGTAGCGACCGGCCGAAGAGTCAAGCTCGGTTACTGGCAATTCTGGGCAACCTTCGATTTGACATTTGCCAGGTGGCCACTGGGGACTGGAGGTCGGAGAATCACCTAACAAACCTTGACTGTTCCGCCGGTCGCTACCACCACCCCACACGGGGTGCCCGCGCGGGGACCCCGGTCCGCTTCCGGTACTGATGTTGAGTGCGACGTCCCGAGTGAATTCGTCTTCGTCCGATTGACGTGGAAGCCAACTGAAGCATTGAACTCTAAATTTGCTGGAGTAATAAGATGAACCGATTAGACAGCATTGAAGAAACCCAATTGCGCAAGAATATTCCTGATTTTCAATCGGGCGATACGATACGCGTACACGTTCGCATTAAGGAATCTGAGACGAAGGAACGTTTGCAGGCGTTTGAAGGCGTGGTCATCGCCCGCAAGCACGGGGGCGCCCGGGAGACAATCACAGTCCGCAAGACAAGCTTTGGCGTCGGGGTTGAGCGAATCTTTCCGCTTCACGCAACCATTGTTGACCATATTGATCTGGTGAAGAGAGGTCGCGTACGTCGGGCAAAGCTTTATTACCTTCGGGGCTTGCGCGGTAAAGCAGCGCGGATTCGTGAGCGCGACACTCGAACTCATCCGGGCGGTGATTCACAGGCAAACGCGGCAGGGAAGAAGTAGAGGAACGTACATGATGGCGTTGTTATTAAGAACGCCGCAGTATCGTTCTCATTTGACCCTCAATGTTGATTGTGGACCCATGAAAAGATCCCCCTCTGCATAAGACCCGGTCTCAAGGCCAACTCCACACCAGATCATCTTCTGACTCGATCCAAGGGAGCCGCAGGCGACTTGCGAATAGCAATTGACGCCCATTCAGTTGGGACTGGACTTGGCGGCAATGAGAGCTACGCGACGAATCTCATTGAGGCCCTGGCCGAGATCGATTCCGTCAATCAGTACACGCTGTATGTTACGAGACGAGTTGCCCTCGAACGCTTCAGCAACAGGTGGCCTAACTTTTCGGTCCGTGCGACCTTGCCACACACTCCTCTGATCAGGATTCCGCTGACTTTAAGCGCTGAGCTCAGAAGAAACCCAGTTGACGTACTACACGTCCAATTTACGGCTCCACCCTTTTCACCTTGTCCGGTCGTCGTGAGTATTCATGACCTCTCGTTCGAACATCTTCCGGAAACCTTTAAGTGGCGCAGTCGCCAGCAGCTTCGCATAACCGTGCGCCGCTCCGCTCGAGACGCTGCGCAAGTGATAGCGCTCTCGGAATACGCCCGCCGCGACATCATCGCGAGTTACCACCTCAGGTCTGAAAAAGTAAGCGTTATACCTCTGGCGGCCCCCGCGCATTTCCAGCCGGTCCATGAAGAAGAAGAACTTCAACGCGTTAGACAAACTTATGGCATAGAAAGCGACTATATTCTCTCGGTAGGAGCGATCCAGCCGCGTAAGAACCTAAGCCGGCTGGTCGCGGCATATTCACGCTTGCGCTGGGCCAAACCAGAGGTTAAGCTGCCTCAACTTGTACTCGTGGGAAAATTCGCCTGGCTCTATGATGAGACACTCCGCACCATCAAGGAATTGGAAGTTCGTAACTCGGTTGTTCTGACCGGGTATGTACCGGAACCCGACTTACCGGCACTGTATTCAGGGGCACTTTGTTTTGTTTATCCTTCATATTTCGAAGGCTTCGGCTTGCCACCGCTTGAGGCTATGAAGTGTGGCGCTCCCGTGATCGTGGGCAACAAAACCAGCTTGCCGGAAGTAGTGGGGGATGCGGGAATAATGGTCGATCCATTTGAAATAGACGAAATCGCCTCCGCAATTCAGAGAATGATTGTTGACTCGAACTTGCGGGCACAACTTCGCATTAAAGGGTTGGAACGGGCAAAACTCTTCGACTGGCAAGAGACGGCACGCAAGACTCTTTCGGTTTACAAGAAAGCCGCCGAGACGGTTTCGTTAGGATTAGCGGAATGAGTATCAACAATGTAGTACCGTAATTGACCAAATTTTCAGGCTTATGCGCATCGTTATACTCGGAACGCGTGGCATTCCAGCCAGCTACGGCGGATTCGAAACCTTCGCGGAACACCTTTCCACGAGACTTGTGGCCCGCGGGCACGAAGTCACAGTGTATGGCCGAGCACACTATGTCTCTCCACGCCAGTTGGAGTATCACGGTGTGCGGTTGAAGGTGCTTCCCACTATCCGGCACAAGTATTTTGATACTGTCGTTCATGCTTTTCTTTCGGCCATCCATGCTGTCTCATCCCGGTTTGACGTGGCCCTAATCTGCAACGCAGCCAATGCTCCTTTCGCTCCTATACTCCGCTTCACTGGCACCCCGGTAGCTATCAACGTCGATGGACTAGAGCACAAACGCAAAAAATGGGGGTGGTTAGGACGACGTTACTACATGGCCGCCGAGCGTTTGTCCACGATTCTTCCAAACGTCACGGTAACGGATGCGCAAGTCATTCAGGATTACTACCTTGCTCGTTACAATGCACCCTCAGAGATGATTGCCTATGGGGCAGAAGTTGAACGGCGGCCGGATCGCGCCTCCGTGCGCCGTTGGCGGGCGGAGCCGAATCGGTATGTTCTTTATGTCTCGCGACTTGAGCCGGAGAACAATGCTCATCTCGTGATCGAGGCTTTCAAGAAAGTGCGGACCGCCTACCGCTTATTGATAGTAGGCGATGCGCCTTACGCTCATGATTACATTAGCGATTTGAAAGCGCGCGCCCGTGGCGACAAACGGATTGTGTTCACAGGGTTCGTTTTTGGACAGGATTACCGCGCCTTACAGCAGAATGCTTATTGTTATGTACATGCGACCGAAGTGGGGGGAACACACCCTGCGCTATTGGAAGCTATGGGCTACGGCAACTGCGTATTGACCCTGGCAACTCCCGAGAATATCGAGGCAGTGGGAGATGCTGGAATAGCGTATTCCGATGAATTCGACCTGGCGGAAAAACTCCAACGCGTTTTGCGAGACGGTTCCCTGGTACAGAGTTACCGCAATCGGGCCCAGGTGAGGGTTCAGCGATACTATGACTGGGATCGGATTGTGGACCAGTATGAAAAACTGTTTGCAGAGATGACCGGTAAGACTGTGGAGGTCGGCCCATCGGCTACAAGTATTGCTTCAGAATTGCCACAGGAGACGGTACTTTCCCGGAAGTAGTCTATCTGTCGTAGTGCGAAAAGAGAGGCGCCCCGCTAATCAATCAGATTAGCGGGGCAAACTTTACGGTAGGCTCGGGGTAAATCAGGGTAGTGGTAAAGAACTGAGGATCGTCGGTTAAGACTGATCCCGATAAACCAAGGCGGTACGCTTCTGCGGGTGAGATAAAGCCACGCGGGTTCGATAAATAAGACCGCGTTCCTTCGTAACTTCACTCTTTCAATCAAACTGGCTGTTCAATGTGTGAAATTATACCGAACTTCCGTGACGTGTCAAGCATAATTTTGACCGTTTCGCAAAACTTTTGTGACATTCGGCTTGACCAATCTGGGCGGACTTCGCATTCTGGGGTTTTTAGTGACCGGTGCGGGCTTCAAAGATGCGTTGCGCCTGGCGGCGTACGGCCTCGGAAACATTTCGGTTGATAGAGAGATTCTTAAGATCTTTGCTCTGAATTCGATTAAGGGTACTGATCACCGTGGGAACGGGCGTGCGAGGATTGCGAACCAGGTTGTGAATGATGGTATACGAACGCGTCCAGTTGCGATTCATAGCGATAAGGCGGAGCACTTCGGCAGCCACGGTTCTCATGGCGGCGGCGTTCTCCACCTCCTGATCGGTAATGCGCGGGTTTTGTATCACCGCGGTAGCTACGATTCTATTTGAGTCTCGAATCAAGATGCCACGAGCTTCGCGGTCTCCCTTCATGGCCAACTTCATGCGGTCTTTTACATTCATGAACATGATCCGTCGAATCATGCTCACCCGCTCTGCCGTAACCTCGCCCGCTTCAGTTTTTTCAAACTCGAGCGCTCGTTTGAAGTTGGCGGCGCGTTCCTCGGCCGTTTCCGGTTTCAGTTCCTCAATACGTTCTGAGGGCAGCCAGGAGGTATCGATATCAGCATCGGATACCTCGATATGTTCAGCGATAAGCCAGGCATCTTCGACTGTAAAGCCTTCGGTCAGGCTCGCGCCCTCAAAGAATTCGGCGGCAGCAGTCTTGCCTCTGGTCCGAAGTTCCTGGGCGATTTGCTGGGCGCCTCTTTCCTTCTCAAAAAATTCCCTCTTTGTTTCGCGTGCTCGTCGCTCCGCTTCTTGAGAGCGGTCCGAGTTTGCGAGTATCGCTTCAATGATCTCAGGAGATCGCACGAGTCGCTGTTGGTTCGTGGCGATTAGTTCCAGCAACGAGCTGTCAGAGCTTGCAGCGGCCAAACGCGCGATGGCTTCATCGGACGTTTTGCTGTTGAGAATTACGGCTTCGTGAATCTGACGGTTGTCTTGTGAAATCGTCGCAAGGTAATCGAGCACAGCAACTGCGGTTTCATCGCTCTTGGCAGCGGTTAACAAATCCGCGGCGTCCTGCTCCTCGAGGGTTGTCTTAGCGGCTGTGGCAATCTCTGCATCGTCCGATCCACGCAAAGCAACCAGCACTTCCAGCAAATCAGACTGAGGTAGCGGCAACATCCCGCTCGCCGCCGCCAATCTTGCTGGATGGGGAGCGGAGCCACCGATGATGGCCTGTACAGCTGGATTAGTTGATGTGGTTGTAGACATTCCCGAAAAGAAAGCTCTTCCAACGAAGTCTAGAGTTTATCCAAAATACCTACAAGCGCTCGGTTCAGTAAAGATTGAAATTGTATTCGAGCTGAATAAACATTGAGACCGGTCGGCCGTCAATAGTTGCAGGAGTAAACTTGATTTTACGTGCAGCTTTGACAGCTTCTTCTGTCAAACCATAAGGCAAACCGCTAACGACCAGAAAATGTTTGACTGTTCCATCCGAAGCGAAAACGGCCCTTAAGACAACTGTCCCGGTAACTTGTGCCTTGCGCGCGCTTTCCGTGTAGGAAGGCTCAGGTTTGGAAATGACACGTGCCTTCGTCGTGACATCCCTACCACCAAAAGGGCCGTCATGACCTCTACGCGTTTCACGCGATGCCAGGTAGAATCGCAAACTCTCAAGTTGCTCAGTTAACGCCTGTTTGTCTCCCGAATTTGGCTCCAGTTGAAGATACTTCTCCAGCGCATCCGCCGCCTGCTTAAAGCGATCCTTGCGCTCCTCCCCGGATTCGTTTCCTCTCGAATAGAGAGCCTCTCCAAAAAAAGTCGCAAGCGCCTGACTCTTGAGTAAGTAACCCGGCGCATACTGAGGATCGAGCTTGATGATGGTCTCCGCTTGCGCAAGAGCTTCGTCTCTGGCACCTGTTCGCAAGCGAACTACTCCGATGACGAAATGAGCGTCTGCACTTTTAGACTCAAGACTTAGGCCTGCCTGGGCTTCGCGAATTGCGTCTGCTAGTTTATTTCGGAGAAGGAGTGAATAACCCAAACCGATGCGCGCCGCTGCAAAATTTGGGCGAAGCTTTAACGCAGTCTCGAACGCTTTTGAAGCTTCTTTGATCTGCTTAGGGTTGTGCAGCAGCGACAGTCCAAGATAGTGCCAAGCCTCATCATCCGCGCGATTCTTCTTGAGAAACTTTTGTAAAAGCTTTGCGGCCTCAGCAAACTTCTGCTGACGGTAGAGTTCGATACCACGCTGGCGTCCCTCGACGTTGGCAGGAGACGTGGCTGTCGTCGTTTGCCCAGATACAATTGTATTCGCGAATATGATCGAAACGAGGAGAAACCCAATGCTTAGCACGTAAGCAGCGGTTGCCAGCCTCGCGGCGGTTCCATAGGTGACAGAGTTAACTGCGAAATTCATTGGTGTCGTAGCCGTCAGTCCGAAAGGCAGTTTTTATCAAGAAGCACTCGCTCGGACTAATGGGAGTTTATTCCGACTGAGTGAGAAGAGGGGGCTTTCAAAACAGATTGAAGTTGTACTCTATCTGTATGTACATGGAAACCGGCTTGTTGTCTTTGAGTGCCGGTACGAACTTGATTTGGCGCGCTGCCTGAACCGCTCGAGTTGTTAGGCCGTAGCCGAGATTTTGTATGACAACTAGATTTTTCACTTCCCCGTCCGAGGCAAGGACTCCGCGCAGAACCACAGTTCCTACCACGCCGGCCATTCGTGCAGCCTCCGTATAAGAGGGCTCAGGTTTGCTAAGGATTTGTGCTTTTTGCGTCACCATTGCCCCACTGAAAACTGGAGGCTCACTTCCCGGTGGTGATGTAGTACGGCTTTCAGCTTTCGCTCTCAGATATTCTAACTGCTCCCGCCAAATGCCCGCATCGATATCGTCAGACCTGGTTCCAAGCCACCCTTCAAGGCTAGTGGCTGCTTCAGAGTATCGCTTGAGGTTGAAGAGGGCGAAGCTTTTGGTAATCAAAGCAGGCGCGAAATTGGGGTTGATCCGCAACGCTGTCTCAGCTTCATCGACCGCCAACGCAAGTTGGCCAGGCCTTAGAGTATTCGCTGGACTCTTGAGTATTGCTTCCGCGATCGCATAGTGCGCTTCCGGGCTTTGGTCTCCCAACTCGATGGCGCGCTGAGCCAGTGCCATAGCTTTCTCTGGTTCATTGGCGAGAATGAGTGCGTACGCTAACTTGGAGTGCGCATCGGCTGAGTCGGGCCATAACTCTATGACGCGTTGAAATCCCGGACGCGCCTGGGCTATGAAGCCCTGGCTGTAAAAGGCAAGTCCCAGGTAGTACCAGGCGTACGCGTCGTTTGGCTGTTTCTTGACAACCTCTTTCAATAGTTTGATTGCTCCACTGGCGTCGCCCTGTTTGTACAGTTGGATTCCACGCGCGGTGACCTGCGAGGGTGGTGGAGGTTGTGCGTAGACAGATAATGTGGGTCTAATCAGAAGAAACGAAAGACAAAAAAGCGAGACTACAAGAATTGAGAGGTTGTGATGACGTTTATGCATCTCGCAGACGGTTTTGGCCGAATCAAGCGGCCGCGCCATGACATTTCTTGTACTTCTTGCCTGAGCCGCAGGGGCAAGGTTCGGTGCGACCAACCTTTGGCTGGTCACGAACAACGGTCTTGACCTTTCCTGCTTCCTCGCCGGCGGCGGCCGCGCCTTGATTTGGACCGGTGAAAGTCATCTGGCTTTGACGACGCGGCATGCGGCGCTGACGAAGCGTCTCGGGAGGTTCCTCCGTAACTACCTGGAGATTGAATAGCGATCTAATCGTGCTGGTATCAATGCGGTCGAGCATTTCCTGAAACAAGTCGAAGCTCTGCTTCTTGTATTCAACCAGCGGATCCTTTTGACCGTAACCTACCAGACCGATGCCCTGCTTAAGGTGATCCAGCGAAAGGAGGTGGTCCTTCCACTGCGCATCGATGATGTTCAGCATGATGATGCGCTCATAGGTACGCATCGCTTCGGGGCCGATCTGCTGTTCCTTGTTTTCGTACTTGAGCTTGACTTTTTCCCAGATCGCATTCGTCACTTCAGCGGAAGCTAGATTGGGAATATCTATGCCTTCGGCATCCGCGTCGAAGTCGTAGATAGTCTTGATTTGGATTTTGTAGTTTTCTACGTCCCAGTCGTCTGGTGACACATCCGGATTCAAGTATTGGATGGTCAAATCGGAAAGGAGATCATAGGCCACGCCGGCTTGAGGCGGATCACCCATCAAGTATTCACGCTGATCAGGTACTTCCATCAGCTGGCGGCGCAAACCGTAAATCGTCTCGCGCTGCTTGTTCATAACGTCGTCATATTCGAGCAGGTGTTTGCGCGATTCGAAGTTTCGTCCTTCTACCGACTTCTGCGCCGACTCAATGCGCTTCGAGACCATCTTCGACTCGATAGCCACTCCTTGCTCCATTCCCAGACGTTGCATCAAGGCCTTGACCTTTTCACCGGCAAAGATGCGCATCAGGTCGTCTTCCAGCGAAAGGAAAAAGCGCGATGAACCAGGATCGCCCTGGCGGCCGGCGCGTCCGCGGAGCTGATTATCGATGCGCCGTGATTCGTGGCGTTCCGTACCGAGGATGTGAAGTCCGCCAATTCCTACTACTTCCTTGTGCTCATCTTCTACGATGCGTTTGGCGCGCGCGAACACTTGTGACCACTGTTCTTCCGTGGCTTCATCAGGATCGATCTCTTCTATCTTGAGAAACTCCCGCGCCATAAAATCCGGATTGCCGCCGAGCAAAATGTCAGTGCCGCGGCCCGCCATGTTAGTAGCAATCGTCACGGCGCCTTTACGTCCTGCTTGTGCGACGATCTCCGCTTCGCGTTCGTGATACTTCGCGTTCAAGACGTTATGCGGTACAGCTTCACGTTGTAGCCGCCGCGAAATCAATTCCGAGTTTTCAACCGAGACTGTACCCACCAGCGCTGGTTGGCCACGATCATGACAGTCCTTGATTTCTTCAATCACCGCATCCCACTTCTCGGGAAGCGTGCGATAGATCACGTCTGAATGATCACTGCGAACCATCGGCATGTGCGTTGGAATAACAATTACTTCCAGCTTGTACGTTGAGTGAAACTCTGCCGCCTCAGTTTCCGCTGTGCCGGTCATTCCGGACAGTTTCTCGTAGAGACGGAAATAATTTTGCAGGGTGATGGTCGCGAGGGTCTGGTTTTCTTTCTCGATCTTCACGCCCTCTTTTGCTTCGACGGCCTGGTGCAATCCGTCTGACCAGCGACGCCCTTTCATCAATCGCCCGGTAAAGTCGTCGACGATTATTACTTCACCGTCCTGGACTACATATTGATGGTCCAGTTTGTAGAGTGTGTGTGCTTTCAGAGCCTGCTCGACGCAATGGAGCAGCTCCATGTTGGCAGGATCATAAAGATTTCCGACACCGAGGAGACGCTCTGCTTTATCGACGCCTTCTTCAGTCAGCACGGCGGTGTGCTGTTTTTCGTCAACAACGTAATCGCCAGTTTTCTTCCCATCGATCTCTTCGCCTTTTTTGAGTTGTGGAATGATCGCGTCGGCTTTGTAATACTTGTCAGTAGCCTCATCCGATGGCCCGGAAATAATCAGCGGTGTGCGCGCTTCATCGATCAGAATAGAGTCCACCTCGTCTACGATGGCAAAATAGTGGCCTCGCTGAACACAGGTCGCGAGGTCAAACTTCATATTGTCGCGCAGATAATCGAAGCCAAATTCGTTGTTGGTGCCATAGGTGATGTCGGCTCCGTAGGCTGCCTGTCGCTCAAAGTCGTCCATGTCGTTTTGGATACAACCAACTTCGAGACCCAGGAAACGGTGGATTTGTCCCATCCACTCCGCGTCGCGAGAGGCCAGGTAGTCGTTCACGGTAATGACGTGAACGCCTCCACGCCCGGTCAACGCGTTGAGGTACGCCGGCAGCGTCGCCACCAGCGTCTTTCCTTCGCCTGTTCGCATCTCAGCGATTTTGCCCTGATGCAAAACGAGGCCGCCGATTAACTGCACGTCGAAATGGCGCATGCCGGTCGTGCGCACGCTTGCCTCTCGGACCAGCGCAAAAGCTTCCGGCAGGAGCTCGTCGAGCACTTCTCGTTCGCGACGTTTGCGCTCGTCCAGATCCGTTATGTCGCCGACAGCGCGCTGCACGCGTTCCTTAAACTCCGTCGTGCGGGCGCGCATTTGTTCGTCAGACAGGCGTTTATTAGCCGGTTCAAGTTCATTAATCCGCTCAACTACGGGACGGATTGATTTCAGGTAACGCTGATTGCTGCTACCAAATACTTTTGTCAGGAATTTATCGACACCCATCTTCTTAATCCAACGGCAAAAACCGCGCCTTTTCTAGTCGTCTGTAATTTGTTTGATTTTAGTTGAGCATGAGGAAGGTATCAAGCCAGCCCTTCTTTCGTTTAGCACTCGAGCTTCGCTAATTAGCAGGTTGGGAAGGTGGGCTTGCCCCCGCCGGAGCGCCAGGGGCGCGACTGATGCGGATTGTCTCAATATCGGGTTAGTCACATGTGGGGCGTAGCCCCCAGATTCTTTGAAAAGCATCTACTATCGGGCGGAGTCACCAATCATCAGAGTGCAGAGCACACTGAACTAAAGAAGGAAAAAGAGTCTAGGACAAGGCACTTCTTGTGGGGCTCCAGCGGGGGCAAGCCCACCTTCCCAACCTGCTAAATTAGTGAAGGTTGGACGGTTCATTAGGTCGCTGAACCTTCAACGCTCCTTGGCTTAGCCGTTAGCTGGGCTTGTCGACGAGTTGCTTCTTTATAAGATCAACTACGGCCTGCCGCGGCATTGTGAAATTGAAAACGATCTTCTTGCCGACGGGCTCAGCGCTGGTGTTTCTTAGGAGTACTTCTTCATCCTTCCCGGCTCGTGATTGAGCGCCAAGCGTCAGCGCTGCATTGAAACCTTTTGCCAGCAGACGAGCGCTATCAACCGAAGATGTTTCTGACTCTACGGTAGCCAACACCTCCGTTTCACCCTGCTTGATCGTAAACACAATTTTCGAACCCGGATTATCTTTGTCGACAGGTTGTAGATAGATCAGAAAACCACTGTCGTTGAGGGCTGAAACCATGCGACCAAAGAGGTCAACGAGGTTTGGATCACCAGCCTTCTTGGTAAACTTGGCGTCTTTAAGTTTGCCGTTTTCGTCGAGTTCAGCTTCGATAACAATTTCGAAGGGTTGGTTTAGATCAAGTTTGCCCTTGTTCTTCAGGTCGAGGGCATAAATGGCGAAGTCTTTCATCGCCTTTTTATTAATCTCGTTTTCCTTTGGCAGATCGAGATTGTTCTTGGCCGCCGTCTTGTCCAGTTCCGTTTGCGCTTCGTCCGCATTCAGCGTTGGGCTCTGGGCAGGCGGCGGACCCGGCTTCCCTTCTGCCACCACTGTTGACGGCGACGCAGTCACAACAGGACTGGGCGAAGGTGTTGCGCTTGGAGATGGGGTCGGAGAAGGCGAAGGCGCAAGCTCGGGTTGAATTGTTATCGGCGGCTGCGCTTGTGCAATAAACTGAGGCGTTACGGGAGTAGGCTGAGGCAACGTGCCCAGTTGAGTCTCGGGTGCGAAATAGCCTTCAGGATAATGGAACTTGTTGCTCGCCATTTCTACCAGTTGAACTTCATCGCCAATTTCAGTTTTCTCATAATCCTTCTCAACAAATTTCGTATCGGCAATAAGGGTGGCCAGATTAAAGGCGTCTCTGACACCAGGAATGAAGAGCACGCAGGCTGCAGCCAAGCTGTGTAGTACTAACGAGCCGGCCAGCAGTTTTAGGATGATCGGCCACCTTGACTCTCGATTAACTTCAAAATTTGCGAAGAGTTCTGCCATTTCTTAGTAAAAACGCCCTCATGAAAGATATTGTTCCCTGTCTTAGACGCGAGCCACCGGTTACACGTTGTGAAAGCTTTTTGACATCCGTCGCCTACGGTAGCACTTCGCGGCTAGAAGGCCCAAAGCTAGAATGGATTATGCGACGTTCTCGTGACAGAGTTATTGATAAGAAGCGTCGATCTGGTAACAAAAGCAGATCGCAGCCACCCGCACACGGCCGGCAACACGGTCGACACTCCTCTTCGAACCCAACCCAGGAAAGTCCTGCTCGTGGCCACTCGCGGGACGTAAGAAAGCTGCTCGAAGGAATCGGAACGCCCCGCGCTGAACCCTTCAAGCCAGATCCTTTCCAACTTGAAGCCCTTGCCGCGCTCGAATTCGAAGATGTCCTGGTCACGGCGCCAACTGGTAGTGGAAAAACCTGGATCGCGCGCGAAGAGATTCGCCGCTTGCTGGCAGCGGGACGACGGACGTGGTACACGACGCCGCTGAAGGCGCTGACGAATTCCAAGTATCAGGAGTTCTCGGAGGAGTTTGGCGAAGACCGGGTGGGCATACTAACAGGCGATCGGAAAGAGAATTCCGACGCACAACTTATTGTCGGTACCACTGAGATCTACCGCAACCAACTCTTCGACTCATTGCGCGGGGGCAGCTACGTCAATGCAGATCTCGTTGTCCTCGATGAAGCCCACTACCTCGGCGACGAAGATCGCGGTCATGTTTGGGAAGAAGCGATTATTCTAACGCCGCCTCGCATTCGACTATTGTTGTTGTCGGCTACCGTTGGAAACGCGGAGGAGTTTGCTGCGTGGATCGGAGAAGTGCGCGGCGTGCGCTGTGGAGTTGTGACACGGCCCGGAACGCGACCGGTGCCATTGCGCTCAGCGATGCTCCTTCCCGACAAGCGACTGCTGCCGTTGTTTATTGAGAGCGGAAAACTGAACCCGGAAATTGGTCGTCTCTTGGAAGACGCCGCCAAGTCGCCCCGGTCGCCAAGAAGGAGATGGTAAGAAATCAGGTTGCTCACTACTGGGACCGCAGGCGTCTCGCCCGCAATGAGCGCACAGCGCGAACAACCGCTGAGGTTGAGCATTGCGCAAGATCACTTGCACCTGACGGTGCTTAGGCGGGCGAGACGCTCGCGGTCCCAGTAAAAGCGGTCCCTGGGAACAGAGGGCCAAATTGCGTTCGTTCTAACTCTATGAAACTTCGCATGCCGGAAATGCCGCCCGCCACGCTGCTCACTGCGCTTGGCTCTTACAATTTGTTACCGGCCATCGTGTTCATGCCGACGCGCCGGCGTTGCGATCAGGCAGCTTCAGAGACCGCTGCATTGCGCCGCGAATCGAACGAGAAAAGACGTGAAGCTCGGCGAGAATTCATGCGGGGCGCGGTTGAGCAACATCCGGAAATCCGCGGTCATCGTCATTGGGACACAATCATCAGAGGTGGTGTTGCGTCGCATCACGCCGGACATATTCCTGCCTGGAAGATGATTATTGAGAAGTTGATGAGTGCCGGTCTGCTAGACGCGATCTTTGCGACGGCAACCGTTGCTGCAGGCGTAGACTTTCCAGCACGCACGGTTGTCCTGACAGTTGCCGACGCTCGCACAAGCAGTGGTTGGCGGCAATTGAGTGCTTCAGAACTCCAACAAATGACTGGACGTGCTGGACGCCGCGGACGTGATAACGTGGGCTTCGTAATCGTTGCTCCCGGCTTGCATCAGGATCCACAAAGGATCGCAGAGTTGTTACGAGCCCGGCCCGATCCGCTCCTATCTCAGTTTCGCGCAACCTACACCACTTTGCTCAATCTGCTTGATGCGTACGGTAACTTCTCCCAGGTGCGCGAGATTGCGGAGAAGAGTTTTGCACACCGCGAAGCTGCGTTGCGGATCGCGCAACTTGAAAAAGCGCAGGCAGAGAGCAAGATTCGAATAGAGTCGAAACTTCAGGCAGCCGGTTGCGATTTGCCGCTAAGCACGGTGATCGGATTTGAACGACTGGTGAGCGCCCGCACGCGGTTACATGAATCCAAACCGCGAACGCGAGCCGAGGCGTTGCATAGCTGGCTTAATGAAGTGGTCCAACCGGGCCGCGTCGTCGGTATTGGTCGCAGCGGCCGCCGCCTGGCATTGGTCACTGAGAAGCGTGAAGGAAACGTCCGCGGTATTCGTGAAGACGGCCGCAGCGCGAGCTTCGCCCTGGAACGAATTGGACGAGTCTATTCCCCCACCTACCGGTTGAAAGACGAGTTCATTGAAGACGCGTTTGAAGAAGTGCGCAGGCGTGGCAGAGAGCTCGTCTTTCAGGAGCCGCGACTGCGCGAGTCGCAATCGCAGGACGCCGATGCAATAAGTGCACTTGACGATCGAATCGAGTCAATCTTGCCGGATACTTATGGCGCTGAAGAAAAATTGAGGTATACGCAAGCGTTGTGGAGCGTGCTGGTCGATGCCGAGGAACTTGAGCGCTCCACAGGGCGAATTGAGGAACTGCGTGAAGATGTTTGGGAACCCTTTCGGAAGCGCGCGCGCGTCCTCTCCGTATTCGGTTACCTTGATTTCGACGCAGAAAAGACAACTGACCGTGGCCGCTGGCTTGCTGATCTGCATATCGACCGTCCATTGATCGTTGGTGAAGCGCTCGAAACCGGACTCTTCAACGCCCTCGATTTTCATTGGATGGCCGGTATCATGGCCGCGCTGACTGCCGATGAGGAGCGAGACTACGGTCAGTTAGAGTTGGAAGATGCTTTGATAAATGTGCTCGCGAAGTTTGAAGATGTTGGCTTCAAGGTATCGACCGAAGAATGGAGATTTGGAATAGAACCTGCGCCTGAATTGAACTTTTCTGCTGCTGCCGCAAGTGCACGTTGGGCCACCGGCATGGAATGGTCTACGCTGGTCCGCGAAACGGGCGCAGAAGAAGGCGACCTGTTTCGGATGCTTTCGCGCACCGGTGAAGCGTTGTTGCAGGTTGCCGGATTGCGCAAGACCCACTCTGATGCGGCGCGCATAGCAGCTATTGCTGCCGATGCAGTCTTGAGGGAGCCAGTCAGATAGAATAAATATTCCCGCCTTGCCCCCGCTCTTTTGTTAGGTAAATGTAGCGAGTAACAGCAGTAGTGCCTTTTGCATTGTTAACATCTTCACCACTTGTTCCCGGTCTCAGTCCGATAGAGATTTTCTATCGCGATGAGGGCGAAGGACCGCCACTCGTCTTGCTGCATGGAGGTTGGGGATACAGTCTGAGTCCCTTCAATCGGCAGATAGAAAAACTTCGCTCTAACTTCAGGTTGATTGCTCCCGATCGCAGTGGCTACGGTCGTTCAAATCACTCGGGCAAGTTCGGGGGATTTTCGATCGACTTTCATTACCGCGCAGCGGCAGAAACACTGAGCCTCCTGGATTCGCTTGGCATCGAACGCGCGTTTCTGTGGGGCCACAGTGATGGCGCGGTCATCGCTGCGATCATCGGATTCACTGCGCCTGAACGCGTCCGCGGCCTGGTTCTCGAAGCCTTCCACTATTACCGAACAAAGCCAGGCTCACGCGAATTCTTTGAAACGATTGCGTATAAACCTGAGGCTATGGGTTCAGAACTTTGCGAGAGATTTGCGCTCGAATTTGGCAGGGACCAATGGCTCCGGCAAGTCACCGGCCATGCAAAGGCATGGTTTCAACTGGCAGCGGAAAGTGGTAGCCAGCGGGCAGATCTCTACCGTGGCGAACTCAGTAAGATTAGTGCGCCCACATTAATCATTCACGGTCGGCTCGATCCGCGGACGGAGCCCGGCGAATTGGATTCTGTCCGGGCGGAACTACCAGGCGCTGAAATGCAAATACTCGAAGGCGCGGCTCATAGTCCGCATAGCGAGAGTGCGTCAGCGGATCTGGTTACTGAGGTTGCGAAAGAGTTTCTGACGCGACAGGTTACTACGGAGGAAAGAGCTTAATGGCACTGATTGCAGCCAACGAACTAAAACGCAAATTACTGATCACGGTTGATGGACAGCCCTACGTGGTCCTTGAGGTTTTCTTTGCTTCGCCCACAGCACGTGGCGCGGCCACGATGGTTCGCACGCGCTTGCGTCAACTATTGACCGGCGCTGTGATGGAAAAGAGTTTCCGTTCAAGCGAGAAGTTTGCCGAGCCGGATATCGAGCTGTCGCCCGCGTCTTTTCTCTATAGTGACACCCACGGTTTTCACTTTATGGATGAGAAGAGTTATGAGCAATTTACCCTTAATGCCGATGAGGTCGAGACGGATCGTAGTTATCTCAAGGAGGGTGCTTCGTTACAGGTTTTGAAATACAACGGTGCGCCCGTTTCGCTGCAACTGCCGCAGTACGTCGAGCTCGTTGTCACCTCTACTGAATTAGGATTGCGCGGTGATACTGCCGCCGGCGGCGCAACCAAACAGGCAATCTTGGAGACGGGCCTCGTGGTGCGAGTGCCGCTGTTTATCAAGGAAGGCGAACTGGTTCGTGTCAACACGCAAACCGGTGAAGTCGCCGGCCGCGCGTAGACCGGAGTCATAGACAGGATTTACAAGATGAACAGGATTATAGAGACATCAAGACAAGACTGGCTGAACCCCAGAATCATAGACGGGCTTACAAGATGTATACGATTTTAGAGATAACTGACTGAGTCACCCTTCTCGTTAATCTTGTAAGCCTGTCCTTTTCTGCCTTCTAAATTCACCCAAATTCATCTCCGATCTCTCATCCTGAACGACAAAAAATCGGACAGAATATTGCAATGAAATTGGGCCGAAATCGTTCGATGAAATACGTCACATAGACGGGCAGAAATAAGAAGAAAACAGCAACCTTCGCAACCAAATCTCCATCTTACTCTCGGCATCGATTTCAAGTGCTTTACAGTTCTTTGAGAATCGTTCGCCATGCGAAGCGATAAGGACCAGGGACCCGAAGTAAGGACGACCTCGTTCGCACTCCCAGGTTAGAAGTATTAATTTGGTGGCCCCTTGGCCATCGCTCACATGGAGAATCTAAAGATGAAGTTTCCCCAAGAGTTCCCCCGTGTGCGTCCGGTTAGACGCCTCCGAAATTTGCACTTGCGCTCCGGTAAGTTTGCCCCTTTTGCAATCATCTCCTTTTTCTTTATTTTCAACTTCACCGGTCTCTTCTTCAGTCCCGCAATGGCGCCCGACGTCATTGCCGCCGCCCCCCAGGCGGAGATTCCTGATGATATTCCCCTGTCGGGCGATTGCGATCTCGATTGGATCATCTACCGCGCTGGCGAAAAGCAGGGTGTTGACCCGCGTTTTATTCACGCCGTCATCAAGCAGGAATCGCGGTACAACCCAAAAGCAGTTTCACACGTTGGCGCTGAGGGCCTCATGCAAATGATGCCTGCGACGGCGCAGCGCTTTGGCCTCAAGGACCCGTTCGACGCAAAAGCCAACGTCGAGGCCGGCACCAAGTATTTGAAGTGGCTCCTGAAGCGGTTTGACGGCGATGTCTCACTTGCACTGGCTGGCTACAACGCGGGGGAAGGCTCGGTTGATAAGTACAAAGGCGTGCCCCCTTTTAGCGAGACCCAAAACTACGTCAAGAAGATCGTTGCCACTTACGGAAAAACCTATCACCCGGTCTTGCCACCCGATGACGCTAAGATAGCGTTTCATCTTGTCCCGGATGAGAACCAGACAAGTGTAAGCGGTCTCTAGAACCCTTCGAACAGCAGCAGCGAACCAAGCGCGCCGTTAATGCTCATCATTACTGGCGCGCTGTTGTTTTAGAAGGAGCTTGGGTATCCATTGCGTAAGCCATGTAACCGCTCAAGCTTGGTTAATTCGCAGGTTGGGAAGGTTGGGCTTGCCCCCGCCAAAGCGCCGACGGCGCGTCTGGTTGTTTAGGAGCCCTGTTCTCCCTGTTTAGTTCAAGGGGCTCTTCACATATCTTAGTCCTACAGGGCCCGTTGAGATAATCCGCATCAGTCGCGCCGTTGGCACTTTGGCGGCAAAGCCCACCTTCCCAACCTGCAAATTAGCCAAGCTTGAGCCGTTTTCTTGCATCGCTCAGTAATACACGCGCTCCCCCGGAGTCCTTAGTGACTACGCGCTCATTCAAGTCGCAGTCGCAGACAGTCAACGACCCTGTTACGTTAACTGGAACAGGTGGGGCCGTGCGGTCGTATTTGACTAGTGCTAAGATATCTACGTCGTCGGGAATTAACCTCGGTTTAGCTGTTTGGAGGAATTAAGTCATGCCGGAAACAACGGGATCGGAATCTCCATCGGGAAATGAAACGCAATCGGAAGGCAGCGTCGTCAACGAACTCTGCGACGCCTTTCGGTATCTGGGCGACGTTTCGTACGCAATTCTGCCAGAAGACATCGCGCATAATTTGGCCGACCTGAAGAAATCGTTCTTGACTACGATGCGCTCGGTAATTGACAAGGACATCGACTGGGTTGAAGCCCGTGTTGCTGGTGGCGATCGGTTGCGCCAGGAATGGAAGCAGAAGTGGAACCGAGCGAAGTCAGAAGGCGCGCCTGAGCCGATAAACTGAATGGCCTTACGTTAAAATGGAAGTCTTATTAGCTGACGAATACGGGTTCTGCTTTGGCGTCGAGCGTGCTGTCGAGATGGTCGAAGACGCGTTGGACGAAGGGGTTCGTCCTATCCGGTCGCTTGGACCATTGATTCACAACGCGCAGGAAATGGAGAGGCTCGGCGAGCTGGGCGTATCGACGATCAACGAACCTGACGAGGCCGATGCCGACACGATAGCTGTAATTCGAGCGCACGGCGTTACGCCGCAGGTGCAACGCGATCTGGAACAACGCGCGGCAAAAGTGATCGACGCTACCTGCCCATTCGTAACCCGAGTCCAACATCTTGCAGAGCGCGCGGCGAAAGATGGCAGAGACGTCGTCGTCGCGGGTAATCCGGACCACCCCGAAATGATTGGTGTCGTCGGCTATGCGCCGAAAAATACGTATGTTGTTCGCGACGCAAGCGAAGTTGCGTCGCTCCCGCAATTGCGTTCGCCGCTGGTTGTTTCGCAAACAACAATCAAGTTGAAGACTTTCCTGGAAGTAGCGGAAGCGGTGCGGGCGAAGACCGATGCCGAGCCGCAAGTGGTGAATACCATTTGTTCCGCCACGCGCGATCGTCAGGACGCAGCGCGCGGACTTGCCGGAGAAGTAGACGTGTTCTATGTGATTGGCGGACGCCATTCCTCAAACAGCGTTAAGCTGTTGGCCGTTTGCCAGGAACAGTGTGAGAAGAGTTACCTGATAGAGACACCTGCCGAGATCAATCCAGCTGACCTTGAAAATGCGAAGCGCGTCGGCGTCACCGCTGGAGCCTCAACGCCGAACTGGTTAATCGATCAAGTAGTTCAGCGCCTCCACGAGATTGGAACCGCGAAGGCCTAACAGCCAAGGCGCCCAGAACAAAAGCAGATTTTTCATACCTCATTTCACATTTTTCAGTTGTCATTGCAAAGAACTTGTTTGGACTTGAGTCCAAGCGTTTATCAGTGAAGGCTTAAAGAGGACCACTTGTTGTTCCTCCGTGAACGAGGCGGACAAGTCCGCTTTCTAAACGTTGCGGCGCACGAGGCGAACAAGGCCGTTTTCATTTTGTCGATTGGTGCCGACGATGACTGAATTCCGACGATGACAAATGAAAAATGTGAAATGAGAAATGGAAAATGATCCGACTTAGGCAGAGGCTACTTAAAACTCGTCGGAGGGATCAACCAGCGAGAGGGCGTTCACAATCTGGCGAGCTTCTTCTGAACCGTAATCTTGCGCCTGGCGGCGGAGGGCGTCGCGCGCAATCTCAGAGTCGATCGGATCACTCAGTAGTCCGATCAAGACGGAAGTAGGAAACTGGACTAGCGACTCATTCGCCAATGCCCTGACGACAACATCCGGTGATCGTGCCAGCTCACAGATCTCGCTGGGTGCAAAACGCATTAATGCATCTGCCAGCGCGTCGATGCGCGCATAATCGCGTTGACTGTCCGCGCGGCGCACCAGTTGGGTGAAGACTTCAGCTGAACGTGTCTTTTCCTGTAAGACAGCAGCACAGGTATCAGCTATATGGCGAAGTTGAGTTTCTTTCTCCGCTTCCAGTGAGGCATCAGAATCCAACGCACGTTCATCCAGAGCCGCTAACAGTCGACTCAGCTCACGATCAGCGCGAGCATCGTAAGGAGCGTTAGGAGCGCTAGGACTGCGAACCGGCGCCGTCTTGGCGCTGCGAGCTTGCAACGCCCGTTCGACTAGGCCGCGAGTCGCTGGCCGGAGTTCCGACCAAACGCTTGCGAGCCGACCACCGAAATCCTCCATCGTTAATGACAACGCTGTAAATTCTCCTGAATATGCTCGCCGCGAGAAAAACTAAAACGGCGTACTATACGCGAAGCGAGCAGGAAAAAACAGTAGGGAAGACGAGAGTCTCAAATTCGATTTCCGATAAGTTTTTAGCTTGTCGAGGCCCCGCGACAAGCTAGACTTTATCGGCCATTTGCGGGCGCCTGCCTACTGCGCATTGCTCGTCGAATTGTGATCCTTGATCTCGGCGATCGTAGGAAACGGTATCTTCACGATCTCACCATTCGCGCATTCGATCTTGACGCTGGGAGTTGTGAGAGCTTGAGTGGTTTTCATACTACGAACG
>DATBRN010000077.1:0-2496 GCA_036560225.1 Pyrinomonadaceae bacterium | reverse complement strand
ACGGGTGTCTGGATGATTTAGTCGTCCCTTCATGGTGGGGACTTGTCCGGCTCTCCGCGCGGGGGCACAAGTGCCCTCTCTAAACGGGTCACGCTGGGGCGGCTTTGAAACATCTTTCCTTTCTCAAACGTAATACCAAGGCACTATGAGTATGTCTGCAGCCCCCGGCATTTTAAGCTTTAGTTCTGCGGCCGATCGTGACCTCGTTGTCAGCGCTGCGCAGGGCCTCGAAGGAGGCTTCGAGGAACTCGTCAGACGTTATCAGCGGCCAATATCCGGCTATGTGTACCGGATGGTAGGGGATTACGAAGCGGCCCTGGATCTAACGCAGGAGATTTTCATTAAGATCTATGGATCGCTGGCGCGCTATCGTCCGGAGTACAAGTTTTCCACGTGGATCTACAAGATTGCGCATAACGCGGCAATCGATCATCTCCGCCGGAACACCGGTCGCGAGCGATCTATTACCAATGGCACTGAGAACGACAATTATGACCTTCCCTTCGAAAGCGAAGGTCTAAGCCCGGAACAGCAAAGCGAAAAAGAAGAGCGTCGCGTAGAGATTGAAACGGTAGTGCGCTCGCTTCCGACCGCTTATAGAGAGCTGGTTGTTTTGCGGCACTCGCAGGATCTCACCTACGAAGAAATTGTCGAAGTTACTGGTTTACCGCTGGGTACTGTGAAGAACCGTCTGTTTCGTGCTCGCGAAATGATGCGTCAGGAGTTTCTGAACAAAGGTATAACTGGAATCTAGTCTTTGAAGCACGCGTGTCTAATAACCACAACATTTGTGAGACTGCCAATCTTACCGCCTACATTGATGGCGAACTTGAGTCCGAGCAACATGCGGCCCTGGAAGAACATATAAAGCAATGCGCCCGTTGTGCTTCCGAATTGCAAGCGCAGCGTCTCTTCATGTGTGAGTTGGATTCGGCATTGGCTGGCCCCTTCGATCTTGCGGTACCACCAAACTTCGCTCAGGTGGTGGCGGTTCGCGCTGAGAGCGACATGAGCGGAGTTCGTGATCGTTCGGAGCATAAGCGGGCCCTTCGGTTTTGCATTATTTTGGGTTTAGCAGCTTTTGCGTTGCTCGGTGTCGCTTCAAGTAAGGCGGTCATTGTCAACGTGCGTTCAGTCGCCGGGAAGGTGTTTGGGGTCATTGGTCTGTTCGGCCGGACCACCTTCGATGCCGCGGCCGGCTTCACTGTGATCTCGCGAGTCGTCAGCCGCGGATTGATTCCGGATTCGCGCCTTGCAGGTTTGGTTGGCTTGTTTCTGGTCATTCTCGCCATTGCCGTTCTTTCCCTCCTGATATCACGCTACCACCGAACTCGCGTTATCGAATAGCGCGGTTCGCTGAACGCAGCTACAGCATCGATGAATGAATTGACCCTTCAATTAAGTTACGATCTGCCCGGGCTGCGTTTGCTGCAAGGTGGGCGACGAGCGTTGATGCTCTTGTTTTCGATTTCGACAATGCTTCTGGCGGTGCAAGCGCAAAAACTTCAACCGATGCCGGACGAGAGTCCTTATGTAGTTGATGGCGTAAACGAAACCATTGTCTATACATTGGGCCACTCTTTGAGAATCAATGGCACCGCGAAAAATGGCGCTTTGGCATTAGGAGGAGACGTAATTGTCCAGGGAACGGTGGACGGCGACGTGGCCGCGATTGGTGGCTCAGTGATTCAGCTCGAGGGTGCGCGGATCAATGGCGATGTGATTACTGTTGGTGGGGCCTATCAGCATGTTGACAAGGAACCGTTGCGGAGCCCCGGAGCTCAAACAATCATGTACGCTGGTTATGAGCAGGAATTGCAAAACCTGATACGTAACCCAAAGGATCTGCTCGCGCCGCACTGGTCTGCAAGATATATCGGACTGCGAACTCTTGCGGTCCTGTTTTGGTTTATCGTCTCTTTGGCGTTGACTGCGGCGATGCCGGGAACAATCAGCCGGGGGATAGCCAGGCTGCAATTATCACTCGGCCGTGTGGCGATAATTGGCGTTGTCGGATCCTTGATAATTGGTCCAGGCGTGATCTTAAGTCTTCACTACTTGCCCTACACCATCAGCGTCCTCATCGGCCTGATGGCGTTGCTCCTGATCGTTGTGTCTCTCTTATTTGGCCGTGTGATTATCTATGCCGCCACAGGCCGCTGGTTGCAGCGAAAGTTCATCAAGCAGGGCAAGAATTCGGAGACTGTGGCGCTGCTGCTGGGTACCATCTTTTGGATCGCGCTCGCCTCTTTGCCCTACATCTGGCCAATCGTTGTCGCCGTCGTTTTAGTTACCAGCATGGGTCTAGCCCTGACAGCCCGATATCGCGTGGGCTGGAAGAGCCGGCAGGAGGTCTGAGGTAGTGGTCCCTCTGTCAGAAAAGCGGTCAAGAAAGTCAAAAAATTCAGACGAACCTCCCACTCCGCGCATCCAAAGCTCTTGGTGCCCCCCTGGCTGGAATATTTGTGCAACTTTTTCGAACACTGAGCGTGCGTA
>DATBRN010000076.1:0-10981 GCA_036560225.1 Pyrinomonadaceae bacterium | reverse complement strand
AACACCAGGAAATAGAGAAAATAGTTGTAGTCTAAGAAATAGCGCAGCACGCCCGGACCTCCCAATCTGTAGAACCAAAGTACTCCAGCAGCCGAAATTAGGTTCAGAACAATCACTATGGCCGTAAAGTGTGGCTTGCTGCCTAGGTAAGCAAGTACTTTGTCGTAGAGGCGCGGCTGGTTTGCCGGTTGCGCGGATGCAGGCGAGCGTTTTGTGCGCAGCTTGTCGAATGAAAATACATACCAGCTCCAATAATGAAACACGACGGCAAACTGGAAGATCAGAGGAGCAGCATAACCGGCATTGTTTGAAGTTTTGAGCATTGTGTGCATGCTGGCAAACGCTCCTGCGAGCACTGCGAGATAGATCCACAACTGCCAACTCTTCCCAGTTCCTGGGATCAGTCTCCAAAGCACTACGGCAGTCAGAATTATCATCAGCGCGACGCGTATGCGGTCGATCGGTTCTGAATAGGGGAGCAATGGAGGGGAAGCGATATGAAAGACGAATCGCGTCGACTCCCCGTTCTGTTCATAGCGATCAATCGGCAGCCAAACGCCGTCCAGGTTATTCCTTTCAGCCGTGAAGGTTTGTCCAACAGCATGTCCTCCGGTTAATAGGACAGGCACGCTGCTCCCCGTTGGTGCCGCGCTAGTCTCAGATTGTTCCGAATATCCACTGTAATGTGGTCTGAAAATCAGGTCCTCGGCCTGCAGCCACTTACGCTTACCGACCATCATTTCTCCATCACTTCTTAAGTCGCTCACGCTTGCGTGGGTAATGAACGCTCGCAGGCCTTCCGTTTGCGGTGCCTGCAAATAGAAATAGAAGTCCCTGCCGTAGGAATTAGGGACCGTCTTAAACGGAATCAATGTCCAGCCGTTACTGGAGATCTGTGTTCCGGTAAACTCCACGCGTCGCAGGTCGTGTCGAAAAGATTCCTGAGGCGGAACCAGAAGGATCAGGAGAATCAACGGAGCGACACCGGCGACTGCGTAAACTCTTGAGCCTGGCTGATGGCGCGCGCGTGTTTGCAGATAAACGAAGATCTCGTCACGAAACAGATGGAAGAGAAAGTACAGATAGATAAGGCCCGTGATCGAGTATTGGTAGTGGATGGCGCAGATCGTGGCGGTCACCGCGGCCAATAGCAGGAACCTTGGGCGACTATCTTTCTCCCCTCTAAGGATCCTGCCAAAGAAGAAGGCAAAGCCGAGCACGACGTGGGGCCAGCCCATCGCCACGATGAGCATTTCATAACCCTGCTCGCGCCAAAGGGCGCCGGTGAGGGCCAGCGTTAGGATAGTCAATGCAAGACTCGCAAAGATGTTCCGCAGCGGTACGCTGAGCGGCGCTTGAGGTGCCTGCACACGAGATACGGCAAGCTTTTCGGCAACGGAGAGACTCATGGAAGCTTAGAAACAAAACGCGGGTGATATGCCAAGCCCACATTATTCACAACCAATGCAAACTGTCCAGAAGCTTCTGATGCAGTTTGAATCTCACGCAACAAACACCGCCCTTATTCAAACCGCGGCATTCACGATGGCGGAAAGGGACTCAACATCAGTACCGGAAGCGGACCGGGGTCCCCGGCGCGGCAGCCGCGCTGGGGTGGTGGTAGCGACCGGCCCGAAGACTCAAGCTTGGTTCCCAGCTCTCCAGTGCACGCGGTTCGACTGACAACTGAACGTCGGAGAATCAGAAAACCTATCTTGAGTCTTCGGCCGGTCGCTACCACCACCCCAGCGCGGCTGCCGCGCCGGGGACCCCGGTCCGCTTCCGGTACTGAGGTTGAGTGCAACCTCCATCTGAATTTGCCCGCTTCCGATTTTAAATTGAAACCGCTTCCGGCTGAAGAGGCTTCTTTGACCACCGGTAAAAACGCGGCGTGAATGAGACTCGGAAGGCAAACTGCATCAGTGCTCCAAGGGGTCCACTTTTGGGGACGATGATTTCAGGTTATTATGCCCGCTGTGATCTTACACTCCTGCGGTGCTCTGACTAAGTGACCTCCTCCAAAACACAACCGGCGCGCGGCATGCGCGATTTTCTTCCTGAAGATGTACGGCGCCGCGAGTATGTCATCGGCGTCATTAAGGAAGTTTACGAGCGCTATGGCTTTGAGCCGCTCGAGACACCTGCGGCCGAGAACATCGAAACATTAATGGGTAAGTATGGGGAGGAAGGTAATCAACTCATCTTCAAGATACTCAAGCGCGGCGTTCATGCAAGTACCGGCCAATCGGACCTCGCTTTGCGATATGACTTGACCGTGCCACTTGCCAGAGTTTTTGCCCACTATCGAAATGAATTTCCTCGTTTTTTGAAACGCTATCAAATCCAACCGGTCTGGAGGGCGGATCGTCCAGGACGAGGAAGATTCCGTGAATTTTATCAATGTGACGTTGATGTCATCGGCTCGTCTTCGATGGTAGTGGAGGCAGAACTAATTGCGGCGGCATGTGAAGCACTCGAACAGCTAGGCTTCATCGATTTCACTGTCAGGCTAAATCATCGTGAGGTTCTGACCGGTCTACTCGCTTCGGCTGGCGTATCGCTCGAGGATCACGAGCGCGCGCTAATCTGTCTGGACAAGCTCGACAAAATTGGAAGGGATGGCGTTGCCAAAGAGTTATCTGAGCGCGGCATTCCCGAGGAAGCAGGGACACGTCTGCTCGATTTTTTCAGCGAGTTGGTCTCGCTTGAACACGCAGCAGACATTGCCGTCGACGAAAACTTTAATGGCAGACAACAGACACTCAACATCGCGGTTCTCGGTCGGATGGTTGAATTCATAGGCGCAAATGAGCAAGGCGCGAAAGGTGTCGATGAGCTTCGCGCAATCCTGCAATTTGCCCAAGCTCTTGGACTTGCGGAAAAGATCAGGATTGATCCAAGTCTGGCACGGGGCCTTTCTTACTACACGGGCGCAATCATTGAGATCAACGTCAAAGATTTATCAGGTAGCTTGGGTGGAGGCGGTCGCTATGACAACCTAATCGGAATGTTTTGCGATAGACAGGTTCCAGCGTGCGGTTTTTCTCTTGGCTTGGAAAGAATAATCGTCGTTATGAATGAGCGCCAAATGTTTCCATCGAGTCTATTAGGTGAGTCAGTAGACGTCATCATAGCGATTGAAGGAGAGGAGTTTGCCTCATTAGGATTGTCAATAGCCGACGAACTTCGGAGAAGAGATCCGGAATTGCGAGTGTTGGTTTACCCCCAACCTTCTGACAAGATTCACAAACAGCGAGCGTACGGCAGGGCCCGAGGAATATTGTTGGAGGTAACCATCGATGAAAAGGGGATCATCTGGGTGGATAAAGAGCAAAACGCCCGAGATCAGGTTTTTGATGTAGTCGCGCAAATGCTCTCCAAGAAGAGGGAAACTCGTAGAATAGAACAAGAACCAGGCGAGAAAGCTATTGACAGCCTAAGGCGGAGTCTATCTGATTCTTAAGAGACACAAGCTGTTAACGCGCTGATAGGTTGTCAGTCCGCCCATGGAGAAGACACTGCGAGTCCTGAACAGGATGGTCAAGGATGGCGTCATCGAGCAGTACGCCATCGGGGGAGCGGTCGCAGCTATTTTCTACATCGAACCGATCAATACAAATGACTTGGATGTTTTTTTTCATGTTAAGGACCTAAAGACTGGACCAAACATTCTGGCGCCGCTCTACGATTATCTTTCGGCGTTGGGTTATAAAGGGAAGAAAGAGACAATTGACATTGAAGGCTGGCCCGTTCAGTTTCTTCCGGTCTTCAATCGACTATTGGAAGAAGCAGTCGACCAGGCTAGGGAGGTTCCGTTTCAGCGCACGAAGACGCGTGTCATTCAGGCGGAGCACCTCGTAGGATCATGCTTCAAACCGGTAGGCCCAAAGACCATGTCCGAATAGCGCAGTTCGTGGAGCACGACGTTGTTGATCAGGGGCGGCTGGCTGATATCTTGGCGAAGCATGGCCTCAGCGGAAAGTGGAAAGCACTGAATCGGCGGAAGGTGAAATGAAGACATATCCTGACGTTACGATCTTGCTAAGGCAGAAGGCACAACGACGAAAGCGCCTGGCTCGCCTGTCGTTTGAGGAGAAAATTGTAATTGTTAACAAGTGGCGGAAGTTGACTCAGACAATCAGAAAGAACCGTTTTGCGGCAAAAGCCTATCTTGCCTCGGTGAGTGTGACGCGTCCCGGAAATCGAAAGGAGAGTTAGGGTATTGAACGAATCGCTTGCCAAACACTATCTTGAAGACTCCATCAAGAGCCTTCGTGCGTACAAGAAACTCTCTGAAAAAGCTCTTGATCAGCTCAATGAAAATGAGTTTTTCATCACGCTTGATGAAGAGGCAAACAGTGTTGCGGTAATTATGAAGCACATGGCCGGCAATATGCTTTCGCGTTGGACCGACTTCCTGACTACTGATGGCGAGAAGCCGGATCGGAATCGCGACATGGAGTTTGTGATTGAACCAAAGACCGGTAAAGAAGATGTTCTCGCCTACTGGGAGAAGGGTTGGTGGCAGGTCTTTGATGCTCTTGAACCTCTAGGGCCAGACGATTTGGAAAAGAAGGTCTTGATTCGCGGGGAAGAGCACACCGTTATTCAAGCCATTAACCGTCAATTGATGCACTATGCTTACCACATCGGTCAGATCGCTTTTCTGGCGAAACACTTTCGGTCATCTGAGTGGAAGTCATTAAGCATTCCGCGTAATCGCTCCGCGGAGTTCAATGCGTACCTGGCGGAGAAGCCTGGCGTTGCCGACAAAGAGAAGCAGTTGGACGCTGTGGTTGATTTTGCGAGTCAGACGAAGACACAGGGAAAGTGATAGCCGCCAAGGCTGCCAAGGAAACAAAGGAGCTAACCAGGGCAAAGGTGCGCGGAAAAAATTATTATCAGCTATCGCGTGTTGACTGATTCTGTTTTGTAGTCTGTTGTCTTGAAATCTTTGCGTCTTGACTTCTTAGTTGAATTGTCATGGCTATTGGAATCATCGAAATCAATCATGTGAACGTTGTTGTTGCGAAGTCTCTTGAGGAGACGACAAAGCACTTCTACGACTCAGTGTTGGGTCTGAAGGAAGTACCAAAGCCTATAGAATCGCGAGGCCGTGGCGGAGCCTGGTATCAGCTCGGCAGTGTCCAGCTCCATCTTTCAGTTAGACCAGACGGCAATTCCAACGAGGTAGGCAAGGGTCATGTTTGTTACACAGTAGCGGATGTTGAGTCTGCCGAAAAGAGCTTACGAGCAGCGAAGGTCGAAATCATTCCTGATGAGCAACCAATTGCCGGGAATCCCAGATTTTATGTGCGCGATCCCGGTGGAAATCTAATCGAGATCGCACAAAAGAAAGACTAACCGCCAAAACGCCAGGATCGCCAAGTCGGATCGAAGAGCTTACTTGGAAGAGTTTCCGCTCCTTTTCTTCTTGCTTGGCATCGCTGGCGCTTTGGCGGTTAATATTCAAAAACATGTTGGATAACCTTGGAGAATTACGGCGGACGCACTCCTGTGGGGCACTGCGGCCTGCTGACGTAGGAAAGACTGTTACCCTGATGGGCTGGGTGTCGCGACGTCGCGACTTTGGTGAGCTTACTTTTATTGACTTGCGCGATCGTGGTGGCATCACGCAAGTCGTCCTCAATTCTGAAGACGCGCCCGAGGCGCACGCAAAAGCCAAGGAAGTACGGGGCGAGTATGTTATCGCGGTAACTGGTGAAGTCACCTTACGCGACGAGAGCCAGCGCAACGCGAAGCTCGCAACCGGCGAAGTGGAAGTACACGCGCGCGAGTTACTATTCCTAAACGATGCCCGAACACTTCCGTTTCAACTTGAGACTACATCCAGCGATGCGCTGGCGAGCGAAGACCTTCGTTTGAAGTATCGCTATCTCGATCTGCGCCGCCCTCAGTTGCAGGCAAACCTCCGTCTGCGCCACCGCGTGCTCCGCGAGATCAGGATGTACATGGATGAACAGGGCTTCACCGAGATCGAAACACCTATCTTGATTAAGTCGACTCCAGAGGGCGCGCGCGACTACATCGTTCCCTCTCGAGTGCAGCCAGGGAAATTCTTTGCCTTGCCGCAGTCGCCCCAGTTGTTCAAACAGCTGTGCATGATTGCTGGTCTTGATAAGTATTTTCAGATTGCCCGTTGTTTCCGTGACGAAGATCTGCGCGCCGACCGCCAGCCGGAATTCACGCAACTCGACGTTGAGATGAGCTTTGCGACGCTCGATCAGATTTACTCTGTGACTGAAGGACTTTTTGCGCGAGTCTTCAAACTGATTGGGGTGGAGTTGCCGCTGCCATTTCCGCGTTATAGCTACGCTGAGGCGATGCGACGGTGGGGTTCGGACAAGCCTGACCTCCGCATTGAGGGCATGGAGTTGCAGGACCTTTCGCCAGTGCTCGCCGGAACTGATTTCGCGCCCTACGCTTCCGCACTTGCTGCTGGCGGAGAAGTGAAAGGAATCGTAATTCGTGGTGGCGCAGGTCTTTCCCGAAAAACTCTGGACGAATTGCAGGAGTTTGCAAAGCGCTACGGAGCTAGCGGTCTCGCGTGGATAAAACTCGGTGACGAGACTACTTCGTCATTGTTGAAGGCGCTCGGTGAAGATACTGTTACGCGCCTCGCCTCGGCAGGGGGTGCGCAAGCGGGCGATGCTGTCTTAATCGTGGCGGGAAAGGCGAAGACGGTTGCGGCGAGTCTAGGTGCTTTGCGGAATGAAGTTGCCCGGCGTGAGAAGTTGATACCGGCAAATGTCTATGCGCCATTGTGGGTGACCGAGTTTCCTATGTTTGAGTATCACGAAGATGATGATCGCTATTATGCGATGCATCATCCTTTTACTTCGCCGCTTGATGATGATCTCCCGCTGCTGGAAAAGGCAGTTGAAGGCGGGGACACGCACCTGCTTGGACAACTTCGAACCAAGGCCTACGACCCGGTGATCAATGGAGTTGAGCTCGCCAGCGGCTCGATTCGTATTCACCGGCGCGACGTGCAGCGTCTCGTATTCAAAGCGCTCGGCATGACAACGGAAGAGGCGCGCTCACGGTTTGGATTTTTTCTTGACGCGCTGGAGTTTGGCACACCGCCGCATGGCGGGATTGCGCCCGGCATCGAGCGACTGCTAATGGTCCTTGTGCCGACGGAGAACATCCGCGACGTAATGGCCTTCCCCAAAACTGCCTCCGCTACCGACTTGATGATCGACGCACCGGGTGAGGTCGATCCGAAGCAGCTGGAGGAGCTTCACTTGCGAATTGTTACAGAGTAACCCCTGATTTAGATCTTCTCTTCGCGTTGAATCCAATATTCAGGCTTCCGGTGAGTGTGAGCGATGGCAAGAATCCACAAGGTTGACCCTCTTACGATATAGGGAATGTAATAGGGGAAGACTCGCAGGTTCAGTCTTCGGTAACCGCCGGGTCTTAGTCGACAGACTTCTGCATGTTCAACCAGCCAAAGTAAAGTTTGCTCAACCTCGACTTTGAATCGACGACCCAGATTAAGTTGTTGCTTTCGTAATATGAGATGCCATCGAGGAACTCGACGCGAGCTTCATGGACAAATCTAATTCTCATGAGGTCAGTCGGTCTTCAGCGTCACGCATTACCGTTTCTAACGAAATCCCTTCGGTCTGGTTTTCATCAACCGCCCTGATGCGTGCCAGAATTTCTTCCTCCCACGCTGCACTTACATCAGGGCCTGCGGAAGCTTCGTTCAATTCCAATAGCAGTTGGGCCAAGGCAAGTTGTTGCGCCCGCGAAAGCTGCGTCGCCTCCCTAGCAATTTCTTCAAAAGCTTTTGACATCGAGAATAATCTTAGCAAAACTGGTCGCCCAGGCAAGTTAAATGACCACTGTGACTCTTCCTCAGTTAGAAGAGATTTTTGCATACGCGAAAGCAGCTGCACCGGCTGAGTGTTGTGGCTTGATAGGCGGCGAGAATGAGCACGCAACAAGCCTTTACCCGATGCGCAACGTCGCCGCTAATGCGCACGTTTCCTACGAAGCGGCCCCGGAAGATCTGTTTGCGGCCCAGCGACAAATGCGTGAGCGAGGGGAAGAACTGCTCGCTATCTATCATTCTCACCCGCGTTCTGCCGAGCCTGCGCCCTCTGAGACTGATGTCAGGCTCGCGTATTACCCTCAAGCCGTTTATTTCATAGTTGGTCTCGCGGGCCCGCAACCTGTCATTCGCGCTTTTCGTATCTCTGAGCGTGAGGAGCAATGGGAGGAGGTTGAGTATGTAATTGCGGGCGAGTAAGATTGAACCATTCGGAAACGAATCGTAGGACCTTCTGATGGAGACCAAGAAGAGCAAGTACGATACTAATCCCCTTGATCCTGACTTCGTGAAGAAGACCGAAGAGGTGTGGGGCGAGGCCGGCAGCGGTCCGGAGACGCAGGAAGTGTCTGGAGAAACACGTGAAGTGGCTTCCTCAAATAACGAGAATCCGCGCAGCAATATATATTCGGAAGCGCCGACCAGACGTTACGACAACGTGCCTCTCGACTCGCCTTATCCATCGATTTTTGTTCCACCCACGTATTCACAGCCTGCACCTTATAAGCCACCGCCCACCCCATATCCGCCTGCACCGCCATACTCCCGAACGAGGTCGGTGCCGGGAATAGGTTTACCGGAAAAGTGGGCCGAAATGCTGCCCTACGCGCCTTCTTATATCGGAATAGTCCCGGCTCTGCTTGAACTTTTTCTTGTTCCCCGCCGCGAAGCAAAGGTTCGCTTTCACGCTGCCCAGGCCCTGGCCCTGCACATCGCAATTCTGGTAGTTCAAACACTCTTTGGGGTCATCGGCTCGATAACGGGCAGCTCTGTTGGTAGCAGTCTGTTTAAGGTAGCGGCCACTATATTCCTCGTCATTTCGATGATCCGCGTCTGGAGGGGGCAGCCACACCACATTTCACCCCTTACCGAACCTACGCAGTGGTTGAACGAAAAGATCGAACCGCGAAATAAGTCATAGAAATTCATAGGAATTGCCTTATCTGGCACTTACCTTGCAGTGAAACAGCACCGGAGGGTTTGCCATAGCCACGTTGCAAAATCTTCGAACGGAAATCGTGCTAAATGACGCAAAGGATGTTGCGTTTTGGTTCAGCATTAGCTTCCGCATTGCAATGTCTTGGCAACAGAAAACCGGCAAACTCCCATTTCCAATAGCTCATCAAACCCGAGTCAGGCCAAAGGCTCTCTTCCCCAAAAGACGCGAGTACGGTGAGAAGATTAATTTCGGGGAGGATGAAGGCGCCAAGTAGTAATTAGAGCGGCAAACCGGGGAGTGGGCCGCTTTTTCTATTCTGAGGAGTTCGCGCCTGAGGGTTTGAGAAGTTTTTCGTAAGCGTTCATTACGGAGGAAAAGAGATGATTAGAAAGCATTCAAATACAGTGCATCGTCTGGTGGCATGCCTGACAGTATTCGCAGTTTTTGCGATGCCTGTCGCGGTGTTTTCGCAGACGCAAATCAAGTATCACAGCAACAAATACAAAACTACCGATGATGTTAAGGTTGGCCGGCAGGCAGCAACCGAAGTAGAAAGGCAGTTGCCGATACTGCAAGATGCTGAAGCTACCAACTATGTCTCACGGGTTGGGCAGCGGCTAGTCAGCTCGATTCCGTCGGAGTTTCGGCATCCCGAGTTCCAGTATTATTTCAAGATTGTGAACGCGCGCGACATCAACGCCTTCGCTCTGCCCGGTGGTCCAATGTATGTAAACCGCGGCATGATCGAGGCGGCGCATAGCGAAGGCGAGATGGCAGGCGTAATGGCCCACGAGCTGAGCCATGTGGCGCTGCGACATGGAACGGCCCAGGCAACAAAGGCCCAAAAGTATGGATTGCTCGCGGGAATCCTTGGAATCGGTGGGCAGATTCTTGGTGGTCCAGCGGGCGCTGCCGCTCAGATCGCGG
Source organism: Pyrinomonadaceae bacterium (assembly GCA_036560225.1). Taxonomy (GTDB): domain Bacteria; phylum Acidobacteriota; class Blastocatellia; order Pyrinomonadales; family Pyrinomonadaceae; genus PSRF01. Next base: position 1,034 of record DATBRN010000076.1, on the reverse strand, counting down.
GGCAGGGAGTTGGAGTGTATTTTCTAAAATTCAGCCGCGAGTATGAGACGGAAGCTGATCTTCTAGGTGCTCGCATAATGGCCAATGCTGGATACGACCCACACGATCTCGCCAACATGTTCAAGACAATCGAACAGCAAAGCGGAGGCGGTGGTGGTGGATTTCTGAGCGACCATCCGAGTCCCAGCGATCGCTACGCGAGAATTAATCAGGAAGCTCAATATCTGAGGGTATCTAATCCCATTCGCGACACGCGCGACTTTGATCAGATACAAGCGCGCCTGCGAGGCATGGGCCGCGCTCCTTCAATGCAGGAGATTGCGCAAGGTGGTCGAACCTATCCGACCGGCGAGACCACAGGGAACTATCCCAACAATCCGCCGCGCGGTCGCGTTGATTACCCGTCGACACGCTATCAGGCCTATTCCACTGTTGGTGGTATCGTGCGCGTGAGTGTTCCCAGCAATTGGCGGGAGCTGAACGACAACAATTCTGTATGGTTTGCTCCTGAGGGGGCCTACGGCCAGTATCAGAACCAGGTCGTCTATACGCATGGCATCAACCTTGGTGTCGCGCAGACCCAGAACCGTGGTCTGCAGCAAGCCACGCAGGAGTTCTTAAATGGGTTGGCTCAGGGGAATGGTAACCTGCGTCAGCGAAGCAACTTGCAGCGAACGACTTTGGGAGGACGAACTGCTTTGACGACGACGCTGAGCAATGTTAACGAAGCAACCGGTCAGGCGGAGGTTGTGACTTTGATAACTACTCAACTCCGCAATGGTGAATTGCTGTACATGATCGCTGTCACGCCGCAGAACGAGTCAGCGAGTTATCAGTCTGCTTTTCGCAATGTTCTTCGGTCGATCCAAATAAATGACTAAAGGACAGAATCACGTTGGTCCCCACCAAGGCCCGCTCGCAAGAGCGGGCCTTTTTGTTGGCAGCTTTCTTGATCGTTTGGCCCGCTCATTGTATTTATCGTTTAGCCCGCTCATCGTCTAATTGATCGTTTAGCCCGCGCACTTGTGCGCCAA
>DATBRN010000075.1:0-28617 GCA_036560225.1 Pyrinomonadaceae bacterium | reverse complement strand
GGAACCAGCAGCCTAAAGGCTGGACTCTGAACTGCTGGACTCTGAGCAGAGTTGAATATGGAAGAATTTGCAATAGACCTGACACCTTCGTCGGTAGGTTCACTCGAACGCCTGAGCGCGCGCGAGCGCTTTGCTGCCTACATGGAGCTCACCAAGCCGCGCATCACATTCCTGATCGTGCTGACTTCTGCTGCCGGATTCGCGCTGGCCTCGCATGAGACTGTTAACTACCGGGCGCTGTTGAGCGCGATGGTTGGCATCGGTTTACTATCGTCAGGAATTGCCACACTCAATCAGTACATGGAGCGCGACCTTGACGCTCTCATGAGACGTACGGCCAGTCGACCATTGCCATCCGGAAAACTGTTGCCCTGGGAAGCATTGGCTTTTGGCGTTGGACTAACGGTGCTTTCAGAGCTCTACCTCGCTGTGCTCGTGAATCCATTGACAGCTTTGCTGGGGTTGACAGTCATTGCCGGATATTTGTTTGGCTATACGCCACTAAAAACAAAGACATCACTGTCTACGATGGTGGGAGCCTTTCCCGGGGCAGTTCCGCCATTGATTGGCTGGGCGGCAGCGCGTGGATCTATGGACCTTGAAGCCTGGGTGCTGTTCGCGATTCTGTTCCTCTGGCAGTTTCCCCACTTCCTGGCCATTGCCTGGATGTATCGCGAAGACTATAGCCGCGCGGGAATTCTCATGCTGCCAGTAGTTGAGCCTGATGGCCGCGTTACCGCGCAACAAATCGTCGTCTACACGTTGCTGCTGCTGCCCGTGAGTTTGCTGCCTGCGGCCATGGGCATTTCCGGCAAGGTTTATCTCTACGGCGCGATCGTTTTAGGATTGCTCTTTTTCTACAGCAGCCTGCGAGCCGCTTTTTCCAAATCGAAACAAGAGGCGCGAAGGTTGTTATTGGCTTCAGTTATCTATCTGCCCCTTCTGTTTGTCTTAATGGTTTTAGACAGGTGAATGGTCTAGCCGGGTAAATAGTAAATGGTGAATGGTAAATGGAAATACGCCAGGTCAGTTCACGAAGTGGCAACACGGTCATACTATTTACCATTTACCATTCACCATTTACCTTGAGGGTTTGCCATTTACTATTTCCATCCTAAGGAGATGTAACCGATGGGACGAGTTCTTGCGGTTATTATCTGGATCCTAACTCTAGGTTCAGTGAGTCTCTTCTTTGTTAAGAAGTGGTGGTTTCCTGAGGCCATCTCTTCACACGCGGCTGCGCTTGATCGCCAGTTTTTGCTGACCATTATCATCGTGGGAATAGCCTTCACGGCAGCCCAGGTTGGTTTGGGCTATGTGGTCTGGACGTATCGCGACCGCGGCCACACCGATCGCGCTGTCTACACCCACGGCAGTAATCGCCTGGAGGTTATCTGGACGGTTGTGACTGCGGTCATTTTCATTGGACTGGCAGTCATGGGCCAGAGTGTGTGGGCTTCGCTCCATTTTAACAAAGCACCGGCAGGATCATTCCAGGTTGAAGTGGTTGCGCAGCAGTTTCAATGGAACTTCCATTACCCCGGCAAGGACGGGGTCTTTGGCCGCACAGATCCCAGCCTCATTGACGACTCTGCCCTCAACTATATCGGCTTGGACCAGGCGGATCCAAACGCCAAAGATGATGTAGTACACAGCGTAATTGCGATTCCTGAGGGCCAGCCGGTCGAACTAATCCTGCGGTCAAGAGACGTCATTCACAACTTCTGGGTGCCGCAACTCAGGTTTAAGCAGGATCTCGTTCCGGGAATGATGATTCGCGTTCACTTCACAGCAAACCGGCCGGGAAAGTACGAACTGGCATGCGCAGAGCTCTGTGGACAATTCCACTATAGAATGAAGAGTTTCATGCTCGTGTTACCAGTGGCTGAGCATCAGGCTTTGATGGCTCTGCCGCAGGAACAATTTCAAAACAAGATCACCGAGCTTTTGGCAAAGTATCAGTTACCCCCTTACTAGCATTGAAAAGGAAATCTTGAATCGTTGATTTAGCCTAATCCCTAGGAGATTCAGAGATGTCAGATGAAACGCACGAAGCAGTGCATCGTCACGAGGCGCCCACGAGCTTCATCCGTAAATACATCTTTAGCCTGGATCACAAGGTCATCGGCATCCAGTACATCATTCTGGCGCTGGCAGCAGTGGTGGTAGGCATGACGATGTCAGTGTTGATGCGCATGAATCTGTCGTGGCCGGGCACGAATTGGCCGATTCTGGGAACGCTCTTTCCTACTGGTGCGCCTGGCGGCGTTATGAATCCCGAGTTTTATTTGTCGCTGGTGACCATGCACGGAACGATCATGGTTTTCTTCGTTCTCACCACCGCGCCTCAGGGCGGGTTTGGAAACTATTTTCTTCCGATTCAGATCGGCGCCGAGGACATGGCGTTTCCATTTCTAAACATGATGTCGTTCTGGGTGACGTTTGTTGGGTTCATCGTCATCCTCGCCGCCATTTTCGTTGAGGGCAATGCATCCATCGCAGCCTCGATCGGACCGCACCTGGGCGGCGCGAGTGGCGCAACTGTCGGCCCGATTGGCGGATGGACGGGCTACGCGCCTCTGAGCGCAGTCGGCACGCCCGCCGGGCCGGGCCAGGGCGCGGGCATGAATCTCTGGATCGTCAGTATTGCAATCTTCTGTGTTGGTTCTTTGCTCGGCGCACTTAACTTCATCACAACGCTCCTCAACATGCGCACGAGAGGAATGGCCCTTATGCGCATGCCGTTGACTTGCTGGGCCTGGTTTACAACGGCCGTTTTGGCCTTGCTTTCATTTCCCGTACTTCTTGGTGGCGGCATTCTGCTCCTCCTCGATCGCACTGTGGGGACGAGCTTCTTCATCCCGGGTGGGTTGGTATTCGGATCTTCAGTGCTGACGACACACACCGGTGGCTCACCAATCCTGTGGCAACACTTGTTCTGGTTTTTTGGTCATCCCGAGGTTTACATCGCCATTCTGCCGGGTATGGGCGCAACATCCCACATCCTTTCAACCTTCGCCCGCAAGCCCGTCTTCGGCTATCGCGCCATGGTGTTTGCGATCTTTGCGATCGGTCTGTTGGGGTTCTTCGTCTGGGGCCATCACATGTTCATCAGCGGCATGAGTCCGTACTCGGCGATGACCTTCTCCATCCTGACGCTTTCGATCGGTGTTCCTTCAGCTGTCAAGACGTTTAATTGGATAGGCACGTTATGGGGAGCAAGAATTCGCTTCACCACGCCGATGCTCTTTGCCATCGGTTTCGTCTCGCTTTTTGTTGCCGGCGGGATCACCGGCCTGGTGTTGGGCCAGACATCGCTCGACTTGCCGATGCACGATACTTACTTTGTGCCGGCCCACTTCCACCTCGTCATGGGCGTGGCGTCTATTTTTGGTATGTTTGCCGCGACATACTTCTGGTTCCCAAAGATGTTTGGCCGTTTCATGAATGAGCGGCTCGGCAAGATTCATTTCTGGATAACATTCGTTGGCGTCTACTGCATCTTCGTGCCTATGCATACGATGGGCATGGTGGGAATGCCTCGTCGTTACGCACAGTTTACGGAATACAGGTGGCTCGACTCGCTTCATCCGCTGGTGGTCTTCGTGTCCATCGCTGCAATTATTACAGTGCTCACCCAGATTGTTTTCTACTTCAATCTGGTTTGGAGTGTTTTCAAGGGCGAGAAGGCGGCTGACAATCCGTGGGAGGCAACTACGCTCGAGTGGACCACCGCGAGTCCGCCGCCGCACGACAATTTTGCCGGCGTTTTGCCGGTCGTTTACCGCGGACCATATGAGTTTGCGGTGCCGGGGGCGCCAAACGACTTTGTGATGCAGACAGAGCCTGAAGCCAGTCAACAACCTACGCCTGTAACTGGAGGGGTAAGTGGTGATGGCCACAACGGCAGGCACTAGGCCATTAACAAAACCAGGAATTGGTGGTGGACCGAAGCGTCGCGGTCCCAATGGAAATGGTGCGCCCAAACGAAACGGCCATGGCGACTATTTCCCGGATTTTCAGTCTTCAGCGAACCGTTATCGCATCGGGATGTGGGTTGCACTGGCGTCGATCCTAATGATGTTCACGGCTTTGAGCAGCGCTTACATTGTGCGCGCCGCTTCGGCAAGCGATTGGCAACCGCTAACGATGCCGCGAATCCTGTTGCTAAGCACTACGCTGATACTGCTCAGCAGCGGGACGCTCGAAGTCGCGCGCCGAAAATGGAAAGACCTGGCTAACAATGACCACAGACAGTGGCTGCTTGTGACACTTGCACTGGGCATCGGATTCCTGATATCGCAGCTGCTCGCGTGGCGACAACTTGTGAGGAGGGGGGTCTACGTTGCCAGTAACCCCCACAGCTCGTTCTTTTATCTTTTGACCGCGGCGCATGGGGTGCACTTGCTGGGGGGCCTGTTTGCACTCGGCTACATTGCGCTTCGCACGCGCGCCCCAAGAGAAGACGTATTTGCGGTGGCGAAGTCGCAGGCCGGCGCTGATGCAGTTTCTCTTTACTGGCATTTCATGGATCTCTTGTGGCTCTACTTGTTCGTGCTACTGTTCTTTGTGCGCTAACTACTTTTTTGGAGGTGACAGGTGAGTACTGAAGCACGTGCATTACATTTTCCGGCCGAAGACTGGGGCGGGGGTGTGCATCCTTATCGTGTCGGTCATCGCAAGCTCGGGATGTGGTTGTTCATTGTTTCCGACTCATTGACGTTCTCAGCGCTGCTGATTGGCTATAGCTACCTGCGCGCGTCAAACGTCTGGCCCACGCCATTTCCGTTTTATCCGAGTATCGTCTTTTCGTCGGTCATGACGTTTTGCCTGCTCTCGTCCAGCCTGACAATGGTCTTCGGCGTTTCGGCATCGAGCCGGGGAGATAAGGCAAGGGCGCGCAAATGGATCATGGCAACGATGTTTTTTGGCGCGGCTTTCGTTGTCCTGCACCTTATCGAATGGAACCACCTCATCGGTGAAGGTCTCAGGCCCTTTACACTGCCGGCTCATTGGGTCGAGACATTCACAACTTCTGACGGAATACTGCCGACTCCGTTGTTTGGCGCCACCTTCTTTACCATTACTGGGTTGCACATGTTTCACGTCGCCACCGGGATTCTTTATCTGGGTGTGGTCGCCACGCGGGTCAAAAAACTGAATCACGAAGATATCGAGATTAGTGGTCTTTATTGGCACTTTGTGGATCTGGTCTGGATGTTTGTGTTCCCGCTGATTTATATCCTGTCGGTGGACGTTGGTGGTCACTTGGCCAAATGAGTCGAGGTCGATAGTGCCTGGAGATTCGAAGCGGAGGAATCGAGAATGAGCGCACACGAAGAAGAACACTTTGCGGGCAGTAATAAACTGTTCACTTCGATCTGGGGCTGGCTGGTGCTGCTGACGCTGGTGGAGATCGGTCTTGCCTATAGGCCTATGCCGATCCATTTCATGTTAACCATTCTGCTCGGCCTTTCAATCATCAAGGCCGCCTTGATTGTGGCGTACTTCATGCACCTGAAATTCGAACGCCTCAGTTTGATTTTAACGATCGTGCCCATGCTCGTGGTTTGCATCTGTTTGCTTTTTGTTTTTTTCCCAGACAGTTTCAGATCCGCAGGTTTGCGTTATCAGTTCAAGGAAGCACCCCCACCGCCGGCGGCTACTTCTGAGGAGCATTGATGTCTCGTAAGGTCAGAATTCTTGTGGTTGTGAGTTTCGCCATCGTGCTGCTGTTGGCGTTCGACTCGGGCGCCCTGGCTCAATGTTCAATGTGTCGCGCGGCCTTGGCTGGCTCGAATAACCCATTCTTCATTCGCAATTTCAATATTGGTGTTCTGGTACTGCTGGTTCCTCCAGTCACCATATTCTGTTCAATTTTCGTGGCCCTCAAACGGCATAACCGGAACATCGACGAGCAACTTAAGGACGAAGAAGATGCTGAGTCGAAATAAGATCGGTCTAACATTTTCGCTGTTGTGTCTGCTGTTTGTGGCGGTGCCGGCGACTGCAGTTGCGCAGACTTGGACAACTTTGAGGCCTGCCGGCGAAGGTTTTTCGCTCCAACTCCCGTTGGAGCCCAAGGCAGAATCAAGCAACGTTCCGATTCTCGGCGATGATTACCTGATGAAAATGTATACCGCAGTCGATGATCCTAATCGCATGTTATACATGGCCGTGATGCAGGAATTTCCTGCGGTGGTTGCGTCGCTAAAACCCGCACAACGTCTCGACCAGTTCATGAACGGTTTTCGGAACGGCTTCGTCAAAGCACTCACCACGAGCTGTCCCGATGTCGACCTTAAGCTGGATACGGAACTAACAATAAAAGGCCGTATGGGACGTCAGTATTCGCTCGACTGCAAAGGTGTGCACGGGTTGATTCGCGTGATAGAAAACGAGAGACGGATGTATGTTCTGTTAGTGATGGGTGGAGACGAACGAAATGCTGGCGTCGGACACTTTTTCGACTCCTTCGAAATACTGCCGGCGCCTGTGCCCGTTCCGAAGCCGGTAGCTTCAAACTAACAGCACGGAGTGCAGAATTCGATAGTCATGGCCGAAGAAAATCTTTTGCGGATCGATGTTGAGAAGCGAACTACACGAGGTCGCGTATGTCCGCGTTGCGGAGGAAAGATTATCCCCTCCAACCGAGCGGTATATCAGAGTACGGCCGACCCGACTGGCTCATTCCCGATCTGGCAATGCGAAAGATGCGGCTACGAAGAGATGTCTGAGCGTGCGGCACCCCCCAGCAAGGCGAAACACTGAGATCGATCCGACAGGTTCCGGACGCTCTACTCCGGTAACAAATGTTTGACGGTGGTGAGTGTGGCCAAACGAGCGGGGGCAAGCCCGGGGTCCCCAGCGGGGCAGCCCCGCTGGGGTGGAAACCCACCTTCCCAACCCTGAGGTAATGGGAATTGAGGTAGAGATTCCTTCCGCTCGTCGGTAGCAATGAGGAACGTGTATGTTGGAGGAAGTTAGCGAGGTTAGCGACACGAGAGTAATGAAGAGGGAAGCTAGACTATTAAACATAATCTGTATTGTCGCGGCCCTCGTCTTTGTCGCTTTGGCGGTCATTAACGCGCTGACCTCCCCGAATTTTTTGACGACCGACAATCTATTCGTAACCATGGTTTGCATGGTGATGGCGCTGATGTTCGCTGTCAATCCTTTGCTGTATTTGAAAGACGAAGGAAAATTGCCTTTGCCTTTCAAGAAGCGAAGAGCCTTAAAAGCAGAAGCCGCCGCCGCAGCCGGAGAACGCGTACTTCCTCCATCCCCACCCTTGCTCGACGCCAAAGGCCGTGCAGTCCCCCCTGATGTCAGATCAATGGTTGCCCACATGAAGCAAAAGCAACCGTAACCTGCTGCCGTCCTACTAATCCCGCCGTGAATGAAATAGAAAAACGTGTTCTGGGAAGCTTCGAGGATTGGAAGAAAGAGAAGCTTGATCTGCACACACTTTTTGAAATAGGTGAGAACGACCCCGAGGCCCGCACCGCCGTCTTCGACGCCGTGGAGCGACTGGTGGCGGAAGGGCTACTTCAGGAAGAGGGGAACGACTTTTATTCGCTGACGGAGAAGGGAAGACAAGTAATTAGTGCTGAGTACTGAGTACTGAGTGTTGAGAAAAAGAATATTTTCCATTTGTCATTTGTCATTTCTCATTTGTCATCGTTTGCCATTTGGTCGGACATGGCACTCAATATCCTAGGGCTCGCTCATGATTCTGCTTCAATGAAAAATGAGAAATGAGAAATCAGAAATGAGAAATTGAAAATGATCTTTACTCAGTACTCAGTACTCGGTACTCCGCACTCAGCACTTCATTAAATGCCTGAATACATTCCATTTCTTCCCCATCTCAATGCAGTTTTGAATACTACAAGCGCACTGCTGCTGTTGACTGGCTTTAGATTCATTCGGCTCGGTCGCATCAGGGCTCATCGCAATTGCCAGCTCACGGCGTTTGTAACCTCGACCCTATTTCTTATTTCTTATCTCACTTATCATTACTACCATGGGGCCACGCGATTTGCCGGCCAGGGACTAGTTCGCCCTGTGTATTTCACAATTCTGATTACCCATACAGTTCTGGCAGTCGTTATTGTTCCACTGATAATTGTGACTCTCTACCGGGCGGCGCGAGGAGATTTCATTCGACACCGCAGCATCGCGCGCTGGACGTTGCCGCTTTGGCTGTACGTTTCGGTGACCGGTGTGATTGTCTACTTGATGCTGTATCAGATCTACCCGTCGAGTTAAGAAAAGTAATGAGTGATGAGTGATGAGTGATGAGTGATGAGCGATGAGTAAAGTTGCGTAATGACCAAAGCGATGGCAACTCAAGAAATCCAGGACAACGGAAACAACCCCGAGATCAAGATCGTTACGCCGGCCGCAAACCGCGTACGCGCCTCCGCACCGATTCTCATTCTGGCGATACTATTTGTAGTCGCGTCATTCCTTACCTGGTACCTGACCTGGTTTGGCCGTGGTCTCTCTGATTCCGAAATTACAAAGTATCTGAATGATGAGAAGCATCCGCGACATGTGCAGCACGCGCTCTTGCAGATTCAACAGCGCATCGAGCGAGGTGACAAGAGCACCAAACAGTGGTATCCGCAAATCATTGCCCTCTCCGGCAGCCCAGAAACAGAGTTCCGGCTGACTGTTGCCTGGTTAATGGGTGCGGAAAATACGTCTGAGGAGTTTCACAACACGCTTAACAAGCTATTGCAGGATCCGGAACCGATCGTCCGCCGCAACGCAGCGCTGGCGCTGGTGAGGTTTAATGATCCCAGTGGACGCCCTGAGTTTACAGCGATGTTGCAACCTTTTACGGTGAATGCTCCTGCCACCGGCATCTTGCTTAATAGCTTATCGACGGGCGCTCAAATCAGCCGCGGTTCTTTGCTGGGCCGCATTCAACAACCGAGTGGCCAGATTACGGAAATTCGCTCGCCACTGTTTGGTAAGGTAGAACGCATTCTAGTAGTGAACAGCGCGAACGTTTCAAAAGGTGATGCTGTGTTGACGATGAGGTCTGACGAGGCAAGCATTTGGGAAGCGCTGCGCGGACTTTCCGTAGTAGGGCGGGATGAAGACATGCCGCTAATCGAGCGCTACGCAAGCGGCGCCGAACCGGTGAGTGATCGCACAAAACAACAGGCGGCGCTGACTGTGAATGCCATCAAAAGCCGCAGTAAGTTGTAGGGGACCAAGGCAAAAGCCCCAAAGAGATTTTCCATATATCATTTGACATTTGTTATTTGCCATTGAAGACCCCTGGCGCTACGCTCACTGTCTCCAGTGTCCTGCGATGACAAATGAAAAATGTCAAATGACATATGGAAAATCTCTCTGCAGGCGTTGGCGATGAAACCGCTAATTAACCAGCCGGAGGAGGAGGTGGGAGGTCAGGAAGCTTAATTCCGTGTACCGCTTCCCAATCATCGGTTGGCACCATTTCGATCGCATCCCACGGGCAGCCATCGAGGAATGCTCCATCTGGTCCCTTGCTGGTGCACTTCTGACATCCGATGCAGAGATACGGGTCTACTTCGATGCGCCCAAACGGTGGATGATCCTCATCGGGTACCCAGAACATGCACGCTTCGATTGGACAGTATTCGATGCAAGCCGGCGAGCCCGCGCAACCGGTACAGCAGTCGGTCGTAATCGCAAGTATTCTCGGCCTTTTCTTGCGCGCAGCTTTGCCGTCGCCCTCTGACATTGGCCAGTGCTTTTCTACAATGTCGTACATGCTTTTCGTTTTTCCAGCCCGTTTTTGCAAAGTGGGCGGGCTACATCAAGAGTCGCCCGCCTCACGCATTAATCCACAAAACGACTCTAACATAGCTCTACTAATTTCCTCAACGATTTGTGTTCTTTATCACCTTTCCTTGCCGCGAAAGCGCATGAAAGGTTAAAACGTAGGCGAATTCTTGAAGGAGGATCGACCATGGAAACAGTAGCGGGGATTTTTTCGTCAAGCGACGCAGCTGAAGAAGCTGTTCGGCAGCTTCATTCGCTGGGAGTTCCCAACGACAGAATTGCGTTGCTGAAGCCGGGCATGGGTGACGAGCAAGTCGAAAAAACGGTGCCTACTGCCGACAGTGAACAACCTGGTATGGGCCAGGCAATGGGAGGAACGGTAGGCGGCGCCATGGGTGTGGCTGGTGGCGCAACGTTGGGTGCCGCAGCAGCTAGCTTACTGGTTCCTGGAGTCGGTCCGGTTATTGCGGGGGGACTCCTGGGCGCTGCCATTTTGGGAGCGGGAGGAACCGTAACCGGAATGGCAGCAGGTGAAGCTCTCGAGAAGGAACTTGTGGCTGGATTGCCCCATGATGAGCTGTATCTTTATGAAGATGCGCTGAGGAGTGGCCGCTCGGTCGTCATCGCTTTCCTTGACGATGACGGCGCCGTTTACGCAGCGCAAGGAGCACTGGCAAGTGCCGGGGCGATAAGCATCGATGAAGCTCGCGAGAATTGGTGGATCGGATTGCGAGACGCTGAAGCCGCGGAGTATGAATCGAGTGGCAAAGATTTCAAGACCGATGAAGCTAGCTATCGGCGCGGCTTTGAGGCTGGTGTAAAGGCAAGACCTGAAACCGCAGAGACTGCGGCAAAGTCGTCACCGGCTGATGAAGCTGACGAAGCTTACCGGAACGGTTACCAACGCGGGCTTAATTATCAGAAGTGGTTGCGGGAGCAATATAAAGCTTGAAAGAGTTGTTGTTGAACGCGGTAGTGCTGGTCGCGATACTGGGGTTAAGCGCGATCATCACTGCCTGGTTTGCACGCACCATGTATATTCGCTGTCTGGCATGCGGCACCCTTAATGCGAGGCGTCGCTCGCAGTGTCGTTCTTGCGATCAAGAGCTGCGTTAGAGTCCGCTTCATCAGAACCGGAGCGGTCGCAATCCGCCACCAGGACCAGGTACAGCGTGTCCAGAATAAAGATGCTGCGAGTCGCGTTTATCCTCGCTCTGTTCTGCTCCACCGGGCTGTTATCATCGTTTCAGGTCAAATCTCAAAACATAAAAATGTCTCAGAATCAAAATCCTCCCGTGCCAAGCGAGTGGCTTACGCACGCCGAAAAGACTGACTATCGAGAGACCCCACGTTACGCGGAGACCATTGAATACTCCAAGCGCCTCGATCAGGCGTCGCCACTGATCAAGTTCCAAACATTCGGCAAAAGCGGCGAAGGGCGCGACCTGCCGTTACTAATCGCGACGGAAGGTGAAACCTTTACGCCTGAAGCCGCCAGACATGCCGGCAAGGCCGTCATTCTGATCCAGGCTTGCATTCACGCGGGCGAGCCGGATGGTAAGGATGCTGGACTTGCCCTCCTCCGTGACATCGCCATCACGAAGACCCGACCGGAGCTACTCAAGAACCTGGTCGTGCTCTTTATCCCCATCTACAACGTCGACGGCCATGAACGAGTCAGCCCTTATAACCGCATCAATCAGACTGGGCCTGACGAAATGGGCTGGCGGACAACCAGCACTTACCAGAACCTCAATCGCGATTACATGAAAGCCAGCACTCCGGAAACGCGCGCCTGGTTGTCGTTATGGAATCAGTGGAAACCGGATCTGTTTGTTGATTGCCACGTTACGGATGGGGCCGACTATCAGTACAACATCACTTATCAACACGAGCGCCATTCCGGCGTGGCGGAGAGCGTTCTTGCGTGGGAGCGCAAGGTTATCGACGAGCGCGTTGCTCCGGCGACTGAAGCGGCGGGAAACCTTGTTTCGTGGTATCTGGAGTTCACCGACAATCGTGATCTAACCAAAGGCATTCGAGACTTCAACGGCAGCCCTCGCTTCTCAACCGGTTATACGCCCATCAGAAACCGCCCCGGCATTCTCATCGAGACGCACATGTTGAAGCCTTATCGTCCACGCGTAGTTGGCACCTACGACTTTTTGCGTTTCACGCTCGCTGAAGTTAGTCGCGATCCCCAAAGCCTGCTGGCAGCAGTGCGAGAAGCGGATGAAAAAACGCTCGTCGACGGCAGTACTTACGATCCCGCGCGTCGTTTTCCGATTGCCTTTGAATTGACCGACAAAGCAACGCCTTACAAACTGAAAGCCCTGGAATATCACACTCAGATGAGCGATATCTCGGGTGCGCCGTACGTTTTATTTGGCACTAAGCCGGTGGACATGACGGTGCCGATGTATAACGATTTGCGAGTGAAGACTGCGGTAGCGCCGCCGCTTTACTACATCGTGCCGGTGCAGTGGAAAGAGGTGATCGAAGTTCTTCGGGCCCACGGGCTGAAGCTGCAAACAACCAAAGACCCTCTAGCGATTGACATCGAGAGCTATCGGTTTGTCGATGTGAAGTGGGCCGGCGGTCCTTTTGAGGGAAGGCTGATGCCGGAATTCAAGGCCGAGGTAGTGCATGAGCGGCGAACCTTTCCCGCCGGATCCGTGATTGTGCCGCTGGCTCAGGAGTCGGCGAAGGTAGCAATAAATCTGCTCGAGCCTGAAGCCCCGGACTCACTGGTCCACTGGGGATTCTTCAACGCCACTTTTGAAGAGAAGGAATATGCCGAGAATTATGTTCTGGAAAAGCTAGCTCGAGAAATGTTGGCAAACGATCCGGGACTGCGCGAGGAGTTCAAGCAAAAACTCGCTGATCCCACTTTCGCAGCGAATCCGCGCGCGAGACTGCAGTTCTTCTACGAGCGTTCGCCATATTGGGACAAGCAGATGAACCTGTACCCGGTTGGCCGGATCATCGCTCCGATCAGTGTTCCACTACTTCACTAGCATCAAGTTTCGAGTTCCGAGTTCCGAGTTTCGAGTTGCCTTCACTAGGAGCCGTTTAGATAGGGCACTTGTGCCCCGCCGCGCCCAAAGGGCCAGTTTCCAACTTTTGGGTTTGTCTTGAATTCGTTGCGGCTCTGCCGCGGCACAGTGCGGAAAGGCTCTGCCTTTCCGGCGAGCTCTTTTTGATTTTGGAGGCTGCGCCTCCAGGTGTTTGAGGCATAGCCTCAAAGGTATTTATTGGCAGCCGGAAAGGCAGAGCCTTTCCGCACTGTGCGGCGGGAAAGCCGCGATCAGAGTGGGTTACACAATCAGAAGGATAGGGTTCTCGAGAATTTTCTTGAAAGTCTGTAGGAACTTCGCGCCGGTGGCGCCGTCGATGACGCGGTGATCGCAGGACATCGTAACTCGCATCATCTGGCGCACAGTGATTTCGTTGTCTCGGACCACCGGCTTCGGCGACATCGCACCTACTGCCATGATCGCGCCCTCGGGTGGATTAATTATGGCGGTGAACTCCTCGATTCCAAACATCCCGAGATTGCTGACCGAGAAAGTTGCGCCCATGTATTCTTCCGGACGCAACTTGCGGTTGCGTGCACGCTCCGCTAGATCGCGAACTTCCGCCGCAATTTCGCCGAGAGATTTTTGATCCGCTCCCCGAACAATTGGCGTGATCAGTCCGTCCTCAATTGCGACGGCGACACCAATATCAGCGTGTTCGTAATATCTGACGGCCTTGTCCTGAAACGAAGCATTCACCTCGGGATGTTGCATAAGCGCAGCGGCGGCCACCTTGATAATGATGTCGTTAACGCTAATCTTGAGCTCAGGATCCAGGTCATTTATTCGTTTGCGCATCTCAGCCGCGCGATCCATTTCGATTTCGACAGTGAGAAAGAAATGCGGCACTGGGCCAAGTGAAGTGACCAGGCGTTTGGCGATGGTACGGCGCATCTCACTAGCCGGCTCATCGCGATATGCAGAGGCTTGGGCGGTTGCAGATTTCTGAAATGGAGTGTCCGGAACTGCGCGGAGATGTCTTGTCGGGGCTTGGCTTTCGGGTGCAGAAGCTGCCGCCTTACCCTGACCGATGCGTTCCTCAACATCGCGTTTGATGATTCTGCCACCAGGTCCGGTTCCGCTAACGGATCGCAGGTCTATTCCCGATTCCGCCGCCATGCGCGCTGCCAGAGGAGAAACGATTAAACGACCTGCCGGTGCGCCTTCAATGGGCTTTGACTCCTGCCGCCCGTTTCCGGTCGCGGCGCCGGCGCCTTTATCTGTGGCCTTGTCTGTTGTGGCTGGTTCACTTGCAGGCGTGGCTTCACGTGCTTCGGGCTTCTCTGCCGCTGCCTCGGGTGCAGTACTCTTCGTGGTAGGTGTCGCCGGAGCTTGACTAGCAAGCGCGGAAATGTCTTCGTCGGGCTCGCCGATAATGGCGATCAACTGGCCCAGTGGTGCCGACTCACCTTCCTGGATCAGAATCTTGCGCAGCACCCCGCTGCCGAGTGCCTGCATTTCCATTGTTGCTTTGTCAGTATCAATTTCGGCGAGTGGTTCGCCCATCGACACCTTATCGCCTTCTTTTTTAAGCCAGCGCGAGAGTTGGCCCTCTTCCATGGTAGGAGAGAGCTTGGGCATGATCACCTGGGTTGCCATTCATTGACCTTTCCCGGCATGGATGAACGCTCAATCGAGATATGCTACTTCGCGAACCGCGGCCACGATTTGGTCCACATTGGGAATGGCCAGGTCCTCGAGATTTTTTGCGTAGGGCATGGGTACGTCGGCGCCGCAAACTCGCTTGATGGGGGCATCGAGATAGTCAAAGGCACGCTCCGTAATCTCCTGGCTGATTTCCCCCGCCACACCGCAAAACGGGTGCGACTCTTCCGCCACCACGACCCGATTTGTTTTCTTGACCGACTCGACGATCGTATCGATATCCAGTGGCCGAATAGTGCGCGGATCGATAACTTCACATGACACACCTTGTTTTTCCAAGACGTCCGCTGCCTTCAAGGCAATGGGCACCATCAAGGAGCGGGCAACAATGGTGGCGTCTGTTCCTTCTCGTTTTATGTCTGCAACACCAAGCGGAATAGTGAAGTCGTCTCCGTCGGGGACTTCGCCCTTCATCCCGTACATTCGTTCCTGCTCAATGAAGATAACCGGGTCGTCATCGCGAATAGCTGACTTCAAGAGGCCCTTAGCGTCTGCCGGCGTAGAAGGCATCACTACCTTCAAGCCAGGGAAATATGCATACCACGACTCCAATGCTTGGGAATGTTGAGAGGATACCTGGAAAGCCGAGCCACCCGGACCGCGAAATACGATCGGGATATTGAACTGACCACCCGACATGTAAAGCATCTTGGCGGCGGAGTTGATGATTTGGTCAGTGGCGAGAATGGAGAAGTTGAAAGTCATAAACTCAACGATCGGCCGGAGGCCGACCATTGCCGCGCCCACACCCAACCCAGCAAAACCAAGCTCGGTGATCGGAGTATCGATGACCCTTTTCTCTCCAAGTTCTTCAAGCAATCCTTTCGTAACCTTGTATGCTCCCTGGTAAGCGGCAACTTCTTCGCCCATCAGGAAAACGTTTTCATCGCGCAGCATCTCCTCACGTAAAGCCTGATTGAGCGCCTCGCGCATGGTTACGACAGCCATTTACTTAGCCTCTCCTTTTTGACCCGGTGTGATCGGATTGGCATAAACGTCCGTGTAGAGTTCTTTTGGATCGGGTAGCGGGCTCTCTTCCGCAAAGCGGAGATCCTTCTCGACTTGTTCTTTGACCTGCGCCTCCATCGCCTGGAACTCAGAATCCGAGAGTACACCTTCTTCTTTCAGGCTAGCTGAGAAAAGTTTGAGCGGATCGCGTTCCTGGTGGCGCTCGATCTCGGCCCGCGTGCGATAGTTTCCGGGATCTGACATGGAGTGGCCCATGAAGCGGTAGGTACGAACCTCAAGGAGCGTAGGCAGATAATCTTTGCGCGCACGCTCAACAGCCCGAAGCGTCGCCTCCCGCACTGCCAGCACGTCCATACCATCAACAAACTCGGCTGCAATATCGTAAGCGCAGGCCTTCTGTGAAATATCCTGTGAGGACATGGCGCGCGCCAGTGCTGTTCCCATCCCGTACTGGTTGTTTTCACAGATGTAAATGCAGGGCAGCTTCCAAAGCTGGGCCATATTGATTGATTCGTGAAAAGCGCCCTGGTTGACGGCTGCCTCTCCAAAAAAACAGAGCGTAACCTGATCAGTGCCTTTGTATTTCGTCGCGAACGCGACGCCTGTGGCCAGGGGAATCTGTCCGCCGACAATCGCGTGACCACCAAGGAAGTTTACTTCCTTGTCAAACATATGCATTGACCCACCTTTGCCCTTGGAGCATCCGGTTGCTTTCCCAAAGAGCTCGGCCATAACTGACTCGGACGAGATGCCCTTTGCAATCGCGTGTGCGTGTTCACGATAGCTGGTCAAAACGTAGTCGTCTTTGCGGATTGCGGAGATTGCGCCGATTGCGACCGCTTCCTGGCCAATGTAGAGGTGACAGAAGCCACCAATCTTCCCGGCGCTATAAGCCTCAGCCGACTTCTCCTCGAAGCGACGGCAGAGCAACATCTGGTGGTAGATATTGATCAGGGTGTCGCGATCTGTCTCAGCAAGCCGGCTTTTCTGAGACTGTTTCAGTGTCTCGAGGGGCTGTGAGACATGTTCCGAGTCAGCCGTTTCGGGAGACTCCTGTTCCATCACGCCCGTCGCGCTTGTGTCTTCAGCTCCGACGCGGGAGGTTTCCGGCGTACGCTTGCCTATCTCGTAGTTTGACTTGGCCACTGTTTGCCGCTTTCAACTATTGAACCGCCCCAAACGGCGGCTCTCTAAATGTGGGATTTCGGCGTTGTCGCAATGCGCGTTGGATTATACGCGAGGTTTGTAATGTCGTGCAAAACCAGACTCATTTCGGTACTGGTTTCGTTTGGCTATTAGTTACTTGGGTAAACAATCCGCTTCGTGGCCGTGGACAGGAATTCCATTCTTATCTCAATTGAGTAATAGGCAGGCTGAACCAGTACCCGCATTTCATGTAACACGAGCTTTCAGTTTGCGAACTGTGGCTTACAATTAACCGAGTGGCGGCGCACGGTCCCAAACCAACGGTTGCGCTACATGCGGCCAACAGGACTGAAGAAATTAAGGTCTAATTAGAAAAGCGCGCACCGTAGCTTGACGGTGCGCGCTCTGGTGAAAGCAGTTGGGCTTTTGACTTATCTCTGAGCGTCGAGGGTATTTATTGGGCTGTTTGCCAGAGTCATGACCGTCTTGCGAGCGTGTTTATTGCTCTGCATTCTGCCCGCAGCCGCGGTAAGAAGTTCCTCGGTAGTTTCGCCGTCTTCAGGAAAGCACGAGACACCGAGGCTTATCCCTAACCGCGCAAAATGTCCGGGTCGAACAGAAAACTTTTGTTCTTCAACTGCACTTCTTACTCGTTCCCCGATATGAGAAGCCATGTTCGAGGAAGCCATAGGCATGATAGCCACAAACTCATCGCCGGCGTAGCGCGTTAAGATATCCATCTGACGCAGTTCTTTTTTGATGACTCCGGCAACGCCGGCTAGTACGCGGTCGCCAATTGAATGTCCGTATTTGTCGTTGATGCTCTTAAGGTCGTCAACGTCCATACTTAATACCGCCAGCGATTCGTTGGTCATGCGCTGGCATTCTGCAATCTGCTGTTCCAGCATCATGTAGAACGCCCTTGCATTCGGGAGTTCGGTGAGCGGATCGGTAAGAGCACACTCCTTCGTTCTCTCATAGGTCAGGGCATTGTTGAGAGCACTGGACGCGTGCTGGCAAACTGACTCGAGCAAACGAACGTGTTCGGTCGTGTAGGAAGTTCTGCTCTTGGAATAAAGCGTGATGGCACCGAAAGCTCCGTCTTCGCGAAGCAATGGTGAAACGAGCACACCTCGATATTCTCCGGCTACTTCCTCAGGCACTCCTACCAGATCCAGTTCTGGTGACGCGTTGCACATCGACCTGGCATTAGCGACTACCCATCCCGTGATGCCGTCCCCGACGTTCATCCGCCGGTGCTTGAATGTTTCGCCATGTTCTCCGGCTACGTGCAGCGCGCTGGCCTTACCGGATTTTTCGTCGACGACAAAGATGATGCAGGTATCAAAGGGAACAATGGCGCGAAGTTTGTTGGAGACAAGACCGACGGTGTCGTTGAGGTTCAACGACGAACCAATTGTCTGGGCGATTTCATGCAGCGCGAATACTTCCCGCTGCGCTTGATTGATCGACCGGAAGCCGGAATCGTCTGGGTCCGGGGTGCCAAGCTGATTCGGCGCCAGACCTGCATCCGGCTTGGTCTTGGTTAGATAATCGTGTGCCGGAGTTTCCGACTCTACCTGCTCTTGAATATCTTCTTCCGCAATCAGCCGGTCGAAATCCTCAACGTGCTTAATGAATTTTTCCACAACACCGGGATCAAAAGCATTTCCCGCCATGCTTCGGAGAAGAGCCAGAGAGTCTTCGCGCTTCATGCCTTTGCGATAAGGTCGGTCGCAACGTGTGGCATCGTAGAAGTCCACGACCGAGATGATTCGTGCCACCAGCGGAATAGCTTCGCCCTTCAGGCCTTTGGGGTAACCGCTGCCGTCCCATTTTTCGTGATGGTAACGAACGATGTCTTCTACCGGGTAAGGGAAATTAACGCGCCTGAGAATGTCACCACCGACCGTGGGATGGATCTTCATCTTGGCAAACTCCGCTTCAGTTAGTTTGCCGGGCTTGTTCAGAATGTATTCAGGGACGGCAAGTTTGCCAATATCGTGCAGCAGGGCGCCCGCGAAAAGTGCCTGCACTTCTTTGCCGCCTACTTTCATAAGCTTTCCCATCTCCGACGCATATATCTGAGTACGGCGGACGTGGCCATGAGTCGTCTGATCTTTCGCATCGATCGCAATTGCCAGCGACTCAATCGTATTCATGTGAATGGTCGCCATTTCCTCCACGTGCCTGCGTTGTTCAGCTTCAGCGCGCCGCACTTCACTAAGCCGCTTCTCGTTGAACCGGTAGAGCAGATGCACGAGAGTGGTAATGACAAGGCCGACGAGAATGAAAGAAGCACCCGCGCCGTGCATCGCTGAATAGAAGAGCACTGCGGAAGAGGCGCCGGCGACCTGGGTTGTCAAGGTCCAAACGATACTCTCCGGAGAAGGCAGGACACGAGGTTTACCGGCAACGATGTTTACGATATGTACCGAGGCGAGCGTGCTGAGGAAGTATTGAAGAATGGCGAGCGCGCAGAGAGGTATGAGGAAGACATTCATCGGCAGGCCCTGGTTTGAGGTCAGCGCAAGGTCATTCGCGAAGACATTCACCAGAAAGCCATAACAGGACGCAGAGAAGAAAGTTGAGATCACGGCGATGGCTGTGCTCGCAATGGATTCCTTCCGGCTCGACAGTCCAGAGGTGGAAACGAAACCCACGATTGCAGCGAGCAACGTTGCAGGTCCCACTGTCCCAGCGGGTGGCACGGCATAAATAATGACCGCCAGGAAGACGAGCGCGTCGGCGACCGATTTCCGGCTCTGATTAACGCCCACAGTCGTGGTGATGGAAACCGTGAATCGACTTGCCGCGAGCGTCAGAAGTAGCAGTCCTATCCACTGGAGGAGCCCGGCATTGGTCAGGAATGGCAACCTGACAGTGGATACAAGCGCTGAGGCGAGGAGTAAGGCACCCAGGGTGGAGATGCCTATGAGAAGAACTTTACTCTTCAAGGTCGCTTTTTTAATCATTATTCTGGAGATTCCTTGAGCTGCAGAGCCAATACTTCAGCCGTGACCGGTGTAATTCTTCTTGTGAGAGTCGAGAGTCGCGGTTTGCGGAAAACTTTTCGATTGAAGGAAAAATCTGGGGCACTAAGCAGTGTTGGCTTTTTACCAACGCCGTTTAGCACCGGTAAGAATAACCTTTCAGCAGCTTGGCGTCAAGAAGATTGGTGCCTGGGTACTAGTGCAGTTTGAGTCCGACCTAACAGCCACAAGTCTGAGTCACACAGCGGCATTCCCGGGGCGGAAAGGGACCCAACATCAGTACCGGTAGCGATAGCGACCGGCCGGAGACTCAAGGTGGGTTATCTGATTCTCTGACGGGCAGTTGTCAGGTGGCACGTCTCAATATCAGTACCGGAAGCGGTAGCGACCGGCCGAAGACTCAAGGTGGGTCATCTGATTCTCCGACGGGCAGTTGTCGGGTGGCTCGGTAACCAAGCTTGAGACTTCGGCCGGTCGCTACCGCTTCCGGTACTGATGTTGAGTGCCGGCTGTGCTGAGGTCCATGAGTGTTCCCTTCGTCAGAATAAACTTTGCTCATGCGTAGGATCGACGATTCAGCTTGCGCTAGCGGCACGATTCTGCAATTGAGAGGCTAGTTCCTCTGGATTCGTCGTTGGCTTCTTACAGGTGAAGTGTTCGCAGACGTAGGCGGTGGCTCTGTTGTCAATCAGCGGGCGATCACGGAGAAGGGGAATGAGCTCGGCGGCTGTCGTATCCCCGGAACGAGCTTGGGCGACGACTTTGTTGGGCAGATAACGCTGCCAGATTTCATCCAGGAGCAATCGTGTTTCTGCTGCACCCACTTCGCCGATAATCGCGATCTCTTGCGGCGTTCCCAAATAATAATCCAGCGCGCACAGCAACCTGCCAAAGCCGGACGGATAACGCCGCATGGGCCCGGCCATCAATCGAAGGACGGTGGCGGCACGTCGTTGGTAGTCGCTATTGTCAGTCAATAGTCCGAGCCTTAATAGCACCTCAGCGGCGACGGAATTTCCTGCCGGAGTTGCGTTGTCGAAAAAGTCTTTGGAGCGAACAATCAAATCCTCATGACTTCGGCCCGTGTAGAAAAATCCACCCTCCTCGTCGTCCCAAAACTCTTCAATCATCTTGGCCGTCAAGGCGCGAGCTTCCTCAAGCCATTGGAGCTCTCCGCTGGTCTCAAACAACGTAACGAGTGCATCAATGAAAAAGGCGTAATCCTCCAGGTAGGCGTTTAGCTTTGCCTGGTCATCCTTGTAGGTTCTCAGCAGCAGTCGATCATGCCGCAGCTTATCGAGCACGAACCGGGCGTTCTGCTGCGCGACTGCCAGGTAGTCAGAGTGGTTAAGGATTGCCGCGGCTTCAGCAAAGCTCGCCAACATCAAACCATTCCAGGCGGTAAGGACCTTTTCATCCCGTGCCGGCTTCACTCTCTTTTCACGAGCCGCAAACAAGATCTTGCGAGATCGTTCGAGAGACGTCCTGAGTTTCTCCACGGTTAGATTTTCGGTCGCCGCGAGCGTCGCCAGGTCTTGCGTGATGTTTAGAATATTCTCGCCTTCAAAGTTTCCCTCGCTTGTTACGTTGTAGTACGCATCAAAAAGCTTTGCCTCACGCTCACCGAGAAGTTGTTTGATCTCATCCGGGGTCCATACGAAGAACTTGCCTTCAACGCCCTCCGAATCTGCATCTTGCGTAGCGTAAAAGCCTCCTTCGGGACTCGTCATTTCACGCACGACGTAGTCCAGGATTCCCTCAGCAATACCTCGCGCGGCTTCGTCATGACTGACCTGGTAATAGTGAAGATAAAGTCTCGACAGTAGAGCATTGTCGTAAAGCATTTTCTCGAAGTGGGGCACGAGCCAGCGCGCATCTGTTGAGTAACGATGAAAGCCACCGCCTAGCTGATCGTAGATGCCACCCTCCGCCATTTTCCGGCAGGTGTAACGGAGGATCTCCAGGGCTTGCTGGTTGCCGGTGCGGTAAAAAGTGTGAAGCAGAAACTCAAGGGCCATAGCTGGAGGAAACTTTGGTGCGCCGCCGAAACCTCCATTAGTCGGATCGTAGTTCTTAATGATGCCTCGATAAGCAGCGTCCAACAACTCGGTGGAAAGCAGCTCGGTTGACTCGACCGTAGTTGTCGAGCGCTTCAATTCGCTGAGGACTGACGCGGCAGTTTGCTGAACATCGTCGGGCCGCTCGCGATAGGCGTCGGCGATGCTCTGGAGCACGCGCGGAAAGCCGGGCATGTTGTAGCGGTCCTCAGGAGGGAAATAAGTGCCGGCATAAAAAGGAACGGCCTCGGGCGTGAGGAATACTGTCATGGGCCACCCACCGTGATGTGTCATCATCTGGACCGCGTTCATGTAGATCTGGTCCAGGTCGGGTCTTTCTTCACGATCCACCTTGATGTTTACGAAGTTTTTGTTCATCAGCGCGGCAATCGCTTCGTTTTCAAACGATTCGTGTTCCATCACGTGGCACCAGTGACACGCCGAGTAGCCGATGCTTAACAGTATGGGCTTTTGCTCGCGCCGGGCGATTTCGAAGGCTTCGCCGCCCCAGGGGAACCAGTCCACCGGATTATGCGCGTGCTGCAAAAGATAGGGGCTAGTCTCGTTAATAAGACGGTTTGTTCGAGCGTTGTCAACCACTTAAGAACTCCAATTTTGAAGGATGCACTGCATTCTACAGGTTATAGTGGAAACTTTGGAGTCCCTGGTGTGTGCGTAGTTAGTTGTCTGTGGGGTTAGGATCAATTACAGAACCGAGCGCGGTAGCGCCGGATGCTACACTCAACAATTTGATGACGTAATTCATGATAGCAACATCCGATTTCGACAGGCGAGACTATCTGTTTAGCTGCTACGCTGATTGGAGCCAATAATTCGGCGTTGAGTCTAGCATCCGGCGCTACCGCGCTCGGTTCTGTAATTGATCAGACCTCGCAGACTAGCTTAGGTCGGAGCTATGCCGAAGCTAATGCCTTCCTAACAGCCGGTGGTTTGGTAATGCTCCTGAGGCCGAAGTCCGCGGCTTTGGAATGCGCCGACCGCACCCCAAAAGTCAAAGCACGCCAAAATTTGCTATACTCAAAACTGAATGGTCATTCATTTTGTGTAAGAGGTAGTCTTAAGGGTCAATTATGGAACGTGAAACCCTGGAAATGGACGTTGTGTTTGTTGGCGCGGGACCTGCGAACTTAAGCGGTGCCTTGCACCTTGCGCGCTTGATACAGACCCACAACGAAGCGGTTAAGAATGGTGAGCGTCAAGGCGAAGCCCTCGGCGAGATTGAAATCGGCGTGATTGAGAAAGGCGCCTCAGTGGGTGCCCACATTCTTTCAGGCGCAGTCATGGATCCGCGCGCGTTGAAAGAGTTACTTCCGGACTTCGTCGACCAGGGAGCGCCGCTTGAATCACCCGTCAACGAAGACTTCTTCATGTACCTGACAAAGAATCGTGCCATTCGCTCGCCAATTACGCCTCCGCCACTGAAGAACCATGGCTATTACATTGTGTCGCTCAACCGGCTAACGGCATGGCTGGGTGAAAAGTGTGAAGAGGCGGGCGTTAACATTTTTCCAGAGTTTCCTGGCGCGGAAGTGCTTTACGACGAAAACGATCGGGTCGTTGGCGTCCGGACAGGCGACAAAGGTATCGACAAGGAAGGGAAGCGCAAACCTAATTTCGAACCGGGTGTTGATCTCCAGGCGAAAATAACCGTACTTGGTGAGGGACCTCGCGGTTCGCTCACCAAACAATTAGTTCAACGTCTTGGCCTCGATGAAGGTCGTGAACCGCAGGTCTACAGCGTTGGTGTGAAAGAACTCTGGGAGCTCCCGGATGATCGCTATCCCACCGGGCGCGTAACGCATACGCTTGGATTTCCATCCGACTCGCAAACGTACGGTGGCGGCTGGATTTACGGCATGCAGAATCGCATTCTCAACCTGGGCTACGTTACCGGCCTCGACTATAAAGATCCATTGCTTGACCCTCACGCGGAGTTTCAACGCTTCAAGCAGCATCCTTTTCTGCGACGACTCCTCGAAGGTGGAAAGATGATCCGGTATGGAGCGAAGACGATTGCTGCAGGCGGGTATTTCGCTATGCCGCAAATCTACGCAGACGGAGTTTTGCTGGTAGGTGACTGCGCCGGCTTTCTCAACTCGCAGCGTTTGAAAGGAATCCACTCTGCGATCAAGAGCGGAATGCTGGCTGCTGAGACAATTTTCGAAGCGCTATTAGCGAAGGATTACTCGGCAAGACAATTGCAGCGTTACGAGGAGCTCGTCAACGACAGTTGGATCATTCCTGAGCTGCGCAAGGTCAGAAACTTCCATGCGGCTTTCAAACATGGGCGCTGGCTGGGTCTGGTGAATACAGGGTTCCAGTTCATTACGGGTGGCAGGTCCTGGGGCCTTTTCGATCGCGCCAGCGCAACCGCCGGTCACGAAGAAATGAGGAAGCTCTCAGCTTATGGCTATCACGGCGACAATATCGAGCAGCGCTACGACGGTCTCAAATTTGACGGCAAGATAGCATTCAATAAGTTGACCGATGTTTACCATGCGGCAGTCGGTCACAGCGAGGACCAACCCAGTCATCTTCACGTGCTTGATACGAACATCTGCTCCACGCGATGTGCTGAGGAATATGGAAATCCTTGCCAGAGGTTTTGTCCGGCGGCGGTTTATGAAATGGTTGACGATGGCGCCAACGGCAGACGGAAGTTGCAGGTCAACTTTTCAAACTGCGTTCACTGCAAGACCTGCGACATTATGGATCCGTACCAGATCATTAACTGGGTAACCCCTGAAGGGGGCGGTGGGCCTGACTACAAGGGCATGTGAGTGGGCGGCGCCATTCCTGAAGGATCAGTCGAACGCGCCTATTCTTCCCCATCCGTATTGACCGTAAAGTGGACCCGGCCACGCATCACTTCCTCAAGAGCGATGCGTGTGTTTTTGTGTTTTAGTGCATCAATGTCGATGCGTGGGCGAGCACCTCGCTGTAGTTGTTTACTTCTTTTTGCGGCTAAAATAATAAGACGATATTTTGAGTCGATCTCCGGCGCCTCGGTCTCTTTTGCCACTTCCTCGGCCTCTTCTTCTATTAATGACATTTGGCGACTGTTCCTCCCGCTTCACTCATGAAAACTCAGGGTCGTGTCGTGGTTTGAACCAATCTCTGTGCGTCCCGAGCTTACACAGAGAAAAGCTGAAACAAACACACTACCAAGATTCAATTAGAATTACCACTTTTACTCGACGGGCTGATTCGTCGAGGGATGTAATGATTCACTTTCATAAAACGCTTCCACGACACTCTTCACTCTTGAACTTTGGCAACTAAGCCGAGCTCGTTCGGCCTCCACTATCGCGGCCAATTGATTCGCGGCACGATCCGCATCGTCATTGATAATCACGTATTGAAAGGCCGAATAGGCCTTCAGCTCGATCGGAGCGTTGCGGAGTCGCAAATCGAGCTCCTCGGGCGAATCTGTACCGCGTGCCTCCAGCCGTTGCCTGAGAACCTGAAACGAAGGCGGCAGAATAAATATGCTGACGGAATCCGCTATCAATCTTCGAACGCTCGCGGCTCCCTGTACGTCTACTTCGAGAATGATGTCGCGGCCCGCCGAGATTTCACGCACAACTTGGTCGCGGGCAGTTCCATATTGTTTGGTGTGGACGTACGCCCATTCCAGAAACTCATTAGCGTCCACCATTTTCTGAAACTGTTCCGGCGTGACAAAGAAATACTCGCGCCCATCAATCTCTCCGTTTCTGGGGGCGCGCGTTGTAAAAGAAACAGAATAGCTAAGATTCTGCACCTTATTCAACACGCGCTGAATCAGCGTGCCTTTGCCGCCACCTGAAGGAGAGCTGACGACAAAGAGAATGCCGCGGCATTCTGCCGTTTCTGTGGCGGGTGTGTGCTGAAGCTTGTCGTCTATTTCACTCAACATTCTGGACCTGTTCGCGAAGCTTCTCGACCTCAGCCTTAATTGCGAGTGCAGCTTCTTTGATAGCCAGATCGGTCGACTTTGATAAGGTCGTATTGGCTTCCCGGTTCAATTCCTGCAGCAGGAAATCCAACATCTTGCCTGTTTCACCGTTTGCATTTAGCGCATCGCGAAACTGCATCAGATGACTCCGCAGCCGCACCATCTCCTCGCTCACATCGCTGCGGTCCGAAAGGTAGGCAACTTCCTGGGCCAGCCTTGCCGGGTCGATCTCTACGAGTTGTCCGTTACGGGTCAATAACTCGCCAATGCGTTTTTGCAATCGCGCACGATAAGCGTCAACTAACCCTGCGGCCGCATTTTCAATGGTGGGAACGAGTGCATCTATCTTGTCGATCCGCTCGGCCATCTCCTGGCGCAGCGTTTCACCTTCCTGGGCGCGCATGCGTTCAAGCTCATCAAGTCCTTCTGCGAGAGCTTTCTCAATACCTGCAACCACGTTATCGCTAAGTCCATCGCGTGCGGGTTGAAGAGCGCCGGGAAGCCGCGCGAGCGCGTTGATATCGAGTTCGCCGCCGAGGTTGAATTCCTTTTGCATATCGCGCAGGGCGCTGACATAACCGGCGATCAACGGCCGGTTCAACTCATAGGCTGTCTGCGACGTCTTTTCAAAGTTGACAGTAACGTCGACGCGGCCACGCGAAAGTCGTGCGCTGATCTGACGCTTGATGAGAGGCTCAAGGGACGACAGCTCACCACTGAGGCGCAGATGGACGTCGAGGAAGCGATTATTTACAGTCTTCAAGTCGACAGACACCGCGAAATCCTCGCCGTCGGCTGACCCCCGTCCATATCCAGTCATTGATTTCATAAATGTTGGTCTTTGTAGTTTGTACGACAAATACTTACCCAATAGTCAGTTCTTCTTCCTCTTCATCAGCAAACTGAAGCTCATACAATCGGCGGTACTGTCCGCCCTTGGCCAACAATTCAGCGTGGCTTCCTATCTCGGTTATTCTGCCGCGCTCCATTACCACGATGGTGTTCGCTCGGCGAATCGTTGAGAGACGATGCGCGATGACGATCGTAGTTCGATTACGCACCAGGTTCGCGATCGCCTGCTGTACAAATCGTTCTGATTCTGCGTCGAGCGCCGATGTCGCTTCATCCAGAATCAAAACCGGCGCGTCAACCAACAGCGAACGTGCAATTGCAAGTCGCTGCCGCTGGCCTCCGGAGAGAAAGATGCCGCGCTCGCCGACGATAGTTTCGTACTTTTGCGGCTGCTCCATAATGAAATCGTGCGCAAAAGCTATGCGCGCCGCCTCTTCGATTTCGGCTTTGGTAGCGTTTGGCTTTCCGTAAGAAATATTGTGGCGCACCGTGTCGTTAAAAAGAACAGTCTCCTGCGTAACGAGCGCGATTTGCCCGCGCAGACTGGAAATTTTAGCGTCACGAAGATCGATCCCGTCCCAGAAAACACCACCGGAAACGGGATCATGAAAGCGCGGCAGAAGTTTCGTCAGCGTAGATTTGCCGCCGCCTGATTCGCCGACGAGCGCAATCATCGCGCCGGCCGGGATCGTCAGACTTACGTCGCGCAACACCGACCGTTCCTCATTCGGATAGCCGAAGGAGACATTTCTCAGCTCAATCGCGTGGACCAACGGCTGAAGTTCGCGCGCGTCTTTCTTTTCTGGCAGTTCGGCATGCTCGTCCATGATCTCCCAGACGTGATGAGCAGCCGCCAGCGCCTGCTCCATGCTGTTTTGCAGTCGCGATAGCTTGCGCATGGGGTCGTAACTGCGAAAGAGAAAAAACAGAAAGGTGACGAACTGGGCTGCATTCATCCGCCCGGCAACAATTTCACGCTGGCCAAAGAAGAGCAGGAAGACTATGAAGACTACGCCAATCATTTCGATCGTCGGCGGTGCAAAGCCCGAGATTCTGGCGGTGCGCAAGTTAGCTCGAACAATGCGCTGGGCCACCGTCGTAAAGCGAACCGACTCCCGCGCCTCGCCACGATAAGCTTTGACGATAGTTTGGTTTGACAATGCCTCTTGCGCAGTATCCGTGAGTTCCTTGTTGCCCTCGAAACTTTCACGCGAAAGGTTGCGCAACGCCGTGCCGAAACGAGCGGTGAGAACCGCAACAATCGGCGCAATTGCCAGTGACCCCAGAGTTAGTCTCCAACTGTAGTAAAAAGAGGCGGCGAGAAATGCAATCAAGGTGAAGCTCTCGCGTAGCATGTCTCTGAGTGTGCTGGTCACCGAGACCTCAATGGCGGCGGCACTCGTGACCAGACGCGAGACCAGATAATTGGTGCGGTGCCGTTCAAAGAAACTTGCCGACTGGTTGAGTAAATGCTTGTAGAGATCTTGGCGCAGTTTGAGAACTGCCGACTGGCCGATCCGGGCCATCAAGAACGTGGAAAAGTATTCGGCAACACCTTTAGCGAGTGTGAAAGCAAGCAACAGCAGCGAGATGGTTTGCCAGGCTGCCAGACCCGATTCAGGAATCAGGTGTTGGAGACCAAAGAGCGTCTGTGTGCGTTGGCCGCCGCCTCTAGTGAGGGCTTGATCGAAGATGGGGACAATGAGGGAACCTATGGCGATTTCCAGCAGACCCACCAGAAACATGGCAAAGGTTGCCAGAGCGAACGTTTCCCAGTGAGGTCTGATGTATTTGAGCAGTCTCTTAAGATCGCGCATCGACAGTTCGGAAAATCAATTGCGAATAATTGCGGCTAAAGCCTGATCAGTGTTTCGGGGAAGGCTGAAAATAGCGACTGTAAATGTAAATAAGAACTATACGTACCTGCGCGCGATTGCGTCAAGGCTGAGCATTTTGCGGTACTGGCGCAGTTTGAATCCGACGGTGTGACTGAGAGTCGTCGCTGCCGGCTGAGGACTCAACTTGGCAGAGACTCACGCTTGTGGCAACGCACTCCACATCAGTACCGAGAGCGGTAGCGACCGGCCAAAGATTCAACGTTTGTATTCGGCTTTCAA
>DATBRN010000074.1:0-5660 GCA_036560225.1 Pyrinomonadaceae bacterium | reverse complement strand
TGACGCGGCCTTTGGTGTCGGTGGTAATTACCGCATCACCAATACTTGAGAGAGTGAGACGAAGCAACTCACGTTGCTCCTGCGATGCTTTCGCTGTCTGTCTTGACTCCGACTGCTCTCCGTCAGTGTCCATGTAAGACCGCCTTCCACAGGGAAGCCAACCCAAGGGTTATGAAGCGAATCTACCGCGAGTGCGAGAGAGTCGCGGTCGTGGTCGTGGGGCAAAAGATATTATATACCGCTTAACCACAGCGCTCGAAGGACAACCTGGCAGATGTGGTTATTCGCGGTCGAATCTCACCAGCCCCTATCTTAAAAGCGGAGCGACATGGGTAATCCACAGATCACTCCGAAACAGCACTATCCGGGGCGCCGGTGAAATTCTCAGCCTGCACGAAGAGTTTGATGAGTTGCGTGAGCTGAAATGGGAGGAATGATTCCAATGAGAAGACAAATTCGATTGTTGACGGGGTTTATGAAGCACCGAAATTCGCTAAATTCGTTGTGAAAACTCTTAATGCTGTACGGTTCAACTACGGAGGATTTATTCTTCCGTTTCATCCTTCTCATCCTGGGCGTTTCCCTCATTGCCGCCTTGACTATCTCTAATAAAAAGCGGAGTTGGGGATTCCCTAAAAAGGATTTCAGAGACCGGCTCTTTCTTCTCACCTTCATCTTTCAGTTCCTGGCCCAATTCAATACCGGCTTGCCAGTTCTTCGTGTCCTCTGTGGAATTCAGCCCGGCTTTCACGCCTTCTTTAAACTCCGCAGAACTAGTGTCCACGTTTTGTTTTACACCTTCGCTCATTCACAGCTCCTTTAGTTTGAAGATTATTCTCATGAGAAGCCGCTTAACTGTTATCGCGCTCGTAACCACAACAATTCAGGTGGGTGAAAGCACTGGGTAATTGACGCCTGCGCTCTCAGCGCTCCAACATGCTTCTCGCTCTTTCTGCAACTCGAGTTCAGGCCGCAGTCTTTGCACGAGCCACCTCTGGCTCGCCAACTAGTTCCTCAAAAAGCGTCCGGTAATGGATCATTGCCTGGCGCAAGTCTTCGGTATTGGCTTGCCCCTGCGTCTGACGAACCGCGATCGCGTGGGCAGTACGGTAATTTTCCATAACCAGGGGATGGTCCACGGAAATATCTGCCGCCCGCTGTTCAAAGTCAGATACCGGGTAGCCCCTTGTGGACATCACATCGCGTAGCAGTTGATCGGCCTCCGTGACCGCACCTCCCGGGCCGTCAACGAACCGCGCCTGGACCCTGCTCCACGACTCTACGAAACGCGCACGATCACCTGGGCCAAGCGGTCGGATGTTCAAACTCTCTACTCGTTCGGTGCGCTCTTTGAGCCCGGCTTCCGCATGCCGCCGACTCCCGTCTTCCTTCACAGCGCGGTCATATTCAGCGCCACCAAACTGAGTGCGCAGCCTTCCAGTGCGGCGCTTTCGGAGAACAAGCCATGCGGTGATGCCTGCAATCACAATCACGGCGAGACCAATAATTAAGGCCAGTTCTGTTGAGCCTAATGTTGACATGTTCATTACCTGCCTCCAGTTTTTGTACTACTCCTCGACTTCTTATCTTTCAAGGCCTAGCGATCCGGTTGAGCTAAGTCGAGCGACCGTCGCCACTCTTCGAGGGCCTTTCTCGTGTGTCTTCGCGAGCTCGAGCTTTAGACTGTGCGTCGGCCAGAGACCAGGTTATAGACCAAAACGATCGCGGCCAAGACCAGCAAGATATGAATCAGGCTAGTTCCGCCGCCGATCCCAAAGCCAAACCCCAGTAACCA
Source organism: Pyrinomonadaceae bacterium (assembly GCA_036560225.1). Taxonomy (GTDB): domain Bacteria; phylum Acidobacteriota; class Blastocatellia; order Pyrinomonadales; family Pyrinomonadaceae; genus PSRF01. Next base: position 3,865 of record DATBRN010000074.1, on the reverse strand, counting down.
TAAGACCAACAGGATTACCAGTATTGTCCACAACATTACTTCACTCTCCTTTTTGTTAAGTCCGAGCCGTGTTAGGGCTCAGAAATGAATGGGCTCGCTCTGCTAACGTTGGAATAGGCATCCCTTCGAGGCAGCGCTCCCATACGACTGTTTATTCGCCCGAAACGACAATCTTATTGTCGACCGATTTCACGCCTCGAACAGCCTTTACTATCTGCTCGGCCTTCGCTTTTGTGGCCGCTGAATAGACGGTTCCAGTCAAGACTGCTTGTGAGTCGGTGATAGCTATAGAAACGGCATTCATTTCTGTCTCCTCACCCAATCTTTTTGTGGCAACTTCCTGCATGTTTGCATCATCGCTCGCGTTGTCTCGCAGGCTTGGTTGCTGAATGATCACAGGCGCAGGTGCCGGTTGCGCCGGTTGCTGAATGATCACTGGTGCTTGCTGCGCCGGTTGTTGAACTATCGTAGCCGGTTGCTGCGCCTGGCTGGCCACTTCGAGGTTCGCGTTTCGGTTGGCTGACTCATTCGCGTTTCTATTACTTACTATATAGAAGATAGCGCCGATAGCCGTGATCGCGAGAACCGCAATTATGGCGATCGTACCTGGTGAAAGGCGCGATTCCCGCGGGCCTCTCTCTGTTCTTTCGGTCACAACCTCGCTGCGCTGGTAGGGGCTATTCAGTACGACCCGCTTCTGTACTGTTTCTTCATTGGAATCCATAAATATCTCCTTCTTGATATCACTGGAACGTGGCGCTAGGTCACCGCGCCCCTCGATTTACTATGGCCATCCCTTGGCAAGCACAAACGGCACAAGAAGGAGGTAGTTGGCTGGTCTCGAGTGTCGAGAGTGATTTCGTGTAAAGAACGACTGCAAATGAGTTTACGACTCAACGGATTGGCGGTCTGTGCGTCAGCACACATAGGAGAAGGCACTGAGGAAGGGATGACAGAATCTTCCAATCCGAACAGAGGGTGAGGCTGAAGGCTAATGAGCTTACAGTTTGTGTATCTATATGTGTGTTAGTGCACGGACAGACACTTTCACCTGATCTAGCCTAGCTATCCCTTCCAGACGATTATCCCCAGATCTGGCTTCAGTAGCGCACGCATTCCACCCATTCAGTAGGAAGCAGAAGAGATGAGCACAGAACCATCAGTCAAACTCGTTAAGAAAGAGCAACGCAAAGGGTCGGAACTTCAAGCCGAGGTCGAATGTGCCGTCGACCTAAACAGATGGTCCACAGCGGTTCAGTCGTGGGTTCGTGAATTTCAAAAGCATCGTCGCGGGGAATCGCTGCCAGCTTTCGACAGTCTGTTCAAGTGATGGCAACGTATCGCAGCTGGCCTGCAGCACTATGCGATCAGAGAGTGAATTCTGCCCAGTCTCTAAGTGTGCTGACGCATAGGCCAAGTGACACGACTGATCGCAGAATACAAAACACCTCACCTTGTCGAGATCGGTGCGTAACCGTGGAGGATGGTGGCGGGCGGATAACACAAAAGCAAACAGGAGGAAACACAAATCATGAAAATACAAACTACAGTCATTAAATCACTCGCGATAGCAATGACTCTATCAGCCCTACTCGTCGCGACTTCCGTGCAGTCCAGTTCGCAGACCGAGAAGAGTCTGTACGAACGGCTTGGCGGCGTCTTCGCCATCGCCGCGGTAGTTAACCACTTTAGCGACGCGATTGTGCAGAACCCGATTGTGGGAAAGAATTCAAAGAACCCGGCCCTCAGGAAATGGCACACGCAGAACTTGGACAGGTTGCCCGGACTCAAGTTCATGCGAACCCTTTGGGTCTGCGAGGTCACAGGCGGGCCGTTCAAATTCTCGCCAACAAAGCCTGGCAAAACTCATTTGGGCCTTGAGGAGGCGCACCGCGACCTGAAGATTTCGCCGGCGGAATTCGACGAAGTCGCGGCCGAGCTAGGGCGCTCGCTTGACTTCGCTAAAGTACCTGCCCGTGAGAAGGCAGAAGTTCTCTCCGCTTTCGCAGCGCATAAGGACGAGGTAACGGCGGGCTACAAGGCCCAGTGATTTCCGGGCAGGTGCGTTTCTAGTCATTGATGAGTCTCCACGCTGCGGGCAGTTTTGAAAGCATCCTCGAATTATGCTTAATGGATTTTCGTTTGTTGTGAGCTAGTAATGCCGCCGTCGATCACCAGCACGCGCGTGGAAAAGGACATGGGTCAATCGTGGTTCCTTACCCTCAAGCAGTTTGGTTCCCGCGATCTTTAGCCGCCAGACGCGCTAGTTGTTTTCTTCATTTTCAAAATAATTGATCATCTTTCGCACAGTCTTCAGCTTTTCTTCTGGTGGGCATGTGAAGAGAGCTTTGCGTTGTGGGGCAGCATCTGCTTCGAGCAGCTTCTCGTCGATCCTCTCAAGCAGTTTGTGCGCTCGCGATTCTGCGCTCAACTCGGACCAATCAGGCAAGAGAACCAATTCACGGTAGATCAGTTTCCAGTAGTCGTACTCGCGCGGTGTAATCATGCCGCCTTCATCGTGTGTCATCTGTGGTCTCTCCTGTTTGAGTTCTCGGCTAACTGAGTGATTGAAAGATGAACGGCAAGTCAACCATCGAATTTTTTGAAATTGGTCGCGAAGGGAAAGACGGCTCGGTCCTCGACTTTCGCATTATGTGTCGTCCAGCATCAAGCAAACAGTCATAGCTTGCCTACTATTTCGACAACCTCGAAGAGATTCGCAACGACATGCGTCACAACGACGAGCTTGCAGATCAACTTCGATCGCGGTTTCCTTCCAAGTTAAAAGAGAAGCTCCTCCATGGAGCAGATTGAGTTCTACCTGGACGAGCGTATTCACAGCGCTGTCGCTGAGGGTTTGCGGCGTCGGGACGTGTGCTGTTGCGCGATGTGCTAACGCCGGTCGAATATCTGTAATGGTTGGCCTCTGTGATTCGCACCCGATTTCCGCCACTTGAGCACTGACCTTGGCTTGCCGCAGGTAGCTCACCACTTCTAACCATCGATTTTGTAATTGATAGATTCATCTTGCGTCTCAGTTGGCGGCGAGAGGAAACGCGTCTTCTTAATGAGGAAGGATTCTCGGCGAAGTCTTACTAACAAACTATTGTTTGGAGAATCACGTGGACCACCAGCCCTCCGCATTACAACCAAAACATCTAAGTCTTTGCGTTTTGCCAGTTACACCTTATTCAATTTTCGATCGTTTCACATTCGTTCCCATTCTTTACCGTTTGTTAACATCCGGTGTTGTTATTTCTGGCCACATATTGGTCACTTGAGAAAATGGACCAAGATGACTATACGTCACTAAGTTATTGGTGTGATGTGAGTTACTGGTGGAGCAGAGGGGGATCGAACCCCTGACCTCCGCATTGCGAACGCGGCGCTCTGCCAAACTGAGCTACTGCCCCACGTGCGAAGCATCTTAGGTAACCGCGCTCGGCAGTGTCAAGCCACTCCTCTGCGGGAGTCCATCGCACAAAAGTGGTCATCTTGATTCCAACTCAGCACTAGAGTCTGCGTTCTCTGGTTTTTGTGCAATGGAGTCTCGTACGGGCGAATCAACCGGCCAGATGCTGAGGTGAACTTTCGTACGGGCAAATCAACCGCCTAGACGCTGAGGTGAACTTTCGGAGGGCGAATCAACCGGCCAGATGCTGAGGGGACGCAGAGATAGAGTTTCACATAGTAAACCACCCCTGCGGCTAAGGTATTAACCACCTTGTCGCTGACGACTTCACCGCAAGCGAGGTCGAGAGTGAGTCACTTATGCCGCTTCTTGGCTCCAGTAGTCGAACGCTATTTGTCCCCGGCATTTCACCTTAAACCATTGCATGACGGGCAATCTTTTTCCCATTCGATC
>DATBRN010000073.1:0-5320 GCA_036560225.1 Pyrinomonadaceae bacterium | reverse complement strand
GAAACTCAGTTTCCCGATCCGGAAACGTTCGACATCACACGGCAGCCAAATAAGCACGTCTCTTTTGGACAGGGTGCACACTTCTGCATCGGTGCTCCGCTGGCCCGGCTTGAAGGTCAGATCGCATTGACAACGCTCTTCTATCGCTTCCCCAACTTGCGCCTGGCGCAATCGCCCCAGCGCTTGCGTTGGCGAAAGAGCCTTATTATTCGCGGGCTGGAGGAATTGCCGGTTCTTTGCAGATGAACTTAGCGCCTTTCAGGAATACTGAGCGACAATGCAAGACTCGATCTTGTTAACCCGAGACGTGCTCTCCTCTTCAACAGCTTCCTATTGACCCTGGCTAAGTGCTTGTACTATCGTGCGTCGGTCTTACGAGCAACGGCTGGTTCCCAGGTCTGCAGTTTCCCCGCGTTATCGTTCCGGTCTCGCGGAACCGAAATAGCATTAGTAGTTCCAACTCGGTAATCATCCACTCATCTTCGACCAGCCGCTGAAGTCCAAAAGCACTAACATTCCTTCCAATTTAGGAGAGCATATGAGAGTAAATCATAATCCCCTTCGTGGTTCGCAAAAATCATCGCCCAGTTTGTTTCTCAGGACGCGCCGGCAGCTGGCGCTGACTCTATTTTTGACGACCGCTCTGCTCATCCTGGCGAGTCCCGCACTCGCCAGCCTTAGCTTTCTTCTCAAGTGGGGAAGCACGGGCGCGGCCGACGGTCAATTTTTGACTCCCGCCGGCATTGCTACCGATACGGCTGGCAATGTTTACGTCGCTGAAGGAAACGGTAATCGGTTCCAGAAGTTTGATTCCGGCGGGAACTTCCTGCTAAAGGCTGGTGTCCCTGGCGATGTTCCGGGTGGGTTTGTCAGTCCGTCCGGCGTGGCAGTGGACTCCCTAGGCAACATATATGTTTCTGACTCCTTCACCGACCGGGTGTCGAAGTTCTCCTCAACTGGCACCTTTGTGCTGAGCTGGGGTGGTTCGGGTAGCGGCGACGGCAAGTTCCTCGGCGCTTCTGGTGTAGCGATCGATTCAGCTGACAACATATACGTCTCAGACGCGAATAACCATCGGATTCAAAAGTTTACTTCCGGTGGTACATTTCTTACGAAATGGGGCAGTAACGGCAGCGGGGACGGACAATTCAACGGGCCGCTAGGACTGGCGACGGACTTATCTAGTAACGTCTACGTAGCTGACACAGGCAACAATCGCATTCAGAAGTTCACTTCGGCGGGCATCTTCACTACGAAATGGGGAACTGCTGGTAGCGGCAACGGCGAGTTTAGTAGTCCAAACGGTGTCAGCGTGGACCCTTCAGGAACCGTGTATGTAGCCGACACTGCCAATAGCAGAATTCAAAGCTTTTCATCAACTGGCACATTCATCGACGCTTTTGGCAGTCCGGGAACTGGCGATGGGCAGTTCAACTCTCCCCAGGACGTTGCGGCGGATGCCTTTGGAAATGTCTACGTCGCTGACACGGGCAATGACCGCGTGCAGAAATTCGGTGCCGCACCCGCCGTAGTTGCCGACGCTGGGGCGGACCAGACAGTGGAGTGCGCCGGCTCGCTTACGTCGGTCACGCTCGATGGCTCTGGATCTACCGGCAGCGACACACTTTCGTATACCTGGAAAGAAGGTTCGACTGTCCTGGGCACTGGCGCGATACTGACTGTCCACCTGCCACTCGGACCACACACCATCACTTTGACTGTGACGTCCTCAGGCGGCGGTTCTGATGACGACACGGTATTAGTAACTATAGTTGACACAGTGGCACCGACGATCCTCTTGAACGGCGCTAATCCGATGACCGTCGAGTGTCACACAACTTTCACTGATCCGGGCGCAACCGCCAATGACGGCTGTGCCGGAGATCTGACGAGTGCGATCACGGTTAGCGGCAGTGTCGACGCGAACGTTATTGGAACCTATACGCTCACGTACTCAGTCAGCGACGGATCGCATACGACCACCGCGACACGGACCGTGAACGTTGTAGATACAACGGCGCCCATAATCACGCTCAACGGTCAGCCACACTCAATGTGGCCGCCAGACCACAAGTACCAAACCTTCCAGGTGACCGACTTTGTTGCAAGCGTGACAGACAGTTGCGGCACGAGCTTGGGGGTTAGCGATGTGATCATCTCGCAGGTCACTAGCGACGAACCGGAAAACAGCGGAGGCGACGGCAACACGTTGAACGATATCGTGATTGCCTCGAACTGTAAGTCGGTTCAGTTGCGGTCAGAGCGAGAGGGTGACGGCAACGGTCGCGTCTACACGATTACCTTCAGCGTTCGAGACGCCTCAGGCAATGTCGCAACGGCAACAGCCACGGTGACTGTGCCGAACAGCCAGGATAGCGGCCCTGCCATAGATGATGGGCCACACTACACAGTAACGAGCAGTTGTCCGTAGGCAGAAGGAAAGGCCGAGGCGCTTATCACCCCGGGATTCCCAGGCTGGGAACCCGGGGCTGAGCGCCAAGGTGAGCGCGGGGCATACGTCTGATTCTTAGAGGGAATATGTTCTGCAATTGAGTCGGAGGGCCAACACCGAGTAGAACGGGCACGAAGTTTGGTCAACTCTTTAACCACGCGGGAGTAATGACAACCTCGAGAATGAATCTTCCGGAAGGAAGATTTGATCCCATGGTGTGTTGAAACACCTCAATGGTGTAGTCACCGCTCTCGGTTAGGTCGGAGTTCATGATGATTCCGCCCGGTCCACCATCACCTTCGCCCGATGGCGTCTTAATCGTACCCGCCATGGTCAGGGTTTTCGTAACCGGAATGATGTTAACGATCATATGATCGCCGGTTTTAGCCTTGATTACGTAACGGACTCGTTCATTCGCCGGCGTAAACTGTCCCGGCGTCTGAGCGCTGACAGCGCCGATAGCAAACCTAATACGCTGTGCAGAATTGCGGCCAGCCGACTGTGACATAGCGAAAGCCGAAACCCAGAGGGTGATAACCAGCGCACCTATTGTCAGCCAGAATGAAAAGAGTCCCGCCGTCTGCCTTCCCTGCGTTCTTTCGAAAAAGCTCGAATCGGTTTCAATACTCTTTTTTGGATCCATGTTACCTCGCTTCGTAGCTTCCGGTTTGTTGAGGCCGATATTATCATCCTCCCATCAGAGCTAGATAATGAGTCGACGTTATCCACCGCCGCCCGAACTGATCAAGTTTCTGAGCCCTTATGACCGCGCAATTCAGAAGCTGGCGCTTGGTCTGCGTTCATTGGTGCTTGAAGAGATGGCGCCTTGTTATGAGAACATCTACGACGCCTACAGTGCGGTAGCCATCGGCTACGGTTCGTCGGATCGTTTACAAGACGGAGTTTTCCATATCGCGGTCTACACAAATCACGTGAATCTCGGCTTTAACAATGGCGCTACGTTTGAAGATCCGCTGGGCATTCTAAAAGGCGCCGGCAACCGCATTCGCCATATCACGATCAAGTCTCCTGCTGATCTAGCAAAGCCGGAGATTCGCTCTTATGTGCGGCGCGCAAACAAGCTCGCAATCGAAGATGCGCGCAAGCTTGGCGAAACGAAGCCGAAAAATGTCAAGGGCGTTATTTCGACAGTGAAAGCCATCTACCCGAAGAAGCGCCGCCCGGCCTAGGGTCAACTCCTTGGAGTGCGGCGGCCTGGCGCCGCACTCCAAGGAGTTGAGTGTTCCGTCGAACTGAATCAGTGCTCGTTATTTGCTTTGCTTCGCAATCCGATTGGGAGATGATGACGTATATTAATAGGAGAAAACGTCATGTATAGAGATATTGCCCTTGTCACTGCGGGTTTTTTCATGCTCGCCACGATGATAGCGTGCAGTGCGGTCACCGCTTCGGCCATCGCAATCCCCGACCCGGCGGTGGATGCGCCACTGGCCACGTCCAAAGGTGAACAGACCGCCGTGCTCGCCGGAGGCTGCTTTTGGGGCGTCGAAGCCGTTTTCGAACATGTAAAAGGGGTAACCGATGTGAAATCGGGATACTCCGGCGGCTCACCAGCCACGGCTCAGTATGAGACAGTCAGTACAGGAGAAACCGGTCACGCAGAATCGGTACGAATAACCTATGACCCATCCCAAATCTCTTATGGCCAACTCCTCAAGGTGTTCTTTTCGGTCGCCCATGATCCGACTGAACTGAACCGTCAAGGACCTGACACGGGGTCGCAATATCGCTCGGCCATCTTCTACTCGACCGAAGAGCAAAAGCGCATCGCGCGAGCTTATATCGATCAACTAAACCGGGCTAAGGTGTTTGGACGACCAATCGTGACTCAAGTTACGGCCCTGCAATCTTTCAATGAAGCCGAGGCGTATCATCAGGACTACCTGGTCCATCATCCTGATCAGCCCTACATCGTCATCAACGATCTTCCGAAGGTCGAGAATTTGCGCAAGCAACTCCCGGGCTTATACAAGGGGAAATGATTTCAAGCTACTGTGGCCAGCCAATACTCGTAAAGCAATTATGCTTCGAAGACAACCATCTGCTGATCAGTGGTACGAAAATCACACCCGAAGGCGCTGCGGAACTACAAAAGGCCCTCCCCCGCTTGCGGTGAAGTGATGCGATATTGGAGTACTCCGCCGCTCGCAAATCGAGAGGCAGCGAGTAATGCAGTAACCGAAATTCACGAAGGCTTTAAGCGCCGCGAGTCGCTGAAGTGGGGAATCGCACTGTGCGAAGATAATTCGCTGATCGGAACGGTCACGCTTTTTCATCCAGACTTTACCCATCGTAGAGCTGAGATCGGATATGCGCTCGGCCGCGCTCATTGGCGCAAAGGTTATATGCAGGAGACGCTCAAGGCTGTCCTGGACTTCGCCTTCGAAGTACTTGAGTTCCACCGGGTCGAAGCAGATGTAGACCCGCGCAATGCCGCTTCAATCCGAACATTGGAGCGACTGGGATTTCAACGCGAGGGGTACCTTCGCGAACGCTGGCATGTTAACGGCGAGATCCAGGACGCAATTTTCTTTGGTTTGCTTCGATCCGATTGGGAAAGCGCAAACAGCCCGTTAACGGACGCGTAGCGGCCGAATACCATAATTCAACCTTTCACTGGGACCGCGGGCGTCTCGCCCGCACTGAGCGCAGCGAACAACCGCACCATTGCCACTCAACCTTGCAGCAACATTCTACGCTTACACTGGGACTGCGGGCGTCTCGCCCGCAATGAGCGCAGCGAACAACCGCACCATTGCCACTCAACCTCGCAGCAAGGTGCCCCGTGTCCGCTGAGACCGTGGCGATTACAGCGGTTGATCTACTAGAGTGGTATCGGTAACAACT
>DATBRN010000072.1:0-16131 GCA_036560225.1 Pyrinomonadaceae bacterium | reverse complement strand
GTCGTAATGATTTTGTCGGCTCATGCATCAATATGGCTGCCAGAATTCAAATGCTATCGGGTGCACGATTCGCATTTAATCGACGAGGTTTCGATTTCGACGAGAACACGAACAAGTTCTTTAAGGAAATGATAGTCGTCCGCAAAGTCTCGATTCGTGGAATTGGCGAAAACGAGTTAATTGGAGTTCGAAAATCCGAGTTTGACGAGATGACCCAAGAGGATAAGGCGCTTTACCGAAATCCTTAGTCTGGCTCTTTTGCGGAAGTTCGTAACTAAAAACGCGCGCCCGTATGAATAAGGAGCAAACTTTGCACATTACTCGAGAGACATGGTTTTAAAATGCGGAAAAACGTCCCCAAGGTTTGATTTTTGATACATAAATCAATTTGTGGCCAGAATCTTGGTTAATTAAAGGAAATCAAACTGCACAGTCAACCGAAATTCAATGAGTAAAGCTTGGCACCCGCAAAACTGGGAGGAGGTAGTGCCTAAAGTTTGCCTCAAAAATAAACTTGACAGAGTTGGTATGATACTTATTTGCCCTCAAATAATTCCCTCAAATTTGAAAACAGGTTCCTAAGGCGAACAAGCTCCTCTAGCCCTCGCACTTCACCGCACCCAGAAGACTCACGGGAACGCTTATTGGACCTTTAATGGACGTGTGCTTGTCGTTGTGGGAGCGCCGCTGATTTCGTTAGCGGGCAAAGGATTCTAAATTCGTTGGAAACGGGATCACCAGTCTTACGAAATGATACGGCCCAGTATTTACGGGCCTAGCTGTCGCCAAGGTATCGCTTCGTTTGGTTACGTATCAACACGTCGTGCCACCTTCTCGCGGAATCTAGTCGGTTGATGTGAGTTCTCCGCACGGTTGTTTTGATACTTCTGTTGGACGTGTTCGAGGTGCCATCGCTCACGTCATTGCTTAGTCTTCTTGTAGTGACCAACGAGCTTACCATCGGAGACCTCAAAGTAAGCTGGAGTCGTGCAGATAACTTTCCAGGACTGGTCTGCGGGCAAACGTCGAAGTATGTGGATGAGCTCGCCTTCTTCCTCAACCTTCCATTGACTCCCATCATGGGCGGAAAAGATATCGGGTGAGAGGGCTTTCGCCTCACTACTCTTGAGCCTTTGTTTTTCGTACTCGGCACCAGACAGCTTCCTGGTCCCACGCCAGGTGCGACCTCCGTCGGCAGTCTTTAACAACCACAGCCCCTCGATCTCAGGACCAGCCGCGTCGCCATAAAACATCTCGACCGTCCCGTTGCTGTCATCGGAGAAGGTGAAACCGTTAGGCCACCCCCAGTGGTGTCGTTTCGGAATATCAGATACTTTCTTCCAACTCTTCCCACTGTCTCTGCTCCGGTACAGGCTGACGTCCCCGGGACCTTCGATCGTCCACATGACCAGCGCCCAGCCTGACTCTCTCCCGCTAAATACAATTCCATCCACTGTACTCCCTTCAACCGGATTCATAGACTCTGTCCAACTTCGCCCGGCGTCGTCTGACCGCAGGATAAATGTGCCTATGGACGCTGCGGCTGTGCGCAGGTCACCGTAGAGGAAAATCGTGTCTTTATCTATAGGCAGGATCTCGAAGCCAATGCGGAGCAAATCCTTCTCGGCAGCGACCCCCTCCAAAGTCTCTTTAGGGTATCTCCGAAATTGTATTTGCTCGCTCCGGCTTTCTGTCGGCTTTTTTGTTCGGATCTCTTGTGTCTTTGTCGACTGGGTCTTCTGTGACACACAACTAGTCAGGACCACGATGCTGAGAAAGCTTCCTAACATTTTCCTTCTCATAGCTCGTCATCCTCTCTCGGGGACATATGACGACAGAACGAGCCCGGTTGTGAAACTTGCGCCGTCTAAGCCGTCGTTTTCTATATTTCTTCAGGCGCCATGCCCTTCCCGTTGCTCATCTTTCGGGGGGCGGGTTGGGCTAATGCTGGCAGACAGGTGCCACCATGATGGCTCCTTGTGGTTCGCAAGTTTTCATTCAACAGGCGTTCTGAAGTCAGCTCCGTATGGCTGAAGCTTAGAGGGAAGCGAAAATATAACCAGAGGCGATGGCTGATGATCTCGGCAGGGAAGCGATTGCGCATCCGTGGAGTATCCCCCATGGAGTAGCCTGATGACATCTCCGCAGTTAACCTGACAATACCTACGAGTATGCTAGTAGCTGAATCGGCATGCCTTACGAACTGTGGTGTCGATAGCAATCCCCAAGATGCTGGACCGGCCGACGCTGGTTTCCATGATCTCGATTTTGGGGTCGGTCATATTTTGGCAATGGTGGGCACATTTTCGGGTACTTGCCACGCGCGCAAAGCAGCTGGCTCTCGATCCGATTGAACCGCTCGGGTACGATATCAATGTGAAGATCGCGATTATCGGTGGCGGTATCGGTGGTCTGACTACGGCCCTGGCGCTTAGACATTTTGGCTTCGAACCAGAAGTCTTCGAGCAGTCCGCTGAACTCCTCGAGGTGGGAGCAGCGATTGCGATGTGGCCCAACGCCGTCCGCGTGCTGCTTAAACTCGGAGTTGGCGAAAAAGTCATCGAACACGCCGGGGTGATCGAGCACATTCGCTGGCAGCATCGCGCCGGCAAGCCTTTCAATCAAACTCGCCTTCCTACTAAAGCCGTTCCTGCAGTCGCTCTTCACCGTGCCGATCTCCAGAGTGTTTTGTTGGATGCTCTACCTGGAAAATCAATTCATCTGGGTCACGATTTCACCGGCTGCCAACAGGAACACGGTGCGATCCGCCTTAATTTTACTTCGCAATCACCGGGTCGTTGTGATGTCCTGATCGGCGCCGACGGACTTCACTCACAGCTTCGCGACCAGATGCTCAATGGCGATGCTCCCAGTTATCGAGGATACACGGTTTGGCGCGGCATTACTGGTTGCACGCCGAAAGGGTTGAAACCAGCTACCGCAATCGAGATTCATGGACGAGGTCAGAGGTTTGGTATTGGTCCAGTAGGCAATGGCCGGATCGGGTGGTGGGCCAGCGCGAATGAAAAAGACGCCCGGGAGCGTACAGCCATAACTGAACAGCAGACGCTGCTTAAACTGTTTGATGAATGGTGCGCACCGGTGGGCGAACTAATTTCCGCGACACCCACAGAAACGATTCTTCGCAATAAAGTATTTGATCGTGCGTCGACTCAAAGTTGGGGTCTTGGCCGTATGACTCTGTTAGGAGACTCAATCCATCCGACAACACCTAATCTCGGACAGGGAGGATGCATGGCAGTGGAAGACGCAGCCGTCCTTGCCAGGTGTCTGGCGAAAGAGAACGATCCCGCTAAGGCGCTTCGCGCGTACGAAAAATGCCGATACAGCAGAACAGCAGCCATCGCTGGCGGCTCGCGTCTTTATGGAAACATAGGACAGTGGGAAAGCCGGCTAGGAACCTGGTTCCGTGGTGTGATGCTTTCGGTCGTTCCCGAAACGGTAACTCGTCGACTATTAAAATTGATTTTTGACTACGACGCCTTCACTGTCCGCATTTAGGTTAAGGGAGCCTTTTGTGTTTGGTACTCAACATGTGATTCATTCATACCTCAATGCCACCAGAGGAGGATACTTTCGTTAGTGAACAATGGTGTGAACCGTATCTAGGCATACGGCCCGCATCGAAGCATTGCAAGTTCTTAATCCAATGCCTTTGATGGATTACATTCAAAACCTCCCATAAACCCTTTGTACGAAACAGGTTTTAGTCAAAAAGCCAATAATTGGCTTTCCAAAGCGCCGTTCTCTTGTTGGGGAATCGCTGTGTACACCAAAAGGGGGGGTACGACTCTTGCATCTCGGCAGCCTAGGATATCGGGTTCGAAAAACAAACATGGCGAAGTTGAGGAGTTTGTTCTGGCAGTCATCGAATGACCGAATCTTTAGGCGAGAATGGATAATGCCGAAGAATTTTAACTTAACGCTAGCCAGGCTCGGCCCTTGGCCAAACTCCTACAGCCGAAGTTGATGGTCGGCGGAAAAAATCTGGAGAACACCGGTTACATCCACCGAAGGTACTAATTACCATTCTATGAGAAGGAAATTTCACGTCCTCTTGGTTGAGGACAATCCTGAAAAAAGCGAAATGCTCAAAGTGGCGTTGGCCAGGGAAGGCTACGAAGTGCACACCGCAGCAAATGGCCGGGAGGGGCTCTCGGCTATTGAATCGTTTCAACCCGATCTGGTCGTTTCCGACATCATGATGCCGGACGTGAACGGGTATGAATTAGCGAGGCGAATCCGCGAAAACCCTCGTACTAGATACATTCCTATCATCCTGCAATCCGCCGCACGAATCGAAGCGGAAGATTTCCGGTTGGGCGAAGAAGTAGGCGCGCTGGGCTTCATTACTAATATCGCCGATCTAGACTTGCTGCTAGCACGCAGTCGGACTTTACTTGATTTTAGAGCCCATCTCGACACTGTTGAAGAAGCCGCGTATACAGACCATCTAACCGGAGCACCAAACCGACGCCGCTTCGATGAACAACTGGAGCGGGAAATCGAACGCGCCGAAAGATACCGTCATCCGTTTTGCTTGGTGTTGCTTGATGTTGACGACCTCAAGAAGATTAACGATGAGTTTGGTCACAAAGGGGGTGACGAGGTAATCAACCACCTGGCAGAAATATTGCAGGAAAATATTCGCGCTCCCGACCTTGCAGCGCGCACAGGCGGCGATGAGTTTGCGGTGCTCCTGGTTGAGACGACCGTTGTTAGAGGAGTTGAAGTCGCCGACCGGTTACGGCAGACGATTAAGGCCAGTGATTTTCCCACGGGGGGCTCAGAGACGATTAAGATCACGGCCAGCTTTGGCATCGCGGAATTTCGATCCGAGGAGCGAACTAGTCCTGAGTTACTGGTTCGTCGTGCTGACGCGGCTTTGTACGAAGCCAAGCGTGAGGGTCGGGATCGGGTGAGTCAGGCACAGCCTGTCAAGCGAGCTCACGGGCCGAGCGGTTAATTGAACAAAGTCTGATATGCTGAAACCTCCAAGCCGTAACGTGGCGTCCAGCTTAGGCGCGATTACGCAACGAAAAGTCAGAGTGGCGTCCCGTACGGGAGTCGAACCCCGACTGGTCGGGGTCGCCGCCGTGAAAGAGAAGCGACCTATTGTAATTCAAAGGAACTTCGCGGCATGGATAGCACTCTACGGCACTTGACGGACTCACGGGAGAGCTTATTGGACGTTTAATGGACGCGCGTGGCGAGTGTCCAAAAGGCCCTCATCTTCGATCAGTAATCGTGTTTTAGCGTGGCAGACCGAGGACTAATACACCATAGTCCCATGCGGCGCAATAGGTCGTCGAGTCGAGGATCCGAACGCAGCGAGTCGGCCGCGGGAAACACCTTGAGATAAGCCATGTAGTAGGACCGCTCTTGATATGCCTTCTCCAGCCAGAAGAACGCTTGATCCTTATCGCCAAGGCCAATGTAAACATTTGCCAGGGCTGGCGGCGTCACATAGCGGCGACGGTTGAGTTCGAGCAACTCACTTAATATCTTGTTGGTTTCAGCTTTGCGCCCGGCGAAGCCATAATTCATTCCCAGAAATCCGAGCGCGCCCGGAGTCCTCGATAAAGCAGCGGCTTTTTCAGATGCCGCAATGGCTTCGTCAAACCGTCCACTGGCCGCATAGATATGACCCAGGAACCAGTGCGCTTGATAATTGTTTGGATCCATCGCGATGACTCTACGAAGTTGTTCGATGGCCTCGTCGTAGTGCCGCGCGTTCTCGAGTATGAAGCCTCTATGTGAGCTTATGGAGAGTGAGAATGGATCTAACTGCTGCGCGCGATTCGCCTCGGCAATCGCTTCCTCCTTCCGCCCCCTCGAAATAAGAAAGCTGGCATAGAAGGTGTGGGCATTTGCGTAGCTAGGGTTGAGCTCCATTGCGAGCTTGAGCTCTTGCTCGGCCGCCCGCCCAATCCCAGTTGAAGTGATTCAAGAAGCCGAGGGCGGCATGAGCTTCAGCCAAATCATTGTCAAGCTCACGTTCTTCCAATCTATCAGTCGAACGTAAGCCTCGTTTACGAGGGCAGTGGTTTGCAGGGTGTGGTCGCTGCGCTCGCCCCTCATGTAGTGATGTGCGAGCCGATGCAGTTCCTCATAGATTAGAGGGGTCAGGGCTGCGAGGGCCGACTCGTCACCGTCGCCCCAGGCGACCAAAAGCCGCGTGATCTCCTTCGGCGAGTGCGTCATGCGGGCACCCTACGCGCGATACGGCGTGGAAATGACCAGGTCTCTCTCTCGTCCTCTATACGGTTCCCGCCTCGTTCACAAAAAAGATTTGCGCCGTTGCTAGCGCTTTCACACCTCGTTCCCGCCTTAAGGGATGGAGTGGGGAAAGGATTCACACACAGAGTGCGGTCAACACTTGCGCGACGCACATTTTAGAGGCGCCGCGGCGGACCAGGCAAGGTCTACCTATCAGGATTGATGCTTTCGGCTCTATGAATAACGGAGCGACGCCGGACCTCCAGCTGATGGTCGGCTTCTGGTTCAACATGATGGACAACCAGACACAAGGTTACATGATTGAAAACGGCGTCTTCACCTCATTTATGGTGCCCGGCTCCAACGCAACCTCGGCCTGGGATGTCAATGCCGATGGCGCAATCGTCGGTCAATATAGTGTTGGGACCACCCTACGCGGTTTTGTCAAAACCGGAGAGACCTACACCACAATCCATTACCCGGGATCGACCGTGACACGCGCCTTCGGCATCAATGCGAGGGGCGACATTGTCGGCAATTACGTGCTGGGCGGCGTGACCCGAGCCTTTCTTGCACGCGAGGTCGAAGACTAACAATGCGGTGCCCAAGGCGCTCTTTGCCGCGGCTTCATCTAAAGCAACGGCACGTTCGCTTCCTTCGTTTTTCCCAATGCGCAGGCCACTATTAACACCGGCGTAAATCCGCGAGGTGCATTGTTGGAATCTACGTGGATCAGTCGAATCGCCGCCACGGATTCTTGGCTGTCAAGGGTGCTCAGGAGAATCAGTAGCGCTAAAAAACTTGTTGGAATCGACAGAGCCCTAGCCATTCAATAACTGCTTTGCCGTTGGGACATAAACGCGCAGCCGCGAGACATCCACGCGGATCTTGAAAATGCGGAGGAATTGGCGTCCCGTACGGGAGTCGAACCCGTGTCGCCGCCGTGAAAGAGAAGCGACCTATCGTAATTCAACGGGACTTAGCGGCATGGATAGCACTTTACCGCATTTGAAGGACTCAGGGGAACGTTTATTGGACGTTTAATGGACGTCTCGCTGTATCAGCGCGTGGGCAGCGTAAAATGTTTTGTGTAAACTCCAGGAATAGTCGCTTTTCTCGAAGGGACCAGCGACAAGTTTTTGGTGTGAATCGTGTCGGTGTCGCTCCCGCGTTGGAGCACGGCAAGGTAAAGATCGCCCTCCGAACACCAAATACCAAATCAAGGTCAATTAATGAACCTGTCACCGTTCGCATCTGGGAAGAGCACCTCGGTCGCCTGCTTCGGTAATTCCAGATGTCTCCTGTGGGCCGCAATCTTCCACTCGACCATTACTTTGCTAGTCTTTACGGTCGGTCGGGCGAAACTCTTTCCAGGGCTTGTCGACAGCAACGGAGTGGCACGGTTCGCCAGCGATAGTGAGGTCTACCTGGCTGATGCCGTCAGTCTCGCCAACCAGCTGCAGCAGGCTGGGATTGCCGCCTGGGCCAGCGCACCTTTCCCACTGCACACTAAACTCTATTCACTGGTCTTCGCCGCGCTTGGGCCGTTGGTTGGTTTTAATATCCTGGCCGCCGAACCTTTGAATCTTGTTTGTTATGTAGCCACCATTTTTCTGGTTTTCAAATTGGGCGCTGAAATCTCTGACCCACGCACTGGGCGGTTTGCCGCAATCCTCGTCGCCGTTTGGCCCACCTTTCTGCTGCACTCGTCGCAGATATTAAAAGACCTCCTGTTTATTGCACTGCTGCTCGGGCTCATTTTTGTTGCTACCTGCTGTTTGACCAGATCATTTTCCAGAACCAGGGGCCTTTGGACGGCCCTGCTGAGCGGCGCGTTAGCTATGCTGCTATGGTTTGTCAAACCTGATTTGTGGGTTCTGACTTTAATTGTCGTTTTGCTCAGCGCGGGTTTTCAATGCTTGCGATTTATGCAGGCGAAACAGATTGCGAGTGGCAACCTGATTGTCGGTATCGCTCTTCTCGTCATCGCGCTCGGTGTTCCGGTGCTGGGGCCGCGATTGGTACCTCGCTATCGCAATCCGAATCCTCATCCAATTCTCTCAGGCGCTGGAACCGGAGCAAATCCGACGATCAATGCCGCTGCTGAGTCGGAAAAGCACTTTCGTGTGAAGCCACCGTCCAAGTCGTCGCCACCCCTAACGAGATTGCGCGAACGGGTCGCCTGGACACGTTATTTGTTTGTCAGTTATCCGGAGACGAGTTCAAACATCGATGCCGACGTGGTACTGGAAAGCTGGGGAGAAGTTATCCGCTATCTGCCGCGGGCAGCGGAGATCGGATTGCTCGCTCCTTTTCCAAACATGTGGTTGGCTTCAGGAGCCAATGTCGGCCGTTGGGGAAAAGCTCTCAGCGGTCTCGAGACGTTGACGATGTACCTCGTCATGGCGCTGGCATTGTGGGGGCTTTGGAAAAGACACGATCAGTTGGCGATCTGGTTCCTCGTAACGATTGCTACGCTGTCTGTAATTGTGCTGGGCCTAGTGGTCGCCAATATTGGCGCGCTGTACCGGATTCGTTACCCGTTTTGGGTGCTGCTGATCATAGTGGGCGTTGATGGCGCTTTGCGACTACAGACAATAAAGAGCTGGCGGCAAAAGACGTTTAGATCCAAAGGGAAACTCGCCGGTAAGAGGTTCATTGGCCGGGATGGCCGGTGATCCGTCGCAGCAGTTTCAGTCCCACCCGCCCAAAAATCGGGAAGCGCTCCAGGCGTTCACGCAGGCGCAGCGACGCAGCGCCGTGAGTCGCAAAATCGATCTTCAATTGGCGTAAGTACGCGGCGGCGGCGCGTCCTTCCTCGTCGTTACCCACTCGGGTAGATTTCTGATACTCATCGATTACTTCCTCGTAGAGACTTATCAGTTCATCGATGACCGATTCATGCCCTGCAGTGGCTCGAACTAATTCGCTGACGGCCGCGGCTTCAGCTGAATCATAACGTTCGATCTCGCGGACCAGAACGTCCGGATTCAACGCTTCGCGAAGAGTCCGGATCCCAAAATTGAGTGGTCGCAACTTATCAAACTCGCCCCTTGTCACCATCGGACCAACGCCACCGGCGTCGCAAAGGATCACCGCCGCGCCCACAGCTAGTGCCTCGAGCGCGCAACGCGCTTTCGCAAAGACAAGATCGTATTCGCCGATAATCTCCTCCGGTCGAGCGCTCTCGTTCTTTTCGCCACTGCCTACAACGTCGAGCTGAATATGCGCGCGGCGGCAGGCCTCGCGCACGGCAGGCAGATGCGTCTGCGAATTGGCGTAGTTGCTAAAGATCAGTGCGCGTTGAGGGCGCGCGGGAAGCGGCGTGTTCCGCACTTTGAAGCGATCGAGATCTACAAAGTTGAGCAGCACACGAATCCGCTCTTCAGGGATGCCATGGCGAACCAGCAGGCGATCGCGACACGGTTGATCGACGGCGACATAGCGCAGGATGCGGGGAAAAACTAGAGGTGTGTCATACCAGAGAGTCGCACTGTGGCAAAGATTAATCGCCGGCACGCCGGGAAAATGCAACAGCGCCGTCATGGTCTCCATGTGCTCGTGCCCATGGATCAAGTCCGGCACAATCTCTAACTGGTTCAAGTCGTCGACCACTGAGACCGTCGCGGCACGGAGTTCGTCAGCCACATCGCCAAGAATGGTGCTATACGCCAGCGGCGTATGTCCTCGTTTGAGCAGCCCGAGCGCGAGATCCCGCACGTACACGGTTGAACCATTTCGCGCTGAGAGCGCGGTGTTCGTAATGAGAATTCGCAGTCCCATAATCGAATACTTTCAGGTCTATCCAAAAGATCCAGCGGATTTCACAGGGGGCTAACCCAACCAAGGCTTTGAAAAGGCGGCGCTGCGGAATCTGCGGACAAAAACCAGATTGCTAGGTTGATACTTGCGACTCTCGCGCTTCCATGTTAGCTGGGAAATTAGCCACAACCTGACGCCAGAGCGCTTCGGCAAGCGGCATAAGGTGCTCGCGATAACGGATGACCTGGTAATAATGGCCAGACAAAACCTGCTGTTCGCCGTATTGCTCGTAGTACGGCTTATGATCGGCAGCAACAGCCGGAGGACGATTGGGAACGCGACGCAAACACTCAACCCGAAAAGCATCGAGACGATTGAGCGTTATCGCTTCCTTAACTTCTGATTCCAGCTCTGTATAAGATCGTGCCACTGCCACCTTGCGTGCGAAGGCATCATCATCAAGTTCGAGCCTGATTGCCCCATCATCTTCCCAGGTGCCGCGACTGTCGGGTTTTCCGGTGAGTAAGAACTCAAAGTTTTCCACCGCGCGGCCGGTGGCTCGACGCGCCATTTCTACGGCTGCTCCAATTACTAAACGACAAACGTCGTGCATTGGGTTGTAACCCTCCAACGCATCACCCACCACACACGTAACTTCTTCGTCGATCAAGTATTCAGCCAGTCGGCGCATCAGCCCGCTGAAGAGATCAAAATTCTGACCGAGGATCGCAGCGTAGGCCTCAGCATCGGTTAGCGGTCCGTAGAACAAACCGCTGGAAGCTCCGACCTGATCGAGAATCCTGGTGGTTGAGGGCAACCGAGAGCGCCCCGTCCGGCCCGAGCCGTCAGTGAACACAAACACCGCCGGCCGCATTACTTCAAGCCAGTGAAAAACGCGCAGTTCATGCCCCGGGTGGCCAATTACCAGAGCGGTTTTTGTATCAGGTGAAAGCATGCTGAATAACCAAAGGTCAGGCGACGATCCACTTTCTCAAATCGCCTCTGATCAGCAACAGGAAAAGTGCGGGAGTGATAGTTGAAATCAGACCACCCACAATTAGTCGCGGCAGGGCTGAATCAAGAAAGCTCAAGGCAACGCTTGCAATAAACAGCGAAGCGCTGGCTGCAGCCACAGACCACAATGAAATTCTAACCAGTTTTGACGGGATCCCGGGAATAATCTCTGCCAAGGCTCTAACGCGGTTTACGCAAGCAAACGCATAAGCGATTATGCCGGCCCATGCGGCGCCAGTCAGTCCAAAAGCAACAATCAAAGGATAGAGTAATGCGAGAAAGACGCTCGCTTCCAGTATTTTCCCCACGGCCACTTGTTGTGGCCGATTCAGGCCGAAGAAGACTGTCGAAATTATCAACACCAACCCGCGCAGCGGAATAATCAAAGACAAAACCTTGATCACGGATCCCGCTGTGGCCCAGGTGGGACCAAAAAGTAGTTGTACTATCTCATCGGCCAGCAGGAAGATGGGCACTGTGATAGTTATCAGAATAAGAGAGGAGATCGTGAAGACTTTGGTAAATGCCCGTTCAAGATCGTACGGACGATTTGCCGCAATTTCAGCGTATGCCGGAAACAGCACTCGGCCCAAAGCGTAAACAAGCACGCCAATAGGGACGCTAGCCAGATTATAAGCAAGAGCGTAATTGCCCAGCGCGTTCGCACCCAGCAAGCGTCCCACCATGACATTGTCGGCCATCGTGGTTATATATGACCCCACCGCTATTACCAGCGCAAATTTTCCAAAGTTCAACGCCCGCTGAAACGCAATCTTGTCGAATGACAAGCGAGGTCTGTAAGGATGGAAAACGTAAGATAGAATTACGCTCAGAGCCGTAGTCGCTAACAAGCCGGCCACCAGGCCCCAAACATTACGCAGCACCAGGATCAGGCCAATCGTCACAACGATTCCGCCGATGTTTGTGGCAAGTTCGTACCAAAAAATCCTCGCAAAACCAATTTGCTTGCGGAGGATGATTAGTCCCACGTTCTGGAAGCCTTGAATCAAGACGCTCAGGCTGAGGACGGGAATGATAACGAGTAGTCTCGGTTGCCCGTAGAAGCTTGCCAGAGGATAAGCGCATGCGATCACCAGCAGCGTGAGAACCAGACTTCTCACCAGTTCCGCGGACCAGACTGTGTTCATATGCGACTGAAGGGCGCTATGATCAGCAAACTTATTCGACACGATCGATTGGTCCAATCCGATCGTCGTCAAAGCCGTTAACCCAGCGATGACGGTCAGCGCCATACTCAGAAGGCCGAAATCCTCAGGAACTAGAAGGCGGGCAATTACAATCGAACGGATAAGTCCGACCACCTGCCCCACCATCGAGGACGAGGCACTCCAGCCAGCCGCGGACCGAACTCTCTTCCCCAGCGGAACACCTGTAAAGTTTGTCGTGCTCGCTCCGTCAGTTATCATTTCGGCCGGCGCGGCGCTAATTGAGGACAATGAAATTATTCGATCGATCATTTGAGCTGGAACCGGCAGGGTCAGCAAATATCAACCATCCAATGCTTATTATTGTTGGCGTGGCGCGTTCGGGGACCACGCTCTTGACGCTTATGTTGGACGCCCATCCGCAACTCGCTGTGACGCACGAAGCGGGCTTTTATTCCCATGGCCTCAAATCTAACCAATCCGCTGAGCCGAATGTTTTATCGGCGACTCAAGAATACTGCCAAAGAGGGATCCTGGCTAAACGACCTCCGCAGGAAGTTTTTTCGCACGCTTACCGAAAGCTCAACCTGGGATGACTTTCATATAGCCGATGAAGCATTTGCCGAGGCGCTGTTTCAGCTTGAGCCATTCTCGATTTCTCAGGGACTCAGGACGTTCTTTTGCATGTACGCGATGCGTTTTGATAACGCTGGGGAGATAAGACGCCGTTTTATTCTCAGTACCTTCCCGTGGTGCAGAACGTTTTGCCCAAGGCTCACTTCATTCATATCATACGCGACGGCAGAGATGCCGCATTGTCTGCCAGAGGCTTGCCCTTCAGCAGCGACAACATTGAAGTAATTGCCAGGAACTGGGTCAGGCAGATCCGGCTCGCGCGCAAGGACGCCCGGAATTGCCGCCATTACGTCGAAATCAGGTAAGATCTCCTGCTCAACAGCACCAGCGTCTTACGAGAGATCTGCGAATTCATCAAACTTCCCTACGACGCGCGCATGGAAGATTATTATCAGTACGCGAACGAAAGATTGGATGAACTCGGAACCGCGTATAAACCTGATGGCGCTGTTTTTGCGACAAAGGATTCTCGCCTGCGCTTACGTAGCCTAACTTCTCGGCCTCCCGAACCCAAACGTATTGGCCGCTGGAAGTCCGAGATGGGCAGAGAGGAATTGGCTACATTCGAGAGAGTTGCGGGTGACTTGCTGAATGAGCTGGGTTACGAAAAGTAAAGCTCGAAGCGGCATACAAGACCAGCGCAAAACTTTTGAATTCTGAACGCGGCAAGAATTCTCGCATGATCAAAGTTACGGCCTTAACATCCGGAAGCCATAATCCTTCGAGCCGCTTTCGGGTCCGCCAGTTCATAGGTCCCCTCAGTAATTTCGGTATTCAAGTCACTGAACACTACCCGCTGGTCAACAAGTACCACACTAAGCGCGTGTTGCCGCTGGCACTCGTCGCACGGCTGCCAGGTGTACTGGCCTCACGCTCCAGTAGGGTGACGTGGCTAGAACGCGAGCTGGTGCCGGGAAGACGCACGCTCGAAGGTCTTGCGGGGACCAGGCGATTACTTGATGTAGACGACGCGATCTGGTTGAACGCCCCGAATTCTTCTGAAAGCCTTGCCCGGGTTTGCCACGGCGTAATCGCCGGTAATGAATTCATCGCCGACTATTACCGGAAATTCGATGTGCGCGTCTGGACCATTCCCACTTCGCTGGACACTGCACGGTGGCGGCCTGGGCCCCCGAGGCCAGGGAACGATTGGATAATCGGATGGACCGGCACTTCTTCGAACCTCGGATATCTTTATCGGATTGAAGAAGCGGTTGCGGAGTTTCTTAGTCAGAACAAGCAGACTCAATTGCTGGTCGTTTGCGATCGGCGGCCGGTGCTGAAAAAACTCCCTTCAGAAAGTTGGCGTTTTGTTCGCTGGTCCGCGGAGAAGGAAATTCGGCTGGTTCAGGAGATGGATGTCGGACTAATGCCGCTCCCGGACACGGAATGGGCGAGAGGAAAGTGTGCGCTTAAGATGATTATGTACCTGGCGGTGGGCATTCCCGCGATTGTCAGTCCGGTGGGCGTCAGCAAAAGCCTGCTTGGCCAGAGCGATGTAGGGCTGGCCGCGCGAAATCCGAACGAATGGTTTGACGCATTGCGGCGGCTGTTTGACGATAGAAGAGCCGCCGCACGGCTCGGCGCGGCGGGCCGGAAACTCGTGGAAGAACAATTCTCAATCACCGTAAATGCCCCCAAACTCGCGGCTGCCATTCGCGAAATTGCCGCTTCTGGTTAGACAAACCTCAGCTGTTCGAACACTTGAAGTCGGACATTTGAGTTGACTTTCTCTGGAGTAAGACTATCTTTGTCGCGGTATTGCCACACCCAGGTTTCGAACAAATGGTTCCAGCTTCAGCGCCCCTTCAGGAAGTTCCAAATAATATTGATAACTTGTCGCACGCGGCGGCCCCGCTTGCTGTATCTGGTCCTCTACGCGTTCTCCACATCATCCCTGACCTCTGCGTTGCCGGCGCGGAAATGAAACTTTACAAGTTGCTGGCGGCCACAACGAGAGAGCGGTTCGCGCCAATGGTTATCTCGATGCGAGACGACGGCGAATTGCGCCAGAGTATTGAGGCGCTCGGCGTTCCCGTTCACAGCCTCGGTATTCGCGGCTCGCTGCCCGGCCCCAGGTCAGTTAAACGGCTGGTGCAGATAGTGCGCAAAACACGCCCGGAGGTCATCCACGGCTGGATGTATCATGGAAACCTGGCGGCCCAGTTTGCAGCGGCGTTTGCACACGAACGCCCGGCTGTCCTCTGGAGTGTCCACCAATCGCTTTATAGCTTCGCTTACGAGAAATGGCTGACAGCGTTGGTGATTAGGCTGGACGCTTGTATTTCAAGAGCGCCGAGGAGGATCGTGTACGTCTCGAAGACCAGCGCCTCTCAACATGAGGCCATCGGGTACAAGAAAGAGAAGACACTGGTTTTTCATCCTGGCTTTGACACCGAAAAATTCGCGCCTTCAGAGGAGGCACGTCTCGGCGTTCGCCGCGAGCTGGGTCTTCAGGATGACGCAATCCTAATAGGCTTGATTGGCCGCTATCATCCAGTGAAAGACCACGGGAATTTTTTGCGCGCCGCAGAGATGCTTTCTCGGAATCATTCAAAGGTGCGGTTTGTTATGTGCGGTAAAGGAGTTGACCATAAGAACGCCGAGCTTCGCGCCCTCATTCGGGAACGGCGGTTGGAAGGAAATACGTTTCTGCTTGGTGAACGACTGGATATTGAGCGCATCGTGGTAGCCCTTGATATTGCGGCTTCGTCATCTTGCAGCGAAGGATTTCCGAATGTGATCGGAGAGGCAATGTCGGCAGGAGTTCCCTGTGTCGCAACCGCGGTTAGCGATCTGCCAGAGATCGTAGGGCCGACCGGGCGATTAGTGCCGGCCAGGGATTCCGTGGCTTTGGCAGAGGGGATAGAGGAACTAATCTCGATCGGTCGAGCGGGTCGGCAAGCTCTCGGCGCTGCCGCTCGTGCGCGCATGATCGAACGCTATTCGCTCGAGTCTTCGATTGCCCATTACGAAGCCGTGTACGAGGGGATCACGACCCAGGCACAGCGCGAGCGCCAACAAAACCTGGGCTTACTGGCGCGCGCGCCAGCGGCCTTCTTCGATTGAATCGTTGGGTTACCCTTCCTCAGAAGTCGCCGCTTCGAGAGGCGCAGACCAAGCTTATGAAGAGGATTCTTCCAAGTGTTCGCAGGGCAGAGTGTTGAAAGAATTGGCGTCCCGTACGGGAGTCGAACCCGTGTCGCCGCCGTGAAAGAGAAGCGACCTATTGTAATTCAAGGGAACTTAGCGGCATGGATAGCACTCTACGGCATTTGAAGGTACTCACGGGAACGCTTATTGGACCTTTAAT
>DATBRN010000071.1:0-4942 GCA_036560225.1 Pyrinomonadaceae bacterium | reverse complement strand
ATTCTCACGCAGGACTTCGGTTGCCATCGCTCTTACAACATCTTCGTCTTCTACCACCAGGACTGTTTCGGTCCCCTTGCACGTGTCAAGATTTTCGGGTTCTGCCGAATCCTCTGCTACCGGTTCTTCAACGGCGGGAAGGTAAATTTTCAAAGTGGTACCGACGCCTACCTCGCTATAGACTCCAACGCTTCCCTCGCTTTGCTTGACGATGCCGTAGACCGTTGCCAATCCCAGACCGGTACCTTTCCCAACTTCCTTGGTCGTAAAGAAGGGTTCAAAGATGTGTGCCTTCGTCTTCGCGTCCATACCACATCCGTTATCACTCACGGCCAACATCACATAGTTTCCGGCAGGGATGGTGACGTGAAGGTCGGCAGAGTCTTTGTCCAGGTACACATTGCTTGTTTCGATAGTGAGCTTGCCACCTTTAAACATCGCATCGCGGGCGTTGACCACAAGATTCATTATCACCTGCTCAATTTGGTTTGGATCGGCCTTCACTTTCCGAAGGTCTGCCGCCAATCCCATGAGAAGGTCAATGTCCTCGCCGATCAGGCGTTGTAACATCTTATTGAGCTCAACCACGATGTGGTTTAGGTCAACCACTTCAGGCTGGAGAATTTGTTTGCGGCTAAAAGCCAGGAGTTGTCGTGTGAGCGCGGCTGCCCGGTCTCCCGCCTTCTTTATCTCTTTAATATGGCGATGGAGAGAATTGTCCGGCGTCAGGCGTCTCAGGCACATTTCGCTATGACCAGTGATCGCTGTCAGCAGATTGTTGAAGTCGTGGGCCACGCCGCCGGCGAGTTTTCCAACTGCCTCCATCTTCTGCGACTGGCGCAGCTGCTCTTCGCTCCGATGCAGGGCTTCCTGGGCTCGCTTGCGCTCGGTAACGTCAATAGCCAGCACGAGCTCCGCTCGGCGTCCAGCAAACGTTAAAGGGTGCGACGAGATTTCAACGTCAAAGATCGTTCCATCCTTCTTCCGGTGCCGCCATACGCCAGAATCACTAGGCTCTCCATTAACCTTTGATACATTTTCGAGTAGCGCCGGTACATCCTCCTTGGGCCGGATGTCCTTGAGCGTCATGTTCAGGAGTTCTTCCTTTGAATACCCATAGCGACGCACAACCGCTCCATTGACGGCGAGGAAGGCAAGCGTCTCGAGGTCGTACACCCACATCGGAAACGGATTGCTCTCGAATAGCAACCGGTAGCGCCGTTCCGACTCGCGCAACGCCTCTTCCGCCGACCTACGTTCGGCTTCTTCTGTCTCCAGTTCTTTGTTGGCGGCGGCAAGCTGTCCGGTTCGTTGGATGACGTAGCCTTCCAGCTCTCGATTGAGGTTTTCACTTTCCACTGTCCGCTCCGCAATGTCACACATCTCCTTAACGCTGCGCTTGATGGCAATAAAGAGGAATGCGTCCTCGAAGAGAACCCAGAAAGCGTGCTCGAGCCATCGCCACTCGCTTCCCGCGAGAACGCCATAGACAGACTGCGGCCAAAAGATTCCTCGCAACAGGTGGTCGACAACAACCACGAGCGTTGCCGGAATCAGCACGCGCCAGTCGCGGTAGAACGAGAGGAAAGCCAGCGAGCCGAAGACATGGAAGTGCGTTTCGATTCGGCCACCCGTAAGGTGGATTAGCAAGGCGCCCATCAACATCTGGCCGATGGCCACAGTGTAACGAGTTGAGGTGCGCCCCGGACGCGTGACCGCCAAAAAAATCGGTAGTGAACTGATCGCCCCACCCAGGAACACCGCCGCCCAAACATGTATGTGGGTTTGGCTGCTCGTACCTACCCACGTTCTTGGTGAAATCGAGTATGCGGCAACAATGCCACCAACCCACTGAATCGTCATCAAGACGGCGAACATGTGATCCGTTCGCCTATAAATATCCTCACGATGTTGGTTAAAGACCTCTGCGATTCGACTCGCGTTGGTCTTCGCGGTCTCTGCTCTAGTCTTTGCTTCTTTCATCGGTTGATGTCCTACATTCAGTTTGCGGATGAAACAAAGGACAACCAAAGACGGAGGTGTCCGTTCGATCCGGGACCTCGGCGTTTACGATGGATATGATTGAAGCCTGGCCTGCGTTATCACCAAAGTGCCCACGCGAGCTTGTGATTCCGCCGCGGAAAAGTAAACGGCCATCGCGATCATAGAGAACGGTCTGACCTGACGTAGCAGCTTGGAAGAGACGCGCCTCTCGCCCTTCATCGTCCGGGATCACCTTGACTCCGAGAATTCTGGAAGCACTTTGCCAGAGGTCCGTTTTCTCCCAAGCCTCAGAGGAACCTGCCGGTTTGAGAAAGAGGACATAAGCGCTCAAACGACCCTGGCTATGAGCCATTATTGAGGCAAGTTCCCCTATGCTTGCTCTGGTGCAAGGACAAAAGGGATGGGCCAACATGACTAAAGTCGCATGATCCCTTGCTGGTTGAATCCGGCTGTTTGTGGGCCATTCTCGGGGCGAATTAGCGGCGAGACCGGGCGTGTTCTGATAGCCCCAGAGTAGCCATAGGCTGAAACAGACCAACGTTGACCATGAAATCAGGCTGAGAAACAGTATTGCGCTGCTCTTTTTTGTAGTAGGTGTCAAGAGGGAGCCGTATGCCGCTCTGGGACAGACTGGTTTGAAAATTCGATTCATTAAGTGCACATGACAGGGGGAATGGAGTTCGTTGCGGCATTTCCACCCTTAAGCGCAGAGTCCCAGCACAGCCGGGCCTCTAAAGGGCGATGAGGTGAGTAGGACAAGACCGAGACACATCAAAACGCGATATGCACGGCAACATCGATGTTACCGCAGCCAGATCTCAATGTCCAAGCCATTCTCGGGGGCCCCCCACGACAAAGCGCAGCCACATGCTCACGAAAAAGGCGCAGGAATCAGTGTGATATGCGTAGTGAAGAGGTTGGTAGCGCATACGGGACTCGAACCCGTGATCTCTGCCTTGAGAGGGCAGCGTGTTAACCAACTACACCAATGCGCCGCGCTATAGGAACTTGATTATAGGCGGCTCTTCAAAAGCTGGCAAACCTCGTTCACTGGGATCGTTCACTGGGACCGCGGGCGTCTCGCCCGCAATGAGCGCGCAGCGCGAACAACCCGTTCGCTTTAGGCGACAAAAGTGTAACTCCGCGACTGGGATTACTGCCTCCCAGATGTTATCCCGTTTTATTCGTTAGCACCCTTTGACTAACGCGGTGTTCGCTGCGCTCAGTGCGGGCGAGACGCCCGCGGTCCCAGTGAGCCTCGCCACAACTTTTTTGGGCCGGTCTGTGCGCAATGCTATACTCCGAGTCGCACTCATAGTCTGAAAAATGCTTCCCGGGTCTATGCCGCAAATTTCTTTGGATCCCGCAGTTAAATCCAAACTGAAATGAAGATCGCCGTTCTCAAAGAAGAACTTCCGGGCGAAGCGCGCGTGGCGCTGATGCCTGATTCGGTGAAGACACTGCTACGCTCGGGAGTGATTGTAACTGTTGAAAGCCAGGCAGGTCTCGCAGCTGCTCGATCAGATGCGGACTATACGGCAGCGGGAGGCGAGGTCTCGTCAGACAGAAACGCGATACTCGCCGGGACAGACGTTCTGGTTACCGTTAACCGGCCATCGCCCGAAGTCGTGGCCGCATTAAAACCCGGAGCGGTCGTGTTGGGCTTCCTTCGTCCGCTCGACGAGCCGCAGGCGTTGGAGCCGGCCATGACCCGTGGTCTGACGACGTTTGCGATGGAATTAATTCCACGCATCACCCGCGCACAGTCGATGGATGCGTTGTCTTCAATGGCCACAGTGGCAGGTTACAAAGCCGTCGTCCTGGCTGCCGCAAGTATTCCCAGAATGTTTCCGTTATTGATGACTGCAGCGGGCACGGTGCCGCCGGCGCGCGTACTGGTACTCGGCGCCGGCGTGGCTGGACTACAGGCTATTGCCACAGCTCGCCGTCTCGGTGGTGTGGTTGAAGCCTATGATGTTCGCGCGGCTGCAGGAGAGCAAGTGCGCTCGCTCGGTGCGACATTCCTGGAAGTTGATTTGGGTGGACTCAAAACTGAAGACGCCGGTGGTTATGCGGTCGAATTATCGGAGGAGGCGTTGAAGCGTGGGCGAGACTTGATCGCAGAGCACGCCAAGACTGCAGACGTGGTAATCACAACTGCACAAGTTCCCGGCCGGCGTGCGCCGTTGCTCGTCACTGAAGAAGCAGTCAACGGAATGAGACCGCGCGCAATCATCGTCGACCTCGCTGGAGCAACCGGAGGAAACTGTGCGCTCAGTCAGCCGGATCAAACGATCGAGCATAACGGTGTGGTGATCATGGCGCCGACGAATCTGGCAGCAACTGTTCCAGTCCACGCCAGTCAACTCTATTCGCGCAACGTCACGGCCTTTCTCGGTTTGTTAATCAAAGACGGCGAGTTGAACGTCGACCTGAACGACGATGTAGTTGGCCCGTCGTGTGTTACGCATGCGGGACAGTTTGTAAACAGCCGTGTCGCCGCGGCGGTAGGAACAGTTGTATGAAGCTGAGGAGGAATGCGGCTTTGCCGCCCAACAGTGCGGTAAGGCTATGCCTTACCGCCAATTGATTTTTGTATTCGAGGCTGCGCCTCCGATTCGCAATGAGGCGTAGCCTCAGAAGTATTGGGAGCGTACGGTAAGGCATAGCCTTACCGCACTGTGTGGCGGCAAAGCCACAAGAATGTGTTTGGTTACGCGACTTTGAAAAACTACCACTTCGTGATTTTGGAGGCTGGTTAATTATGACCGCAGAAACCCTAATTTCCGCGCTTTACGTTTTCGCGCTCGCAGCGTTCCTCGGTTACCAGGTGATCTCGCGGGTGCCACCGCTGTTGCATACGCCGCTTATGTCGGCAACCAATGCCATCTCGGGCATTTCACTTGTCGGCTCCATTGTTACTGCCGGCGCACACTAC
>DATBRN010000070.1:0-15035 GCA_036560225.1 Pyrinomonadaceae bacterium | reverse complement strand
GATCGACAAATTTACAAATTGCTTTCAAGGTTTCTCGCGTGTTCAAGACTAAGTCCTCGTAGCGAACCTCGCAATAGTCAGCGCGGCCAAGCCCGGCCTTTCTTGCCGCCAGCACGCACCTGCGCCAATAAGCGGCTTGAGTCTCGATCTCCCAACCTGGTGAAAACCACATTCGCCGCAAGGAGAGAGCGGCGTCGCGGCCGTCGCGGATGATATGAATGAAACGCGCCTCAGGAATCACTTTTCTGATCTTGTCCAATTCAAGACAATAGAGCCGTTAAGTTTTCTTGCAGATGAGGATCTAACTGCTTCGCGAAAGCTTCTTTACAGTCTGGCCAACACGAACCACGCCGGCTTGAATTACCCGGGCGTTGATGCCACGCAGATGAAGCTCGCGACCAACCGGTGAATTTACAAACTTCATCGCGTCGAGTCCGAAGCGAGAAACAAACTTCATACAGCCTGTGTGTGGTGGAGGTGTCACTTCAATCACAGCTGACCCAATTGCCAGTTGAGTTCCCGCAGGCAAGTTTTCAGCACTCAAATCCATATCGAGGTAAAGCTGATCGCCCGCCAGTTGCCAACGGTCCTTGTCTTGCGCGACCAGCGCAGCGACGCGAGCGCTCATAATGTTGATTTGCATCTCGAGATGTGCAGACCCGTCCGCTGTCCGAGAACTTCGCCTGGTAATCCAACTATCGCCGACCAACCCTTCGACTGGATCGAGGACGCCCTCTTCCAAAATTTCACGCTCCTCGACGCGCGGCCGTCGCACAATTAACTCCAACACGCCTTCATCTTTGGGGGCGCGGCGTATCTCGTCCAATCCCGCTTCGAGCTCTGCCATCGTTAAATGTTTTATGACTGTAACCATCATCAATTCCTTCTCGGATTAGTAGACTTATCGCGGCGTCGCAATCTGTTCCAAGAGTATAAACACGAAACCAGGAAGTATGAATTCGCGAGATAGATCCCAGGTCTCAAGAGTGCTGATTGTAAGATTCCTAACTGTGATTCATGTTAGACAACGGAGTATTTGATTGCTTGACCTCAGATCCACTCGATACAGAACCGTGAGCGGTAGCGACCGGATGCCACCACTCACCTGCGAACGGTCGAATCAATACAGAACGCGAGCGGTAGCGACTGGATGCTATCACTCAACCTCGACTGAACACGAATACAGCACCGTGAGCGGTAGTAACCGGATGCCACCACTCAAGTTGGCTGGTGTGTGTCAGATCCGGATCCTTTACGATTGAACCATTGGGCTAGTCGCTCCGTTCAACTTTTTGCTAGCAGCCAGCTTGACTAACAACTCGAGTTACTACCGCTCACGGTGCTGTATTCGTGTTCAGTCGAGGTTGAGTGGTAGCATCCGGTCGCTACCGCTCACGGTTCCGTATTGATGCGACCCTCGCAGGTTGAGTGGTGGCATCCAGTCGCTACCGCTCACGGTTCTGTATTCGTGTACAGTCGAGGTTGAGTGGTGGCATCCGGTCGCTACCGCTCACGGTTCTGTATTCGTGTACAGTCGAGGTTGAGTGGCGGCATCCGGTCGTTACCGCTCGCGGTTCTGTATTCGCGTCCAGTCAAGGTTGAATGGTGGCATCCGGTCGCTACCGCTCGCGGTTCTGTATTGATGCGACCCTCGCAGGTTGAGTGATGGCAGCCGGTCGGTCAGGCTTTGTGTTGTTGAGGCAGGAGAGACAAGAATGCCTCTCCTACCTCGAGCTTTCAGACTTACTGGACCGATACATCATCCACGCGGAATGACGTCGGCAGCGTTACATCTTCAGTGGCACGGAATTGAATCCGTACTGTCTGGCCGGCGAACGCGCCGAGGTTGAAATGGTGCGAATGTTTTAAGTTGGGACAAATCCCATCGCGTTCGAGTGATTCGATCTACGCGCCCAAATGGATCTCGAAGATCGAACTACCACTGTTCTGCCTACTATTGACCGTGCTCACCTCTGTTTGATCGAGAGTTCGGCGGTTCACTAAGCTTTTGCCTCAAAAGTCCGAAATCCCACCCACGGCAGTGGGTGGATTGTTCAGGTTTTTTCTACAAGGAGTCATCGCAAGAATACTCCGAATCCCACCAACGGGAGTTGGTGGATTGTTCAGATCGCTTTCCACAGTTGTGGGCGGTTATGTGTAAACTACAAAAACGTGAGCGGAATACAGGTCTGAAGAAGGCGTGAATGCGTTAGAAAAGATCTGAACTATCCACCAACTGCCGTTGGTGGGATTTCAGAGATTCTTTTCCGGTGGCTTCTGTAGAAAGGATCTGAAGAATCCACCGACTGCCGTCGGTGGAATTTCTGAGTTTTGGGCAAAGCCGGTTCACTAAATAAAATTTAGATAACAGAGCCACAAGGAGCAAAATGATCGCGCTCGTCCGCATACTATTAACCCTTGGCTCAGAAGGCCCATTTGGAAACAGATGGGCACGGATTTTCGGCGATCGTGAGCGCGTCTGACGCTCTCAGTTTAAATCACTGGGGCGGGCTGAGCTTCAACGAATAATCGAGAACCCGTTGGCAAGGTTTTAGCTCGATGATTGTATTCGCTGCCTCCGCCTCGCGACGCACTTTGGCTCGCGTTGGAGGATCCAGGGCTACCGGCCGCGCAGGAGTATCCGTTTCGGTTGGTGATTCGACGCGCGCGAGAATGAAGTAGCGACCTGGAGCGATGTTTGTAATGGCAAAGCTGCCGTCGCTGTTGACGAACGTTTCGCCGTAACGAAGAACGTTGTTCGCCTGCTCACGTTCGACGGGAACCAGATGCACGCGTGTTCCCTCTCGTATCACAGCCCCTTCAGGTCCGGCGCGACCATATAAACCGGCGGCGTCCTGGCCCACCATAACCGAAACGCCGTTGAGGCTTTCTCCGGCCTTGAGAGTCACGACACCTTGCCAGGCGTTTGGGTTTGGATTTGCGGCGGTTGGCTGACTCGCTTGAGTCGAAGAAGGTTGCTGCGCTCGCGAAGCCGCTCCAGGCAAGTTAATCGTGCGTACGTACCAGCTTTCGGTTGGCAGTTTTATTTCCAGTCGATACCTGGCCGCTTCGAGATTCCGCAACCCAAACTCGCCCTTCTCGCTCAGCAGCCCGAGTCCTCCCGACAGCAGTGCAATCATCGATTGGCTGCCACTCTTCCTGGGCTCATCGCGACGTACCGTGGGGATGGTCTCGATCAGTTGCGAGCCTCGTTTGTCACATGTGTCTTCCGGTTTAATGGGATCGAGGGAAATTGTTCCTGTAATGGACGCAAGTGGCGCTAGATTCAACTCAACACCGGTTACATCCACGCCGCGCACCGTCACCCGCCTCGTTCCTACTCGCGCGTTATCGTTCTGGCGTGTCATATAGGTGGCAAACAAATCGTATTCACCATCAGCAATGCCATTGAAGCTGAAGGCACGGCGCTGATCGGTGCCGGCAACGAGCCCAAGCGACAGGATCGAACTGGAACCAGCATTTGACAGGAACACTGTGATGGCAACGTTCCCGGAACTCTGATCAACGTTTCCCAAAACCAGGCCGCTAATGGAATGCCCTTCCATGCTCCTGTACTTAATATCAATGCCGCTGGTTTCGTCGCCGCTTCTGACTGAGACCGGAACAGCCGTGTCGCGAGTGGATGATGGATAATAGGTGGGAGCATCGCTATCAAATCCGCTCGGAGTAAACTGACCAAACTGTCCCTTGCCTCCGGCATGGACGATATATTGACCCGGGAGCAGCCCGTAGAGTCGGTAGATGCCCCGGTCATCAGTTTCTGAGACGCCTGGACCACTGAAAAAGCTGGTTAAGTTGGGCGGGGCATTCTGCAATGTCGCGTGCACCGGAACACCGACGACTGGTTCTCCTTTTGCATTTGTGACCAGCCCCGTAATTACTCCGCCCCGAATCATAGTGATTCTCACATTGGAGCCGATCAAGTGGCGTGGCCACTGACTCGCATCGCCGAGCGATATGGACTGATCGATGTAGCCAGGTGCACTACCAATGATTAAGTAGGCGGCTGGAGGCAGATCCTCGAAAACGAACCGTCCATCTGACTCTACGCGCGTTGGTTTTGCAGTCGGCGTGGCCGTAAGACCCTGAGCCATTACATTCGCGTTGGTCAGCGGCTGGCCATCGCCAGCCACGATGCGCCCTTTGATTGTTCCTGTTGCGGGCGCGACCGGGGTCGCAGATTTCTGGTCGGTGGTCGCCGGAGCAGCAGGTGTGGCGACCGGTTTTTGCGTACTTTGAGATTGGGCCACCGTGGTAACGGCGCTTCCGGTAGCGAACAGGACCAACGAAGCCGCAGTGAGCAGCGATTCGACTGCGTGGCGACGCAATCTAAAACCATAGCGCCTGTTTGTTAGAGAGATAGGCCATGAGAGTGCTTTCATTACTGGCTGCCTCCTTTGCTGGTGACGTCAAGAACGAACGTCACATGAGCTTCAGCACCGTTGGTGACAGTAACATTCTGTTTCACGGGTTGAATTGACGAAGCATCCTTATGGTCTGAAGTTGTTGCGCGTAAGGTCAGTTCATAATTTCCAGGCGGAACATTTTCTAATACGAAATGGTTGCGCGCATCGATCTCGGGCGAGCGATTAAACTGCCTGTTCTCGCCGGGAGCGGAGCGAACGTTGAGCTGAAGTATCATTCCCTCTGGCAACGATCCTTCGAGCTTGACCTCGCCGCGGATAGAGCCAGTGCCGTACGCGAACACGAGTCGAACGCCAGTGACGTTGGCTCCCGCCGCTACTTCTATTCCTTCGGGTTGCTCTAAACCTTCAAGTTCCGTGCGCACCAAGGTCAAGCCTTTTGCTTGTGAAGGAAAGCCCTGCATCCAGATGCGCGCCTTGCCGGGCGCGAGACCCACAAAACGAAAACTGCCATCCGCGGCAATTTGACTGCGAGCGTATGAAGGAGCGGCTACGCCTTTTGCCTGGACAGAAGTAAACAGATTAACCGTTTGCAGCAGGGCAGCTGCTGCAGGATCGGAGTTGTTTTCCAGAACGGCCACGCCCGCGATCGTCGCTCCACGACGAAGCTTAATCTCGATTCCGCTAACATCGCTGTCGGAAATCTCAAACAGTGTCGGCTCGCTATAAGTTGAATTGTCCTGGCCAACGGAAAATGTGAACAGCGCGTAATGACCTGCCTGCAGACCTTCCAACTTAAACTTGCCATTAGCATCCGTTTGGTTACCCGTGAAATTAATATCACCCAGTTGTTGACTGGATCCGTCTACTGAGGAGTGGCCGATGTAGATATTCCCAACTGGTTGGCCCGAGTCTGCATTGATCACGCGACCGGTTACCGAGAACCCACCACCTGGTTTGCCGACGCTAATGTCGACGTTGGTAACTTCTGTTCCTTCTTTTATTTCAATAATCGTAGCTTTCGCCTCGTCCTGCACACCGGGGTAGAACGTTTTTTGGTATTGGCTGCCACCCATGCCCATAACACTTACAGCGCCACCCGCAGCCTCCTGGCCCACACTCACTTTGTAACTGCCCGGACCCAGACCGTAGACACGATAAATGCCGCGATCGTCGGTCTTATTTCTTGACCTATCAAGCATCATCATCTGAACGGCAGTACCTTGGTCGGTGTCCTTAGTTACCACGCTCACGCGTTCACCGATTATTGGATGGCCTTCTGCGTCTGTTATGCGCCCGGTGACGACGCCGCCTCGAAGAAGAGCGAAGTCGATTTTCGTGACTGTCTCTCCTTCAGCGACATTCACTGATTGACTGGGCTGCTTGTATGAGCCCGCGTTTCCGACCACAAAGGCTTTCGCCAGGGGCATGATCATCAAGCGACCGGCCGCCAGTCCCGTCAGTTTGTAGTTCCCATCCTCGTCGGTCACGGTCTTTGCTACAGTGCCGCTTTCAAACATCGATCTGCTAAGTGTGGCGACGACTGTGATTCCAGGCGCGCCTTTTCCGCTTATCGTGACGCGACCTGAAACCGATGCTGTTGTTTCTTTGGCGGGCGACTGGGCGACGCAAAGCGCCGAGCACAAGAGAAACAAACTGAGAAGCGGTAGAACGCGATCGCGGGTTCTCATTTGAATACTCCTACTCCTTGAAGCGGGATAAAACATGGCGGCAAGAAATGGCAAGTGTAGGGGGGCGGCACACATGGAGTGCCACCCTACAAATTGTTTTTAGTCGTCCGTTTACAAAGCAGACTTGTCTGCCGCCGCGGGGCGGGGCACAAGTGCCCTTTCTAAACGGTCCAATTGGGAGATTGGGGTGGCCACAGAGGGCCACCTCTACAAACTGACGTCAATCAAGAGTCTTTTGTGCGCCGCACCGATAGAGATGATCGTCGCGCAGTTTTTGTTCGTTTCTTGCTGCTGCCGCCGGCTGAGACCTGCACCAGGTGTAATGGCCTTGATAATTAGCATTCCACCTGCCATCACTGGCGATGCGGCATTTGGGGAACCTGGTCATTAGGTTGAACTGGTCCACCGCCTGGTGCGCGTAGGCACTACATCGAGGATTTTCCTGCACCAGTGGCACGTCGCGAGGGGGCTGCAACCCGCCGCCACCGCCGCCACCACCGCCGCCACCACCACCGCCACCACCGCCGGCCCCACCGCCACCTTGGATCGCATAGATCACTCCGTCATCGCCATAGAACACGTTTTTGAAGTTCCATCCGCTTCCGATCTTTCTCGGGTTGAGATCGGTCCACCTGAAACTCCCATCGTCGCGCCCTTCGTGGCGGTACCACAAGAGGTCGCCGTTTTGCGCCACGGCATAAATAACTCCGTCACCACCTGAGAAAACGTGCTGAAAGTTCCAGCTGTTGCCTATCTTTCGTCCGTTCTGATCGGTCCACCTGGGGCTGCCGTCTTCGCGTCCTTCGTGCCGGTACCAGTAAAGATCTCCGTTGTTCGCGATCGCGTAAATGACATCGTCTCCACCCGAGAATATCTGTTTGAAGTTCCACCCGCTGCCTACCTGCTACCCGCTGCCGCCGTTGGCCCACAAGGGAGTACCATCGTTGCGGCCATCATGGCGGTACCAAAAGAGGTCGCCGTTGTTATTGACGGCATAAATCACACCATCACCACCAGGAAATACGTGCCTGAAGTTCCACCCACTGCCTACCTTCGCCCCGTTACCGCCGTTGGCCCATCTGGGGCTGCCGTCTTCGCGTCCCTCGTGCCGGTACCAATACAGGTCGCCATTATCCGCGACGGCATAAAGCGTGCCGTTGCCACCAGAGAATACTTGCTTAAAGTTCCAACCGCTGCCCACTTTCCGGCCGGCTGCGTCAGTCCACCTGGGAGTGCCGTCCTCGCGCCCCTCGTGGTGGTACCAAAACAGATCCCCACTCGTCATCGCGGCGCGGCTGACTCCGTGGACACTAGTCAGATTCTGAAAACTTCCTGCTATGGCAACTGCCACAATCATCGGAGTAATGGCAAGGATTAATCTTTTACGCATATGATTCCTCCTCTCAGAATAGACGCCTGAAGTTCCAGCCGTTGCCAACAGTCTTTCCGTGGCCGCCGTTGGCCCATTGGAACGTGCGGTCAGCTCCTTCTTCGTAGCTATACCACAATAAATCGCCATTATCCGCGACGGCGTAAATAACGCCATCTAAACCGCAGAAGATCTGCCTGAAGTTCCAGCCGTTGCCTATTGTCTCTCCATGGCCTCCGTTGGCCCACGCGGGCGAACCGTCCATTAAGCCTTCATGGCGATACTTCAACAGGTCGCCATTATCAGCAACGGCGAAGATCACACCATCTCCACCGGAGAAGATGTGCCTAAAATTCCACCCGTTGCCGACGGTCTTTCCGCTACCGCCGTTGGCCCATTCCAACGTGCCATCAGCCCCTTCTTCGTAGCGATACCAGAGTAGGTCGCCGTTATTAGCGACGCCGTAAAAGATGCCGTCTCCGCCCGAGAAGACTTGCTTGAAATTCCATCCATTGCCAATGGTTTTTCCGTGGCCGCCGTTGGCCCATTGGGGCGAGCCGTCAAGATGCCCTTCGTGCAAATACCAGAGCAAGTCGCCATTGTCTGCGACGGCGAAGATTGCACCCTCTCCACCGGAGAGGATTTGCTTGAAATTCCAACCGTTACCGACGGTTTTTCCGTGGCCGCCATTGGCCCATTGGGGCGAGCCGTCAAAGTGTCCTTCATGGCGATACCAGAGCAGGTCGCCATTGTCCGTTACGGCGTAAATGACATCACGCATGCTTGGAGTCTTTTGGGGATCTATCGCACTCATTTGATTTCTCCTTACGGTCAAAAACAATTCATAGGTTGACTGAGCTGGTTCCTACTCAGCTAAGCGGAAAAGAACGCCGAATCTGCTCATGCACCGCCGAGATGGTGTCTTGCCGGTGTTTATCCGTGCTAAAGATACCCCGACGAGATTGCAAGTAGACTGCCGAAGGTTCGGTAATGGGAACGGCGCCGTACATGTCACCAGAGCAAGCGTGTGGCCCGTCAGAGTCACAGCCTTAGCTGTGTTGCCGTGAGCAAGAGACTCCGATGGTAGCGGATTGCGTATCCATGTCCTCACAAGGTTTGAAAGCCACCGGCAAAGACTTCAGACCACGTAGTGTGAAGTTGCGATGCCAGTTCAGATTTTCACTTGCCAGTTTAAGTTCTGGCAGGCAACGCAGGACGCTGTTAACCGCTATCTGGCCTTCCAGGCGAGCCAAAGCCGCACCAACGCAATAATGCAACCCGTTTCCGAAAGCCAGGTGACGATTTCGCTTGCGGGTGATATCAAGCTGTTCCGGAGATTCAAATTGTTCGGGATCACGATTGCCTGCCGCGAAGCTGAAGCAAACTAGTTGACCCTTCTTGATCTCTTTGCCGTTAACCGGAATATCCGCCAATGCAACTCGTCCCATCTTCTGCACCGGGCTATCATACCGAAGTAACTCCTCCACCGCAGACACGATGAGTTCAGGACTCGAGGTCAAGGCTTCCCGCTGGCAGGGGTTCTGCAAGAGGGCGAGAATACCATTGCCAATCAAATTCGTAGTGGTTTCGTGTCCCGCAATCATGAGCAAGACGCAATTTGCGAAGAGCTCATCTTCCGTTAGTCGATCGCCCTGCGCCTCAGCCCGGGCGAGCGCGCTTAGTAGATTCTCCTGCGGATGAAGACGGAGTTCGACAACTTTTTCTCTGAAGTAGGCTGACAAGGCGAGAAGACTCTTTTGCGCGAGGTTGTAGAGCTCGAAGAGTTCATCCTTTGTGGTTGCTGTGTCGATTCCGCTTAGGGCCATTGCAATATCGTCCGACCACTTCTTGAACTGTAGTTGGTCTGATCCGGGCACACCCAGCAACTCTGCTATGACAATTGCGGGAAGGGGATTGGCCAGGTCAGTTATGATATCCATGCGACCCTGGTCTTTCACGGCCTCGAGCATTTGATTCACCAGATCCTGCACGAGCCCACGCATGTTTTCCACTACTCGAGGTGTGAAAGCCTCATTCACTAGTCCTCGCAATCGAGTATGATCAGGAGGGTCAATCATTAGCATCCATGAAGAGACAGCTTGGAAAAACGGACGGAAATTTTTCCTTGCCTCATCAGGCAGGCGGCCCGCGTGAGCTGCTATTCGGTTAGAAGAGAAGTGCTCGGTTTGGATCAGCCCGGCGATATCCGCATAGCGAGTCAGGATCCAGTAGTCACTTTCCGCGTTCCAGAAAATCGGGTCATGCTTCCTCATCAGATCAAAAATGGGGTACGGGTTAGCAAGAAACTCCGGGCTGTCGAGGGCGTACGGCATGACTATTTTGCTGCTCCTCGGACTTGAGCGGTTTGAGATGTGCGGAAGACGAGAATTGTGAAAACGGGCGTAGGTTAGGCTTCTTTGGGAGGACCTGTCAATGAAGATGAACAGATATTCCCGTCAGAGTTTTCGCTCAAGCTGCTTAGACGGCTTTCTGTCAAAATAGCACTCGTTGCAATTTCGCCAACGGTCGCCAGCGTTACGACGGAATTGAGCGCCTTTGCTACTTACTGCCAACGTCGACGGGCTTTTATGCGGTAAGATCACTTATAGGACCGACAGCTAAAACATGAAATGGGTTGAGCTAAACTTGGACTCCGAAAGACTACTCGAAGTTGGTGGCGAACATATTGGCGAGCTTTATTTGCAAACGAGGGGTCAGTCGAAGGGAGCTCTCAGAATAAACTTCAAGAACGGCTGGCACCTGGAGTTGCTTTCCGCAGTTGATTTCAGCGAACAACTAGAGCATCCGAGAGTCTTTCAAATTGAAGGAAGCGTTGTAGGCCACTTTCTTATTATGGGAGGAGAAAAGGTCTACAAAATTACCGTAGCTGGAGAGTTGGAGAAGGAGATTAGGCTTTTTCGCAATCGCGGTGAGGAAGAATATTGGGACACTCTAATCATACAGAGGCCACATGATCTAATCGTCATTTACGAGGCCGGCGTCTTGGTCATTGATAGCGGTCTCGACGGCCGCTTTCACAAGCGCAAATTATTCAATGAT
Organism: Pyrinomonadaceae bacterium; assembly: GCA_036560225.1. Lineage (GTDB taxonomy): Bacteria > Acidobacteriota > Blastocatellia > Pyrinomonadales > Pyrinomonadaceae > PSRF01. Next base: position 4,530 of record DATBRN010000070.1, on the reverse strand, counting down.
ATCTTTGTTGCAACTGAAGGCGATGTTCTCAAGTTCGTACGTGACCACGACACGGAGTGGTCAATGAAGCTGGACTTCAGAGACGAGGGTCGTTTGTGACTGGGAGTCCAAAAGGTCGAAGACCTTGAGGATTTTAGATGACGCCGGCAAGTCAAAGACTTGCCGCGCATCGGAGGTCAAAGACCTAACGTCATTTACAAAGAGCCGCAAAGCACTGAAGTAAGACAGTACCGTCTAGCGGCGAACTAGGCGCAGCAAAGTCTTAGATAGTAGGATTGTCGAATGAGCGATACAAAAGAAAAGCAATCGTCGGTTGTGGCAAGGTTTCACGAGTTGCATGAGTCTGGCTGTTTTGTTTTGCCAAACCCTTGGGACATTGGCTCCGCACTATATCTCCAGCATCTAGGTTTTCAGGCTTTGGCAACCACCTCAGCGGGCTTCGCCTTCACTCGCGGAATAACCGATTCAGTTGCGGCGGTTTCTCGAAGCCTGATGCTCTCCCATCTCAAAGAAATCGTTGCCGCAACCTCTCTTCCGGTCAACGCAGATTTCCAACGCGGATTTGCGGATGAGCCGGAAGGAGTGGCTACAAGCGTTGAACTCTGTGTCGGCACGGGTGTAGCGGGTTTGTCGATTGAGGACTCGACCGGCGACAAGGAAATGCCACTCTATGAGTTCGATCTGGCGGTTGAACGCATCGAGGCAGCGCGCGCGGCCATCGACGGCTCGGGAGTTCCGGCAGTCCTTACGGCGCGCTGTGAAGCCTTGCTTGTTGGGCATCCTGATCCGCAGACAGTCATTATTGAGCGGCTCGTGGCCTTCGCCGAGGCAGGCGCCGACTGTCTTTATGCGCCAGGCGTTCGGAAGCCAGATGAGATCGAGACAATCGTCAAGGCTGTTGCACCAAAGCCGGTCAACGTGTTGGTGGCCAAATTCAATTCTGAGCTAAGCCTTTCTCAACTGTCCGATCTTGGAGTTCGTCGAATCTCCGTTGGTTCAGCGTTGGCTGGTGTAGCCTTGGGTGCATTTATGCGGGCAGCGCGAAGCATAGCGGAAACAGGAAAGTTTGAGTCTCTCAAGGAGGCAGCGCCGTTCAGCGAAGTCAGTCATCTTTTGCAAGACCGCGGTTGATTAGGTTGGTCCGCCAAGCCGACTATTCGCCGTCTGCTGCCTCTTCCCAGCGATAGTTTTTTCCGTTCCAGTAAAGAATGCTGTCGGTAGCTTCGGTGCCCAGGATAATCGAATCGCCTTTCGCTGCCAGCGGCGGCCAATCATCGCCTCGGCGCTTTGCGGACTTTTTCTTCAGCTCCATCAAACTCTGCTTATCCTGCGCTTCGCTGGAAATCAGCCTGGCGTTATTGAGGATGAGTACGGGCGACGAGCCAAACAGCAGAAATTTTTCTAACGCTGGTGGCGTCTGCCAACCCGCTCTGCCGCCATGGATGATTGCGAGGGCGAGGGTGGGATTCGACGTTGGGTCGTCAGGATAGACGGCTTTGGGGCGCTCGAAAGGATTGTAGATCTTCACGTCACCCGACAGTTCAGTCCGCGGCCCTTTTATGAGCGTCACAATTAGGATGTCCTGCGCGCCATCGCCATTGAAGTCTCCGGTTAAATAGAAAGGCTTAAACTTGTTTGCCGCCTCGAGCGCCGATCCAAATGACGTTTTCAGAACGTTAACCACGACAGCTGATTGACTCGATTGACTCGTTTTCGTTTGTGGGTTTCTTTGAGCATGCAGGCCATTCTCGTTTTCCACAATGATGGGAATAAACGCGACGAGTAAGAGGTAAACGAACCTTCTGACTAATGCAGGATCAGCTTTTACTTGTCCTGGCATCTCTGAACTCTCCTTCCGACTTGGTCACGTCTGATGCAGTCAGTACCACGTAACCGCGACTTGATTCAGGGCGTGGCAAGAAAATATTTATCAAGGTAGAACTTTTCATTAAGGTAACCCTGACGCCAATGACGATTGATCCGATCGAGCAACAGGCCTTCGCCAGCGCCGAGAGCGTAAAACATTACCCGCTTGTAGTCTTCAATCTGCCCGGTTGTAAGTTCCTTTAGGATTCTGGACTGGATTTGCTCGGCGACCTCAGCAAATGGTTGGTAGTCTGGCAGCGTGCGAAACTCTTTGCTCGGTCTGTATCGCGTTGCGGCGAGTTTGGCGATTCGATACTCGGTATATCTTGCGATGCCCTCCTGCCACAACTGGAAAGAGAAGTACCTATAGTCGTCGGGACTGAGAGTTTTTTCCAGCTCGGTTCGTTGTTTCACGTATGCCGATACTGCAGCGGAGAACGCCGACTTGTTTTTCGCCTGAAGCGCAGCTGCGAGCAATTTGCTCAATAAAGAAAAATGTTCCTTCATCTCTGGCCAGTCATAAGGAAACGGATAGTTCAACATCCACATCCCGGTCTGATCGCCGCGAGATAAACCCAACGCGTCCACCTCCCGATAATAAGTTGGTTGAGAGTACTGCAACTGGTGGAAGTGTTCGTGCAGCACGGTCACAACCCAGGCGGTCGAAGTTTTCGCAGCCGTGTTCTCCGCCTGTCCGATGACAATGGTCGGAACGCCACCAACCGCCGGGAAAGTAGCCAGTAAGTTAATCGGTTGTGTTCGCTTGCGGTAATAGATGTCGCTTCTCAGAAGCGGGTCGTAATTTATCAAAGTGAAATCCGCGGAAGGCTTCGGATTGCGGATCAAAAACTCAACCTCGGGCGTGACGAGCAATACGGCAAACGGCGCCTTGTTCCAGTCTGCCCAGATCTGATTTCCCAATTTCTCCCCGATTCTAAATGCTGCGGCCAAACGCGTTCGATCAACGTCGGAAACACGCGGTTTGTCGTGTGCCGTAACGGTCAGGGCGAACAGAAGGACGAGCGTGATTAGTATCGGTTTGGTTTTGATCGCTGTACGTGTCATCCAAGTCTAAAGAGGCAGTCGATGACAGAACCGAGCGCGGTAGCGCCGGATCCTACAGTCAACCTCATTATGTTATCCGTCGGGTTGTTGCCGACGTTGACGTTAGGGGCCCGTCCGTTAGGGTTCTGTAGATATTATTCTGTCATTTCAAAAGTTGACTTTAGGATCCGGCGCTACCGCGCTCGGTTCTGTAAGGCTCGGGGTATTTCTGGAGTTTACTCTCGTTTTGCTTTTTGAGCGCTAGTTCTTCGAGGTCGGTCGCTCCTTAGTGACCACTAGAGTTGCAATGTAATCACTCGCCGCAATTTTCTTCGTACTTCGAGGATAGGGAGTCAATCTTACTAGCCACAATTTGTAACCGTCATAAACTTTCTCCATGCCGAACGCTGACCCTGTGCTGGTATTTAGCGTCAGACTTTGGCTGTCCTTACCGCTTGTGCTCACCTCCAGCCGCACGGCCGCATTTCCAGCCCATACACAAGTGACATCTGAGGGACAGCGGGAATCTTCGTCCACCGCCGCAAACTTGATGCGCAATCGGCTCCCTTTTAGTGTGACCTCTCGGCCCGCCCTAAGGGTAAACGAACGGCCCAAACGGACCACCTGATTTGTGGCGCTGTTCTTCTTATCTTTGCCTAGCGCGCCCTTGGAGTTCAATAGCACTAAGCCGATTACGAGACAACAAATCAAGCCCGACGTCATCGCGCATCTAAAAACCTTCGTCATCTGGGAAAGCTCCTTCCTTGTTCGCAAAATCTCCCATGATCACCGAATCACCACCGCTCACAAGTTATGCGCCTTAAGGCCTGAGGTCCTGGATTCAATCTGAGCATGCGGCTGAACCGTCTCACAGTCCGGAAAGCTGCATACAGATCTCTAAAGATTTTGCGCCTGCGGCTTTGCCGCCGCACAGTGCGGTAAGGCTCTGCCTTACCGCAAGCCCCAAAGACTGTCGGAGGCTACGCCTCCGCCGCACGTCGTGGGTTGAGTATAGAATCAGGTCGCTACCGCTCGCTGTTCTGTAGTTGAGTGGAGCATCAGATCGCTACCGCTCGCTGTTCTGTAGTTGAGTGGAGCATCAGGTCGCTACCGCTCCCTGTTCTGATTGGCTCCCTAACACCTCGTCGAAACAAGGGAACATCGAGTTAGGGAGCGTTAGCCTTTTTCATCTCGGTGATGAATTCTCCTTTTCCTGTTTCCACCACCACAAACTCAACCTTGTCGCCAACCTGAACGTTGTTCAAAAGCGACCGGTCTTTTACCCACCATTCCATCTGCATTGCGGGCATCAATCCCTCAATCGTTTCGTGATTGATTTCCACCCAACCCTCTTTCACGTTGATGATGGTGATGACGCCAACACCAGGATAAGACTTGCCGATTACAGGCGTCGGCATCTCCAGCGGGTTCTTCGCGGCAGCAGCCTGAGGCGAAGGTTCTGGAGCCTTCCCGGCCTGAGGTTGTTGGCGGCAAGACACAGACAGCGCTGCTGACAAAACCAGCAACAGACAAATCTGAAGTCCGGACTGAAGTCGACAATGAGAACGTGCCACCAAACTACATTCCAGAAACATCAGATAATCCGTTTCACCAACCGCC
>DATBRN010000069.1:0-39159 GCA_036560225.1 Pyrinomonadaceae bacterium | reverse complement strand
AGTTGAGTGAAGCATCCGGTCGCTACCGCTCACGGTTCTGTAGTGGAGTCGCCTTTCAAGGTCGAGTGAAGCATCCGGTCGCTACCGCTCCCGGTTCCGTAGTTGAGTCGTCTTTCAAGGTTGAATGGTGGCACCCGTCGCTACCTCTGATTCAGAAACAGCTCTTCAAGGGACTGCCGGAGCGGTTGCACCGATACCAGTTTCCCGCCGCTCTTTCTGAGAGCCGCTATCACCAGGTCAACGTCCTTTTCTTCTTTTAATTCAACCCTCAAACCCGCCGGCGTTGAGTTCACTAGAAAACTATTGCCGCTGGGCAAATGTCGCCAGAGCGAGGCTTCGTCGACACCGCTGATAATTACTTCAACAAGATTCTGGTCCACTGCCGGCTGTCGCAGTTCATCGAGGTATCCAACGTGCGCGAGGCGACCGCCCTTTAGAATGGCTATGCGATCACAGAGGACCTCGATGTCCGATAGAATGTGCGAGCACATAAAGACGGTTTTGCCTTCCTGCCGCAGGGCAGCAACCAGATCGCGAACCTCGCGCCGTCCAATCGGATCAAGTCCACTCATCGGCTCATCGAGAAACAGTATCTGCGGATCATTGATTAACGACTGGGCCAAACCAACGCGTTGCAGCATTCCCTTGGAAAACTTTCTTAGCTGAGTGTTCCACTTGCTCTCGTCGAGCCTTACGCGCGAGAGCAATTCCTTTGCTCTGAAGTTTCGCTCGGCTTTTGAGAAGCCAAAGATCTGGCCACAGAAGTTTAGAAACTCCATTGCCGTCAGGTAATCGTAAAAATAAGGATTCTCCGGCAGGTAGCCAATAAACCTATGCATAGAAACGTCGGCGATGTCATGATCCAGAATGCGTGCGCTGCCGTCCGTTGGGAAGATTAGCCTCATCAGGAGCTTCAGCGTGGTTGTTTTTCCTGCGCCGTTAGCGCCGAGGAAACCAAAAATCTCTCCCTGATTGACCGTCAGCGAAAGTCCGTTCAGCGCCCGCACCTTTCGTTTGCGCAGGAATCCAACTTCGTAGTCCTTGGTGAGGTTATTTATTTCAACGATTGTGTTCATCACAAATTAGGCATCGTGCTTTCGACTACGAATTTCATCAGAGCCGTTACAGTTAGTTTCGCGGCACCTCCGACTTTGGATCGAGATCCAGGTCGCAACCAGAGTTAACCAGGACGTACGGTGATCCGGCTGGATCCAGTGGCGCGCCGGTTGGGTCAACGCTCACTCGCGGAGCTCGGAGAAGCGGTTCAACTTCGCCCCACGACGATGGGCACCGGCCAACTTTCGACTGGTACGCTGACAGAACCTTCCGTAGTGCATCTCGCTGGTCCAGCGAGTCTATTTGCATGAGCCGGTGGGCGGCCATCGATTTTACTTGTGGGTCGGAGGCTTGTTCGTACATGCGAGCGTAGATTTCGCGTGCCAGTTCGCGACTGCCGCCTTCAACGGCCATCTTCGCTTTCATTGCTTCCATCCATGCCGGCGCGCCCGGGATTCTCGCTCCCTGGGCATACACCTCGCCTGCCGCCTGGTAATCATGCTCAAGCCAATAGATGTATCCCAATTGTAAATAAAGCCGCCAGGCGGAAGGATTGGCAGCGATGCCCTTTCTTGTTATCCGAATCGCCTCCGGCAAATCAATGTTCGGGAGCACTACGGCCGCATACTGGTAAGGCTCCATGAACTCAGGATCCAGAGTAGTCGCTGTGTCCAGCAGGGGCGCGAGTAGCTTCAAATTGAGTTGGCCCAACCTATCTATTTGAATTTTCTCCTTGGCCTCAATGACCTTGCCACCGACATACTGGAGCGACCGTATCCAATACCAGTCCGCGACCAAACCATTGAATCCAAGACTAATTCGCTTTGCCATTGTGCCGTTAACATAGAGTTGCTCTTCTTCAATCTTCGGATCTGGCGGCGGCCGGTGAGCGTCAATCCAACGAGATAGACCCACCACGCTCGCGAGACCAATCAAGACAATTAACAGCAATGCGCCGTTGCGCATGGAGACCTTCAGGTTCATTTGAAATTTCGCCGGTTGAAAACCATGGTGGCGGCTGCCAGGATTACGACTATGTAGATAAGAGAGTACAAAACCACCATCGCAACGTGCTGAGCGGGAGGCACCTGGCCATGGGCTGCGGGAGTTATGAAACTGAGATTCGTAAGGTTTGGCAGCAGGTAATAGAGGGCCGCGAAAAGCCATCGTGCAGCGCTGCCCCCCATCGAGCTGGAGAGACTCTTAAGAGTCGCGCTGAAGTGACCAATGATGAAGACGAAGAACGTCAATAGCGCCGACAGCGCAGGCGAAGAAAAACATGAAAAGAGAAGCGCAATGCCGGTCAAGATCATTAGTTCTATGTAGATTAGGAAAATGGCCGGCCAGATACTTAGTGCCAGCGGGTCCCAACCGCCACTTACATAAATCAAAGCCAGCGCCACGCCGCCGCCCATCACCGATACGTTGACCAGCAAGGTCAGACAAAGACCCAAATACTTCCCGATGAGAAATTCAGCGCGACTCACCGGCTTAGCGAACATCGCATAAACTGTTCGCCGTTCGATTTCCTTGTAGACGAGACCAACGCCCACAAAGATCGCGATAAACACCCCAAACAACAGGATCGCGCTTAGACCGAGATCCACAATGATCTTTCGTTCCTGACCGCCGGAAAGCTCGCCGATGAACACCGCCACGGCGGTGAGCAGGAGGACAAACAGGACCAGGTTGTAAAGCACGCGATCGCGCACTGCCTCGCGAAAGGTGTTCCCCGCGATGCTAACAACGCGACTCCACGCCGCTGTGCGACCCTGACTGCCGGCAGAGGCTCGGGCGTGTCGTTCGGTGCCTGCAAGCGCCTTAGCTCGTTCTTCCATTTCAGCGACCAGTTAGAGTTCGAAACGACTTAAAAAAAGAAATGCGTCCAAAATACCACACCAAGTCACCCACGGGTAGCAACTCAGTTTAGACGAAAGTGTCCGATAAACTTCAGTTATTCGTCGCGCAGCCCTTGTAAAGCAAACTGTTAGTTTGCGATGTGGGTTGACACTGAAGAGTCGTGGCAAACTAACAGCTTGCGTTACCCTTCCGGCCGCAACATACTAAAAGCTTATCGGACATTAAACTGGCCCACCCACGCCACCGAGTTAGCCAGCGTTAGGCCGTCGCGTTCGCTATTTATCCAAAAAAAAGGGGGCCGAGGCAATAACGCCTCGTCCCCGTAGGTGAGAGATCAAGCTGCTGTAAGGAGACTACTTGAGCGGCGTGCCCGAGGAAACGACGCGAGTAGTGGCATCACACGTCGGAGCGGTGCCACTATTGTTGAAGTAGATCACGCCAGATTCATTGGTGTAGAAGCTGCGGCTTCCCGTTGCTCCGATAACACTGAATGACTGGGGTTCGGCAGTCGCATCGTAGCGAGCTGCAGCCGTCGCACTAGGTGGAAGCACAGTTATCGCAAATGTGTAACCGCTCTTCAGATTTGGCGCAGTGCCAAGCACGTCATCAATCAAGCCTTCGGCCGCTAAGTTGGCGAGCGTGCCGTGTTGTCCAGCACCCTTCGTTGAATGGTAGGTTGCCTCGGCGCCCGTAAGCGTGCGCAAGCTGGCGATGGCGGAAGCTTCATTAGCGGCGCGTTTGGAGGCGAGCAAGTTGGGGATCGCGATGGCGGCGATAATGCCGATAATTGCGACGACGATGAGGAGCTCTATCAGGGAGAAGCCCTCTTGACGTTTGTTGGTGTTCATTTGTGTTCGTACTCCTTGAGAAATGGTCTTGAGAAGTTTTCTCGTCGCCAACGCACTGGCCCGTTGGGTTGGCCCTGGGTCGATAAAAACGGGGGGCCGACGCATTAACGCCTCTCCCCCCGCACGAGTGAGATTGAGCTGTCGTAAGGCAGATTGTTTACTTGAGCGCGGTGCCGCCTGAGACTGCGCGAGTGTCAGGGTCACATGTCGGGGCTGTACCACCAGCTGCGAAGTAGATCACGCCAGCCTCGTTTGAATAGAAGCTGCGTGTACCCGTTGCACCGATACCAGTGGCTGAGGAAGGCACTGAGGTCGTATCGTAGCGAGCTGTGTGGGTCGAATCTGCGGCCAAGGGGGTGATGGCGAAGGTAAAACCGCTCTTTTGATTGGGTGCTGCACCGAGCACGTCATCGATCAAGCCCTCACCGGCTAATGCAGCGAGATCACCATACTCACCTTGACCTTTGGTTGATTGGTAGGTTGCCTCGGCGCCTGTGAGAGTGCGCGTGCTGGCAATTGCGGAAGCTTCGTTGGCAGCCCGCTTGGAAGCGAGAAGGTTGGGGATCGCGATGGCGGCGATGATACCGATAATCGCGACAACGATTAGAAGTTCGATCAGCGAGAAGCCTCGTTGACTGTTTTTGAGATTCATTTCGGATACTCCTTAAAGATGGTGACTAGTCAGAAAGCTTGAGAGAGGCTAACGCTAAAGCGGTTCTCATCCAGGTGCCGGTGATTGTTACCAGGCCTTTCCAGGGGATTGGTCCAGCTAACCGCAGACACTGACTGAGAACCGCTCTAACCCAGGAACTACTTGAGCGGGGCGCCGCCAGAGACGACGCGGGTTGTGGCGTCAGCTGTGGGGGCGGTACCGCCGGCCACGAAGTAGATCACACCAGATTCGTTCGTGTAGAAACTGCGGGTACCGGTTGCTCCGATGCCAGTGGCTGAAGCAGGAACGGCGGTCGCGTCATAGCGGGCCGGAGCCGTGGCGCTGGACGCGAGTGCAGTCATCGCGAAGGTGTAACCACCCTTCTGAAACGGGGTCGTGCCGAGCACTGAGTCAATCAAGCCTTCACCCATCATTTGCGCGAGTGTGCCATATTCGCCGGCACCCTTCGTTGCCTGGTAGGTCGCCTCGGCACCGGTCAGAGTGCGCAGGCTGGCGATGGCGGAAGCTTCGTTAGCAGCACGCTTGGAAGCGAGCAGGTTGGGAATCGCGATGGCGGCGATGATGCCGATGATTGCGACGACGATGAGGAGTTCTATCAGTGAGAAGCCCTCTTGGCGTTTGTTCGTGTTCATTTTTTATTCGTACTCCTTAGAGAGAAAGTGTTGAGAAGTTTCTCGCGCCAACGGCTTCATTTCGACTATACAGTGCCGCGCAGTGCGCGAAGTTGTCAGGCGGTCTTTTACAAGCCTCGTGCCAATGGCAGGAAGTCAGAAAAGTCTAGGAAAGACTGGGGTTTTTTCTGCAAGGAGTGACAAAGAAGGGCTGGGTTAGTAATTGGTGACAAATTACGGCATGAGGGTGATGACGGATTCCGTCAAAAACGGCCCAGCAGGCAGGTTTGGAAGGACAGGGGAGGGACGGTGTGCAGCAGACGGAGGAGGACTTGGCCTGCGAGCGTCAGTCCTACAAATTGTTTTTTTGTAGTCCGTTTAGAAAGCAGACTTGTCTGCCGCCGCGAGACGGGGCACAAGTGCCCTCTCTAAACGGTGCAATTAGGAGATTGGGTGGCCACGGAGAGTGCCACCCCCACAATCTTCTTCGCGACAAATTGCCTCAGGTATCGGTGGCGCCGGCGGCGAATTCGGGTTCGTCCTCATCCCGGCGCCGGGGAGAGGGGTCGGTGGCGCGGCGCCGCGGTGTCGATTCTGAGGTGCGGCGTTCATCTCGCATCTGCGCGGTTAGACTTCGTATGCCATGCTTGTCTAACAGGTGCCGCAGGGACCTTACCGAGAGAGCCAGCAGCTCGGCTGCGTTTGTCTGATTGCCTGCGGTCCGGCGGAGGGCCTCGAGGACGTAAGTCTTTTCCAGTTGGTCCAGGTGAGCGGTGAGATTCAGACCTCCTTCCGGAAACTCGAAGGCCTCGGCAACGCGATAAGGATTGTAGTTTGTAATCTTTTCTGGTAAGCGCTCGGGTTGAATCGAATCGGTCGTTTCGAGTGCGACTGCGCGCTCAATGGAATGTTCGAGTTCGCGGACATTTCCGGGCCAGTGATATTGCTCCATCAAGACGACCGCCGCCTCGCTGATCTTCAGACTGCGACCCGTATTAGCGCAAAACTTTTCCACGAAGTGATTTGCAAGTTCCGGGATGTCTTCGGATCTCTCTCGTAATGAGGGAAGCTCGATGGGAATGACGGAAATTCGGTAGTAGAGATCCTCTCGGAAGGTCCCATCCTTGACCATGTTGGCGAGATCGCGATTCGTTGCTGCGATGACACGTGTGTCAACCATTGTTTCCTCGGTCGCGCCAACCGGTCTTACCTTTCTCTCCTGCAACACGCGCAGGAGTTTAACCTGCATGGACGGAGACATTTCCCCGATCTCATCCAGAAAGACCGTGCCAGTGTTTGCGGCCTCGAAGAGTCCTTTACGGTTTGTGTTGGCCCCCGTGAATGATCCCTTCACGTAACCAAAAAGCTCCGACTCCAGCAACGTCTCGGTGAAGGCGCCGCAATTGATCGAAACGAATGGTTTCTCGGCGCGCGGGCCGAGATCATGGATAGCACGCGCCACTAGCTCCTTTCCCGTTCCCGATTCGCCAGTAACCAGAACGGTCGACTGCACCTGCGCTACCGTTTCGATCATCTGGTAGAGGGCCTGCATTTTGGCGGACCTGCCAATGATGTTGTTCAGTCTGCCCCGAGTCCGTTGGCCCTGAATCAGTGCCTTGTTCTCTTCGAGCAGGGCCTCCTTCTCCTTGATTAAGGAGATCTTTTCGAGGGCACGGGCAACGGTTTCCTTGAGCAAGTCGTTGTCGAAGGGTTTCTGGACAAAATCGTAGGCTCCTAACAGAAAAGCTTCGCGAGCGCTGTCAACATTGGCAAAGGCCGTCATCATCACAACTTCGATCTCGGGTAATAGCTCACGTGCTGCGCGCAGTAGCTCGATGCCGTTCATGTCGGGCATGCGCACGTCAGAAATGATCAAGTCAGAAGGGGCAGCGTGTAAGAGTTTCATGGCCTCACGGCCGTTTTCGGCCGCACGGACATTGTGGCCCTCGCGCTGGAAAAGATGCGTCAGGAACTGGCGCATTCCCAATTCATCGTCAACAATTAAGAGGTCGGCCATATGAGTCTGCTAAGAGTGAAACTCGGAACTCGAAACTAGGAAGTGCTGCTTTCAGTCTCGCTGGGCATTTCAATCGTGATTGTTGTGCCTTGCCCCAGGCGGCTGCGAACATTGATTGTACCACCATGATCGCGAATGATTTGATAGACAATTGAAAGTCCCAGTCCGGTGCCGCCGGTAGTCGAGGAAAAAGGCTCAAAGAGATGCTCTACCTGTTGTGGCGACATCCCCCGTCCAGTGTCCGTAAAGGCGATTCGCAAACGATTGTTCGGCTGCATCTCGATGGTAGCGTGTAAAGTCCCACCAGCCGGCATCGCCTGCAAAGCGTTGCGCGCCAGATTCCAGAAAACCTGGCGCAGTTGTTCTGAATCGGCATCAATCAGGACCGGAGTTTCAGGTACCTCCTCTTCGATGGCTTGACCATCCCTCATTTCCACACTGTGACGCAGGAGTGTAAACGTCTCCTTCAACAAAGCACCCACATCGATCTTCGACTGAATGATCGAACGTGGGCGCGCATAACTCAGAAAATCGCTGATTATTCTGTTTAGCCGATCCGATTCGCGCAGGATAATCTCCATCAGCTCGGTTTGCGACGACTCACCCTCCATATCAGCGCGCAGCATTTGAATCGAACCGCGCATTGCCGCCAACGGATTGCGGATCTCGTGGGCTATTGAGGCGGCCATGCGCCCAATCGCGGCGAGCCGATCCTGGCGGCGCGACGTTTCCTCAAGCGCGCGAATGTGGGTTAGATCCTGAAAAGAGATCACCGTGCCGGTGGTGTCGCCGCTTTCCGAGAAGAGCGGAGAAATACTAAAACCAAGCCGCAGTCGCAGCCCGTCTTTAGTCAAACAGTTTGCTTCAAAGCGCGGGCTGGCTTCCGACACGCGCGCGATATCCATTGACTGAGCAATGATCTCCTTGATTTCGCCGAAGAAGATTGAAGCATCCTGGCCGCGAACGTCTGACTCGCCATAGCCCGTGATTTCTTCAGCGGCAGCGTTGAACGAATAGATTCTTCCTTGTAGATCAGTGGTCACCAGGCCAGAACGTATCGATTCCACAATGCGTTCGTGCAGTGCGCGCAATGTCGCCAGCGACTGCGTGGCGGCCTTCAGTTGATCGGATCGGGATTGGCGCCCTGCCAGCCGGGCCGACAACAATCCCACCACGAGGAAGGCAATGTCGAAAAATCCGACATATTGAAAGGTTTGAGCGCGTTCGTCGAGCGCCGCCACCGTCTCTGGATTGTCAACGGCACCAAGAACAACCAGGGCGCTCCCGGTGAAGGCTACGGCGCAACCCACTGAGATTACGATTGCATCTCGAGGTTGGAGAAACAGGCTGGAGATGGCGATGACAACGATGTAGAGAGATATGTAAGGCGAATGAATGACATCTGTGGTCCATACCAGCGACGTGACAAGGATGATGTCAATGACAAACTGGAGACGTGCCTGAATGACGAGTGCTTTGGAGAGCAGGCGAGCAAGCGCGTAAATGGCGGTGAAACCGGCTACCACCATCAGAGGCGGGAACACTGCCGTCCAGGAGCGTGGACCGGTTCCGTGACCCCAAATGACGCGTATGCTGAAGAGGACTATTGCAGCAACGAGACGCCCGAGAATCAGCCACCAGAGCTTCTGACCTAGCGAGTATTTTCCGGAGGTGAATATCAGACCCATGCTTGCCAAGCCTATCATAGAGCCCTTGCGCACCGGCAGAGATCGTTTATGCTGAACAGTAATAAGCATTCAACACAATTGACTAGCACTCAAGTTTGAAAACCTCGGGGTTGGGAAGGGTGGCTTGCCCCCGCTCTTCTTTCGACGAGGCATTGTTAGGACCTTGATGGACCACTCTCGGATCGTAGGAAGATCCTGTCGATAGTCAGGAAATAGATGAAGTCAGCGAATTCTGATGAAGATCGAGATTTGCCAGACCAGCAACAGGCAGAATTGCAGGAAGGAATCGACTACTACGTCGAGAACGGTTTGTTCGTTTTCACCACCGCGTTCTTGCTGAAGCGAGGCTATTGCTGCGAAAGCGGCTGCCGCCACTGTCCCTACGGCTATTCCGCCTGACCTAATGCTGGGACCGCGGGCGTCTCGCCCGCAATAAGCGCGCAGCGCAAACAACCGGTCGAGTTGAGCTTTTTGCGAGAACACTCGCACCTAATACTGGGACCGCGGGCGTCTCGCCCGCACTGAGCGAGGAGCGCGAACAACCGGTGGAATTGAGCTTTTTGAGAGATCACTCGCACCTGATTACCTGTAGTGAGCTGGCGACGGGTTGTTCGCTGCGCTCAGTGCGGGCGAGACGCCCGCGGTCCCAGTGAAACATTGACCGTTACGATTCCGCCGCCAACTGGTCCAGTTCATCGCCGCTTAGCCGATACACATTCCATTCATCCAAGGGAACCGCGCCGAGTCGCTTATAGAATCCGATTGCCGGTTCGTTCCAGTGCAGGACAGCCCACTCGATGCGATAGCAGTCCTTCTCTTTTGCCAGCCGTGCCAGATAACGAAGCAACGCGCGCCCGACTCCTTTACCTCGAGCCTCTGGCTTCACGAAAAGATCTTCGAGATACAAACCCCGTCGCCCTATAAAAGTCGAGAAGGTGTAAAAGAACACGGCGAAACCGACCGCAATCTCATTCTCATAAGCAAACAAAACCTGCGCAGCGGGCTCGGCCCCAAAGATAGTCTCTCTTATTCGCTCCTCGGTTGCCTGGACCTTGTCGTCGTGCCTTTCGTATTCAGCCAAACCGCGAACGAACTCAAGAATCAACGGAATGTCCCGCTCGGTTGCCTCATCAATGCGCAATGACTCAGACGAACCCACTACAGCGTTCTCCTTAGTTTCCCTCAAGATACCACTTTGTATGACTTACGACTTTGTTCGTCGCGAGGACCGTTAGATACAACGCTATCGTTGACTCGGTCACTTCACTCCAAACCAAGGAGCGTGCCTGGTGGTCTTGCGAATGGCCTCCAGAGAAATGAAAACTGTGCCGCGGTCGCGCCGACCCGACCGCGCCTATCTGGCCTGAAGACGGGAGCGAAAGAGGTTTGTTGTGTAAGACGATCTACTTGATCCCGTGGAACCGCTTGCCACAACCAGAGGCCCCCGCTCTTGTCACGAGTATAGAGAACGTTGCCGTTCGCTGAGAATCCTATCGATCGGATTGCGGATGGCGCAGCGTTCAAGTCCCGGTCCTCAGTCGTGAGGGTATTCATGAATGCAACTGAATGAACGCTACCCGGGTGTGAGTTTAGAGTCAGCAGCAATTCATGCGACGATGCTCTCCAGAGATTAACTATGCCACCGTCGTCTCCCGATGCAATAGTTTTACCATCGGGCGAATAGGTGACTGCCGAAACCGGAAACCTATGTCCTTCGAGAGTAGAAATTAACTTGCCGAAATTCTTGCCTATTCGCAAATCCCAGAGCTCGACGGTTTTGTCGCTGCCGCCAGTCGCCAGGGTTTGACCGTCAGGCGAGAAGGCAAGTGACGTTACCTCTTCTCTGACGCCAACATGACTTTCCAGGGTGGCGAGCAACTCATGACGTTCGGTCATGGCGTTCCACAGAGTAACCACACCGGATTTGCTTGACCCACCACCTACGGCAAGAAATTGGCCGTCGGGAGAGAAGGCCATCGCTCTTACATGACTTGCATTGGGAGTGGTCGTTGCAGTGCGTGTCTGATCTTTCTCGGTGGGCCACCATTCCACGGCCTCGACGGTAGAAGCGGTTGCCAAGGTTTTTAGGTCAGGCG
Source organism: Pyrinomonadaceae bacterium (assembly GCA_036560225.1). Lineage (GTDB taxonomy): Bacteria > Acidobacteriota > Blastocatellia > Pyrinomonadales > Pyrinomonadaceae > PSRF01. The sequence continues at coordinate 28,310 of DATBRN010000069.1, read as the reverse complement.
AGAATACCGCCTCGCCCTGGACGGGTCCTGTAATCGTCGTTACGAGAGTTCCGGAACCAATGCTCCATAGCTTCAGTGAGTTGCCATTCCGAGTTGCCAGCGCCCCGCTTAACGGCTTCTGCGGATACGACGCTATAGCAATAGGTATGTCCTCCAGGCTTGGTCCAGTCGGGCGCAAGAGATCAAGTTGCCCTAATGAGTGTTCGAGTGTGGCTAGCTCCTGACGCGTGCCGAGGTTCCAGAGTTTCACGCCATCACCGGCGGAAGCGAGCGTCTTGCGGTCTGGCGAAAAGGCCACAGAATAGAAAACGCCTGAATTTCCTTTGAGTCTGGCTAGCTCCTGGCGCGTGCCGAGGTCCCACAGTTTCACGGTCTGGTCAGCACCGGTCGAAGCGAGTGTCTTGCCGTCTGGCGAGAAGGCCACGGAATAGACAGAATCTGAGTGTCCTTTAAGCGTGGCTAGTTCCCGGCGCGTGTCGAGGTCCCACAGTTTCACGGTCTGGTCATCACTGGCCGAAGCGAGTGTCTTGCCGTCTGGCGAGAAGGCCACGGAATAGACAGAATCTGAGTGTCCCTTAAGCGTGGCTGGGTTCTGTCGCGTTTCGAGGTCCCACAGCTTCACGGTGAAGTCGAAACCGGCCGAAGCGAGTATCTTGCCGTCTGGCGAGAAGACCACGGAAAGGACCCCTGTTGCGTGTCCTTCGAGCGTGGCTAGCTCGCGCCGCGTACCGAGGTCCCACAGCTTCACGGTCCGGTCAGCACTCGCTGAAGCGAGCGTCTTTCCGTCTGGCGAGAAGGCAACGGAAAAGACAGAATCTGAGTGTCCCTGGAGCATGGCTAGCTCGTGCCGCGTACCGAGGTCCCACAGCCTCACGGTACGGTCAGCGCCGGCCGAAGCGAGCGTCTTGCCGTCTGGCGAGAAGGCCACGGAATGGACTAAAGATGAGTGTCCGTGGAGCGTGGCTAGCTCGTGCCGCTTACCGACGTCCCATAGCTTCACGGTCTGGTCAGCGCTGGCCGAAGCGAGCGTCTTGCCGTCTGGCGAGAAGGCCACGGACTTCACAAAAGCTGAACCACCGAGTTTGTGATAGTCATCAGACTCATTTTCCAATTTGTCTGTTAGCCATAAAGTCATCTCATCTCCAGTCAGGGTGATGAAATGCTGACGGTTGGAATCTGCGACGAGTCGTTTCACTGGTCCAAGGTTCAGTACGGGACGAAACACCTGTTTCTCGGCTACATCCCACAACTGAACGGCTCTGCGTCCTCCAATTGCGAGTCTCTTACTATCACTCGAGAAGGCAAGCGAGGTAGGATACTCAACATCTGTCAGAGTGAGTGGTTCCTTCAGGCGCTTGCTGGTAAGATCCCACAGCTTCACCCCTCCGCCATTTTTTATGTCTGTACCGTCACCGGTTGCCAGAAGCTTGCCATCGGGTGATATGGCCACTTTAAGATCGTAGTGTGAATCGACAAACCCTTCACCTGGTTCTTTGTGGGCAGGCCATTCCAGTGTACTTGAATATTTTGTAGCGTCAGTCTTCTCAACTCTCCAAACAGTAAACTGGTTATCTTCGGCTGTTACTATCATCGATCCATCAGGTGTCACTGCCAGCGACTTGATGGTTGGCTCGTAATCATTCGGACGCAACAGCTCGATCGCCGAAGACTGTCGTGTTGCCACATCCCAGCGCCTGAGCTTCTTTCCATCACAGGTAATGAGCGTCTTGCCTTCATCGATGAACTGCAGCGACGGAAGTCCCGTACCGCCCTCGGCGAGCACGATAGTTTCCTTGGGATATTGCTGCCACAGGATAAACGTAGCACCGTTCCCGATTGCGAGGAGACCATTTGGTGAGAATTGAAGTGCAGTCGGACTATTCTGACTTCTCAAGTTGATAGTATCCAAGGTTTCGAATTGGCTTTTCGAGGATCCTCCAAGAGTTTGAATCTCGACGATTCTGCGTCCGCCCAGCGCCATCAGAATCGTTCGGGCCCCCTTAGTATCAATGCTATTTGTACCCGCAATAGCCGTAATCGCTTCCTTCCTGGGCCAGGTTGACGTCGTCTTACTGGCGAGCCCCGGCCAAAGCGTCAAAGACTTGTCGCTACTGCTGCCAATCAACCACCAATTCATGTTCTCGGAAGCTCCTGAAGTTTCCCAGTTGGGTAACGCGACTACGGAACTGGTGGGCTCGCCAGTACCTGGTAATGGACCAGAAGACGCCGGTGACGAAGTTGGCGAGGAGTTCTTATCTAACGTCAATGTCGCAAGTTTTCGGTTGGCGAGTCGCCAAAGGAAATACCACTCGAAGCCGCGCAAATCCTCGGAGTCCTCGTTCAGCACGGCGTTCGAAACTCTAATCCGAGCGCCCTTTGACGGGTCGTAAACCAAGTCACTCAGTAGCTTCTCCGCTCCCTCGAGGTTATTGTCTTCGATGCGCTTTTGCGCGACACCGATATTGGAACTATAAAGAAGTCTGCGGTTCTCGTTGATTTGTTTGACGGCTTCCTGAGCGGCGGCGAGAGCCTCCTTTTCTCTGGCCTTCGCCTCATTCTTAGCCGCTTCCGATACCCGGCGCGCCTTCTCTGCCGCTGCCGCACTTATCCTCGCCTCTTCAGCACGTTTGTCAGCCTCCGTTCGCGCGACGAGCGCCGCGTTCTTTCGCTCATCCGCGGTTTTCTGAGCGGTTTTGGCTCTGTCACGCTCGACATTTGCCTCGGCTAGTGCGTTCTCGGCGATGGCCTGCTGCCTTCTCGCTTCTCCCAACGCCGTTTGCGCCTCGTTCTTTTTGCCGTAAGCATAAACACCCATCGCTAGTGAGAAAAGAAAGGCCAAGGCGAAAATCAATGCTGTGAGACGGGTACGTCTGATCTCTCTTCTGCGGTGCGCCTCCTCTGCGGCAATGTGTGCATCACGCGCAGTAACACTCTCGTCAAGAAAACTCATCGCTGATGCAAATTCAGGGTGATAACGTCGCGCCCACACCTCGTTCGGATTGCTTTGGTCACGCCAGGTAAGGGCGACTCCCAGATCTGGATCGCGCCAAAGACCAGCGCCGCCTTCCTTGTACAGCACGGCGGTCTCAGCCAGCCGGCGATAGATGCGTGCCGAACGCGACTCCTCATCCACCCAGGTTTTCAAGCGGTCCCAGTTGCGTATGAGGCTCTCATGTGAAATGTCGATCAGTGACTCGCGGTTTAAGAAAACGCGCGTGCCCGTCAGTGGGTCGGTCGGCGGCGGCATGAGAAACGATCTACCTTCTTGCCGGAACACTTCGATGACCGCGATGACTGCGGCTTCGTCCGCGCCCGTCAGCTCGCAAATCTCCTGCACTTCCATCGGGCGGCGTATCTCGCGGTTATCTGCACCCTTTTCGGTTAAGCCTTTGAATAGTTTTTCGGCGATCACTTTCTGGCTGTCAGTGAGTTCCGCGTAGGCTTCATCCGCATGTCGCGACAGCGCTTCGGCCATGCCGCCGATAGCGTTGTAATCCGGAATGTCTATCGGGTCTCCGTTGCGACGGCGGGTGAGCCAGTGGTCCCAGGTGCGCATCAAAGCGTGCTGGAGGATGGGAAGTTGATCGGGATTGTCGCCGACGTCGTTGAGCAGTTGATTGACGAGGGGCTCACTCATCGAACCCTGACCGACCGCCACTGGACCACTGATGGCTTCGCGTCGCTCGTCGCGCGTCATGCGCGGGATCAAGTACTGACCGTTGTTAATCGCCTCGGGTAATTCATAAAACTGAGAACAGTCGCCCAGGAAGTCTGAGCGCATGGTGAGCACAACGTAAATCTTCTCAGCCTTTTGTCCTGCGCCTTCGAGCAATAACTTGACGAAAGCTGCGGCGTCCTCTTTGGAGTTTTCCTCTTCAATGAGTTGCTTGAAACGAAACAACTCCTCGAACTGATCGACGACAACGAGTAAATTCTCATACTCGGGAAAGAGTGACTGCCCCTTATCATTGAGTTTCGTACGAGCACGACGAACCACCTCGACAAGACCAAGACTGCTACGCCTGAGAGTTGTCTCAGTTAGAACATCCTGCATGCCGGCGCTTTTTTCGTCACCTGAGCCCAACACCGCAGGTGATGCCAGTGCGCGAGCGAGATTGCCAATCGGATCGCCGCCCGGCCGAAGGATCGCGATGCGCCAATCGGAACCAGCGCTTGCCATTAGCCCACCTTGCAGCGCAGGGAGCAGTCCGGCGCGCACGAGCGAGGACTTGCCGCTGCCGGAAGTGCCGACGACGGCGAGAAAGCGGGTGCGCTTCAGCCGCCGGAGTAGTTCCTCGCTCTGACCGTCGCGCCCGAAAAAGAGGTGCGTTTCGCTGGATTCAAAAGGTCGCAAGCCGGGGAAGGGATTGCCTGAGTGATCAATTTCTTGCATCGTTTGCTCCTTTCGCCGCGGTTTGGACACGGGCAACGAAGGAATCTAAAACTGCCGGTGAGAAATCTTGGAAGTTTTTGATTACCAACGTATCGGGGCTGTTAAAGAGTTGCTTATGTGGAGTCTTTGGTGAAGCCACATAGACGGCTTCAGCCGCCAAGAGACTCTTGCGGTCAAGGCCGACAAGTTTCTTGAGGTCGCGTCGCTTGTACTCAAACCACACTTGGTTGGCGTTGCCGTAGTAGATCAACACCGCGTCACATTGCGCGAGATTGTCCTTGTGAATTTCGAACGCCTGGCTGTCATCCGCTCCTTCGTCCTCAATGAGCGGCAGCAACACCTGATAGCGTTTGTCGACTGAGAGGTAATCATTCAAGGGAACGACGCCATCCAGATCACGCCTATCAAAGATTAGGTAGATTTTTGCGGGCGTCTCACCGGACTGTTCCTCCTTACGATTATCCCCGTTGCTGCTCAGGCGCAGTTGGATGACATTCTTGAGCTCTTCCAGCGTTGTCTGTAACAGTTCCGCACCCTGCTGCGTGGCGGGGTCAGTCCGGAGATGCTCGATAAACTGTGCCTGCACCTCCTCGTGCGGCGTCAGTCCGACAGGCATCCACAACAATCTTGAGAATGCCTGATCACGGTTACGTTCCGCGGCGATCTCATTTTGCAGGCGCACTATCGAGCGGCTGCCAGCACCTTCAGGAACGATGCCGTAACTCCCGCCGATTAGGTGCACCGAAAGCTTTGCGCGGGAAACGCAATCGCGCACAGCTTCTTCGTAGTTGGGTGAGATGAGAGGAAGCTCATCGGCGGGAAGAATGTCGTATCCACGATTCTGCAACTCGCGTTTGATTTGATCACGCTCAGTGCTCAGATCTCTGGTTGTCTGCGCAAGGTAGACGGTTCCCTGCACGCGGGAAAAGACTGAGCCCGCGGCTGGAATGTGAGCGCGAGGATTGATGACGGAGAGAACTTGTTTGACATCCCAGGCGAGGTCGTCAAGTTTGCTCCAGTATCTTTGGTCGCGGTGGCGGCCGAGCTCCTGCCCAAAGGCAACGGGCCTCTGAGTCATCTTGTCTATTTCGTAAAACTCGTAACCAAGTTGCTTTTGAAACTCCGGCGGGTGCTGCGCGCGATCAATGTGTGTCTTAACAACTTTCATGACGCGCAATCTGTCACCTACGCTCAGGCCGCCCTTCTTCTCTGCCAATCGGCAAAACTCCCGCAACTCGCCCATACACCAATCAGACTGAACGTAACCGGGCGACAGAATGGATATCAGGACTGCCGTGTTCTTGATTCGTTCCTCAAGTACGTCGGCGAAGTAGGCGTTGCCCGGCAGCCTTGGATCGCGCCATATCAAAGGCTCGTAACCTAACGCCTCGCCGAGAACGCTCTCAAAGCGCTCGTGGAAGTTGTCAATCCAACCTTTGCCTTGCTCATCCAGCAGCTCATTGTCCAGATGGCGATAGCTGATAAATACATCATCGGTGAAGGTCTGAGTCGAAGACATTCGAGGCTCCAATCCAGAAGAAATATTGTGAGAATGAAACTTAGCGGAACAAGATCAAAATGCATTCCAGTATGACAGAGGGTTGATTTCTCAGTGAGCGCGCGGCGTACTAGCTTTCGTCGAGGACACTATTCCGGTTATTTCCAATTGTCAATACTCTTACTGGGAACGCCTGGGTCTCGGTGGCCCGCTTCGGTTTGCCACGCAGTTCCGAGCTAAAGGGCTTGTTAGCGTTCAGTGTCCGTGCATGTTTGGATTGCCGAATCAGGCTGGCCATCAGTCGTTGACGAGTGGGAGATTGCCGTCGGCAACATGTTGTGTGAGACTAAGTGGGTAAACCACAAGCCATCACGTTGGGGATAGCCTCGATTGCCAAACAGACAGTTGCCAAACTCTTCGATCCTGGTAGCTCTCGGCGGCGACGTTGCTGCTATGCGGACAGATCTTTGCCAGCTATACCAACAGGCAGACAGAAGAAACAAATGTTTCACCAGATTGAGCCGTAAGGTTCCGGCGTATTGAGGAGAACAATCGATGCATGCAATAGAGAAAACAAGCCTGGTCACGAGCGTAGTCATTTTGCTCACGATGGTCATGACGTTACCGTCGAACTTCGTGGCGCAACGAACGCAAAAGCCGCCTCTTCACGGCAAACATTGGATGGCCATCACCGGTAAGCCGCTCGCAGCCACAGCTGGATCCATGATCTTTCAGAAGGGCGGCAACGCGGTAGACGCGGCCTGCGCAATGATCGCGGCCACCTCCACGATGTGGGACACGCTGTCGTGGGGTGGTGAGACCCAGGCACTCATCTACAATCCGCACACTGGAAAAGTCGTTGGCATCAATGCACTCGGAGTGGCCCCTACCGGCGCGACCGCAGACTTTTACAAATCAAAGAAGATGAAATATCCGCCCGAGTACGGTCCGCTTGCGGCAGTGACGCCGGGCACACCGGGCGGCATCATGGTGATGCTCGCAGAGTATGGCAAGTTAAGTCTTAAGGACGTTCTCGCGCCCTCGATCCAAATGGCTGATGGCTATCCGATCGAAGCACAACTATCCAACACCATCGAGCGTGAGAAAAAGTGGCTGAAGCAGTGGCGCTATTCGCGCGAAGTTATGCTGCCGCATCTCGGATCGAAACGCGAAGCACCGGAGCCAGGAGAAGTTTTCCGCCAGCCGGATCTTGCTGCGACGCTACGCAAACTCGTTGACGCTGAACAACAGGCTCTCGCGGCGGGAAAGAATCGTAAGGAAGCTATCTACGCAGCCTATGATCGTTTCTACAAGGGCGACATCGCCAGCGAACTAGCCCGTGGTGTTAAGGAAGAAGGTGGACTGATTACGACGGCTGATCTCGCCAATTGGAAAGTCAGGATAGAAGAGCCTGTTACAACGAATTACCGTGGCATCGAGGTTTTCAAACTTACGCACTGGACTCAAGGCCCGGCCATGCTTGAAGCGCTGAACATCCTTGAGAACTCAAATCTGAAAGAGATGGGCTACAACAGTTCGCGCTACATCCACGCGCTCTACCAGGCGATGAATCTTGCTTTCGCCGACCGCGATTTTTATTACGGTGACCAGTATTTTCTGCCCGAGGAACCAATAGGTGGATTGTTGTCAAAAGACTATGCAAAGCAACGGGCCGCGAAGATCAACTGGGAACGCAATGACCCGAACGCGGGCCCGGGCGACCCCTATCCATTCCAGAGTCAGACCAATCCTTATCGTGCGCTGCTGGAGAAATGGAACAAGCCACGGTCGAATACAACAACTTCTACTCCAACGGCGACTCAAGACACGGTTCAGCCTATCAGCCAACGTCTAACGCCCGAGGGAGCTGAGGACGACTTCCAACGATCGTTTTATGCTGGTACCACTTCAGTTGAGGCTGCAGACGAGGAAGGCTGGCTCGTCTCAGTGACACCAAGTGGTGGCTGGGTTCCCGCAGTCATTGCTGGACACACCGGCGTAGGATTGAGCCAGCGCGCTCAAAGTTTTGTAACAGACGCGTCGGAAAATCCCTTCAACGTAATCGAGCCGGGCAAGCATCCACGCGTCACGCTCACGCCTACGTTGGCCATGAAGGACGGCAAACCTTATCTCGCTTTTTCGGTCCAGGGAGGCGACAGTCAGGATCAAAACCTGCTGCAGTTTTTCTTGAACGTGGTTGAGTTTGGAATGACGGTGCAGGAAGCAGTCGAGGCACCAAACATCAATAGCTTTCAGATGCGTAGTTCATTTGGCGAGCACGAGACGAGGCCCGGTCGCATCTTGCTCGCCGATTCGATGCCGCCATGGATTCGCTCGGAGCTACGGAGGATGGGTTATGAATTGACCTTCGAGGAACGCACCTCAGGTCCGATTAACGCGATCATGCTTGACCAGAAACATGGGACGATGTGGGGCGGCTCGAGTAATCATGGGGAAGACTATGGTATTGCGTGGTAGTTGTAGGGGGGCGGCACTCCGTAGCCGCCCCTTTTTGAGAGTAGGAGTCGACCATTTGTAGGCGGCATCTTTCGTATCAAAGGGGCGGCCACGGAGTGCCGCTCCTACGGTTATTTTGTCTCTTGATATGACAACGCCACAAAAAATCGTTTCTTTTCTTCCTTCAGCTACGGAGATGGTGTGCGCTCTGGGCCTTGCCGACCAACTAGCCGGCGTCACGCACGAGTGTGACTACCCACCCGACGTCGTGGGCAAACCGATTGTCGTTCGCAACGTTCTTCCCATAGAGAGCATGAGCCAGGCAGAGATCGATGCAGCAGTTGCTCAAAGAATGCGCGACGGTTTGAGTCTCTATCAGGTTGATGAAGCACTATTGCAAGAACTCGCGCCCGATTTGATCCTGACGCAAAACTTGTGTCAGGTCTGCGCCCCATCCGGAAACGAGGTGAGCGAGGTTTTGAGCTTACTCACCAAGAAGCCTGAAGTTCTTTGGTTAACTCCACAGTCGCTGGAAGAGATTGCCGCGAACTTGCGCCAACTGGGTGAGGCAACGGGTCGCATTGAAGAGGCGGAAAGGTTGATTGCGACAGGCCGCAAGAGATTAGAAAAGATCAAAGTTGCCACTAGAAACCTGAAGGATCGCCCGCGTGTGTTTTGCATTGAGTGGTTGAATCCGATCTATTGCAGCGGCCACTGGATGCCGCAGATGGTCGAAATCGCGGGCGGTGTGGATGCGCTTGCTCGCAGGGGAAACGACTCTGTTCGCATCGCGTGGAGTGATGTTGTGAACTGGGCGCCCGAGATACTGATCATTACTCCCTGCGGATTCAACCTCGAGCAAGTAATCGAACAAACGCCGCAGCTTACAAACTATCCTGGTTGGTCCGATCTTCCGGCAGTAGATGATGGCAAAGTATTTGCGGTAGATGCGAACTCATATTTCGCGCGACCCGGACCCAGAGTAGTGGAGGGCACAGAACTTCTTGCCCATCTCTTTCATCCCGATCTATTCGCGTGGGAAGGTCCGGCCTCAGCCTTCCGACGGGTCGATCTCTTCAACGCCACTCCTTCCGCAGGACTTCCTGAGAAGAGTGAGTGAGGAAAGCCATCGCATGGTTCAACAATCAGGATTCAGTCAAGCAGAGCAAAAGGCTTGTTCAAATTGCGGCGGGAGTTTTACCTGTGGCTTGCTAGCTGGAGACGATAGTTGTTGGTGCCATGAGCTTCCACACATCGCCCCACCGACCGCAAACCACGAGGACTGTTTGTGTCCGCGATGCCTAACCGAAGCGATTGCAAAAGTGTCTTCTAACAAGGTGCAGCGGGGACCCTCTGCGGGCTAGAGCCAGCGGTGAAGGCCAGAGGATAGCAATGGAAAAGGAGGCCTCATGGCCTCCCTTTCTTAGTCTGCAAATCGCTTCGAACTGTCTTGACTTAGTGGCTTTGAGAAAGTTTCCCGATAAGGGTGAAGAGCGGTAGATACATAGCAATGACGATCGAGCCGATTGTGATGCCCAGGAAGGCGATCAAGATGGGCTCCATGAGCGTCAGCAGGTTAGCGATCGCCGCATCTACTTCCTGTTCGTAGAAATCAGCGATCTTGCCGAGCATTGCGTCAAGGGCGCCGGTCTGTTCACCAATGCCCACCATCTGCGCCACCATGTGTGGAAAGACCTCGGTGGCTTTCAAAGGATCGACAAAGCTTTCGCCTCGTTCCACGCCGGCGCGCACGGCCATGATCGCATTCTCGATAATCACATTGCCCGCTGTCTTTGCAGTGATCTCGAGCGATTGAAGAATAGGCACACCGGAAGAGAGGAGAGTGGAAAGCGTGCGGGAGAATCGCGCTACCGCAATCTTCTGAAGGATTCCGCCTAGAAGCGGAACCTTTAAGCTAAGTTGATCGATGACCTTTCTACCACCAGGCGTCTTATAGTAATAGCGAAAAGCAACAGCGAAAGATATGAGACCGATCAGAATAAAAAGACCGCCCCATCCAGCCATGAAGGAGCTGATGCCGGTGACGATTCGTGTTGGTAAAGGTAGCTGTTCTCCCGGTCCTAGCAAACCAAGAAAGATGTTTTGAAACGCTGGAATTACGACCACCATGATTACCGCAACAGCGCCGACGGCAAGTATGATCACCGCCGAGGGGTAGATCATTGCGGAGACAACGTCCCGCTTCAACTTCACCATCTTTTCGATGACTGTTGAGAGACGTTGCAGAATCAGATCGAGGATACCGCCGGTTTCGCCAGCTTCCACCATGTTCGAGTAGAGGTTGTCAAACACCTTCGGATGACGTGCCATCGCGGTGGCCAGTGTCGAGCCTTCCTCAACATCCTGACGAACCTGTAACAAGACCTGCTTGAAGAACTTGTTGTCCTGCTGTTGCGCCAAAACTTCCAGGCACTGAACCAGAGGCAAGCCTGCATCAATCATCACTGAAAACTGGCGCGTGAAGATGGAAAGGTCCTTGGACTTGACTTTCTTCTTGCCACCAATCTTAGGGATTCCAATCTCGCGACCTTTTTCCTTAACGGACGTGAGGGTGACTTTCTCGCGACGAAGAATTGTTCGTAAAGCTTCTCGGTTGTCAGCCACTCGTTCGCCAACGACGATTTCGTTTAGCTTATTGCGGCCCTTGAATACATAAGTAGGCATAGCTGATTAGCTCCAGAATCTAAGAGTCTATTTGGTTGGTCGAACTCCCACAGGCCGTCCCTGGGCGTACGGGCTCGGGTGAGGTTTGTTGCCGTTGCCGGTGTTGAGTCCGGCTCCTCGGTCTATCAGTTCCTTCAACTCGTCAACATTGGAGGATCGGGCCAATGCGCTATCGAGGGTTATCTGACGCTTGTGATAGAGAGATGCCAGGGCCTGATTGAATGTTTGCATTCCATACTTGTCTTGGCCGGTCTGCATCATCGAGTAGATCTGGTGGACCTTATCCTCGCGGATCAAGTTTCTGATAGCGCCGTTAGGAACCAATATCTCCAAAGCCATGGCTCGTCCCTTACCTTCAGCGCGGGGAAGTAATGCCTGGCAGAGAATGCCTTCCAACACGAGCGAAAGCTGCGCCCGGATCTGCGATTGCTGATCGGAAGGGAAGACGTCAATGATGCGGTTAATTGTCGAGGCCGCGGAATTTGTGTGCAGGGTTGCCAGCGTAAGGTGACCTGTTTCAGCAATTCGCAATGCCGATTCAATAGTCTCAAGGTCGCGCATTTCGCCGACGAGTACTACATCGGGATCCTGTCGCAGAGCGGTTCTCAAAGCATCGCTGAATCCATGTGTGTCGGCGTTGACCTCTCTCTGGTTTATCAGACAGTTCTTATGACTGTGGAGAAACTCAATCGGATCTTCAATGGTCAGAATATGCTCATGACGATCGCGGTTGATCTTATCAATCATCGAGGCGAGCGTAGTCGATTTACCAGAGCCGGTAGGGCCGGTCACGAGAATCAATCCACGCGGTTTGGCGCATAACTGCCTCACCACTTCTGGAAGTCCCAGATCTTCGAAGGCTTTGATCTCATACGGGATGGCACGGAAAACACAGCCGACTGCACCCCTTTGATTGAAGAGATTTGCGCGAAAACGCGACAGACCTTTGACACCAAAAGAGAAGTCCAGTTCGAGGGCTTCCTCAAACCGGTGCTTCTGCGCGTCTGTTAGAACGGAATATGCCAGTTGCTTCGTATCGGCGGCAGTCAGGTGACGATAGCCGTCAAGCGGTCGCAGATGTCCATCGACACGACACTGTGGAGCTGAGCCCGTCGTGATGTGAAGGTCGGAGCCGCCAAGCTCGGAGAGCTTACGCAGCAGCTCTGAGAGTGAAATCTGTGGGGTTGATTCAGTTATTGACATTGAAAAGCTGCTCCTGGAAGGTTCTTGTCGGGGCGTCTGTATCCAGCAGGGGACTTGCGCTATTTGGATTGTCGCGCTGCTGATTCTGTGTTTGAGTTGGCTTTGACGTTAAACGAAGACAGGAACCGCTCGCCTTCGGCACCCAACTTGTCTGAAAACTGTAAGGGTGTGTTTAGCGTCAAGCTGTAGATTTTTCCGTCAACTTCTGCGAAGTAGAAATTCCATGACTTCTCAGGTGAACGAGCATCGGCGGGAGTCTGGGCAATCACAACGAAAACACGTGCGCCATTGACCGTACGCTCGTAATCGTTCACAACCCAACCACCCGCATTGATCATTTTGTCGATCGCGATGCGGCGCAAGTCTGAAAAAGAAACACCGGCGAGCATCGTGCGTTGTTCCCGCTGGGTCAGGTAGCCTGGATTCGGACGGCTGCGGGCAACTACTGCGAGAGAGCCTTGGCTCGGAACGCTGGAGTTGGATTCAGTTCGGAATTTGACTTCACCGCCCTTTGCAAGGGTGGCATTGTCCCAGCCAACTGGCAGGGTGTTAAGGACAGGGGTCGAAACCTCTGGGCTCTTTGCGGTGGCAAAAACAGGACCAAGCGGTGCATTGCGATGGGCGAGCGCTGCGGCCCGGCGTAGGCGCATGCGTGCGCGGTGACGACGCCACCAGGCGCGCGAGTGACGACGGTAGCGACGGTGAGGCTGAGCTGCGGAACTTTGGCGAATTCCATGCGCCGTTGAGCTGGCGAAAGGAAGCATGATTACGACTGAAATCAACATCAATAGAGATAAGGTAATTGTACGCAACATATTTTTCCTCTTTCGGGTTAGGCCACCGTTTCGCGGATTACTTCTTCGATAGTGGTTATTCCGGCGCGAACTTTATGCAATCCGGATTCACGTAGGGTGATCATTCCGTCTTCAACCGCTTTCTTTCTCAATTCCAGGGCCGAAGCACCAATCAGTATCAGTTCGCGAATATCGTCGGTAATCTCCATTACTTCATAGAGACCAACTCGTCCTTTGTAGCCAGTGTTATTACAAGTAGTGCAGCCCTTTCCTTTGTATGTCTTCATCGACTTCGCCTCCTCCGCGGAGAACCCGACTTCCACGAGGGCCTCAAGCGGGGTTGGGTGTTCGACTTTACAATCTTTGCAGATGCGACGAATGAGTCTCTGCGCTTGAATCAAGTTCACTGATGTCGCCACCAGGAATGGCTCAATACCCATGTTCATGAGTCGTGAAATTGTGGAAGGAGCGTCGTTCGTGTGCAGCGTTGAGAGCACGAGGTGGCCCGTCAAGGCTGCCTTGATCGCAATTTCCGCCGTTTCAAAGTCACGGATTTCACCGACCAGAACAATGTTGGGATCCTGGCGGAGAAAGGCGCGCAGGGCGGTAGCAAAGTTCAAGCCTATCTGCTCTTTCATCTGGACCTGGTTGATACCCATCAGGTTGAACTCAACCGGATCCTCAGCGGTCATAATGTTGGTCTGAACCGTGTTGAGAGACTGGAGCGCGGAATAGAGTGTGTTGGTTTTACCGCTTCCAGTCGGGCCGGTGACCAGAACCATTCCATAGGGCTTTGAAATGTTTCGTTGAAACTTGACGAGTGATTCGGGCTCGAAACCGAGCTTCGTCATGTCAAGCATCAGGTTTTCCTTATCGAGGAGACGAAGCACAACTTTCTCGCCAAACAGAGTCGGCAAGCTGGAAACACGAAAGTCCAGCTCACGGGAGCGGTTGTCAACTTTGACCTTAATCTTAATACGACCGTCCTGTGGCAGGCGCTTTTCAGAGATGTCGAGCTTCGACATGATCTTGATACGCGAGATTAGAGCGTCGCGCATTTTGAGTGGTGGACGCATCACGTCGTACAACACGCCGTCGATACGGAAACGAATGCGAAGCTCTTTCTCATATGGCTCGACGTGAATGTCGGATGCTCCGCGCCGAAGTGAGTCGACCAGGAGCACATTCACCAGTCTGACGACCGGGGCGTCTTCGCTGATTCTTGAGAGCGTGGAGAGGTCGATCTCTTCGTTGTCTTCAACTACTTCAATGTCTTCCGTACGGTCCTGATCGAAGTCGATGGTGTCAAGCGAAACAAGATCAGCATTTGTAATGCCGCCGTTGGTACCCTTGGTCACAGCGGCTGCGTCTAAAACCATGTCATCCACAGCAATCGATGACAACTCAATTTCCCTGGAGGATCCGTAGTACTTGGCGATTGCTTGCTGAATACTGGCTTCGGCAACGACTACCGGCTCCACGTTGAGGCCAGTCATGAACTTGACGTCGTCCATAGCGAAGACGTTCGTCGGATCGACCATGGCGAGTGTCAGGCTCGCGCCAACACGAGAAAGTGGGAGGACGGAATACTTTTGCGCAACTTCTTGAGGAATGAGGTGGAGGACTTGGGAGTCGATCTGGAAGAGGTCCAGGTTAACGGAGGGAATGCCGTATTGCCGTGAGAGGACGGCGGTGATCATGTCATCAGAGACCAGCCCCAATTTCACAAGGTTAAAGCCCAAACGACCGCCATGCTCTCGCTGGTAGTCAAGAGCCTCGCGGAGGTGTTGGGGGCTTATGAGATTCTCACGAACGAGAATTTCGCCTAGTTTTGCCGACATTTGTACCCCGGTATTGAGAAATCTAAGAGTTGATCCACGAGAAGGGCCAGCGATCCTAGCGAGAAATGGCTGTCCAGAGTGGGAGTTAGGTCAACGGCGGACGGTGTGGTAAACACCGTTTGGCAGACATAGTACAAGTTGAACGAAGGAGTGTCAAGGACGAAATTTTTCTAGTAAATTGCTGGGAGCAGTGCCTTTTTTCCAATCTGTGGGAGCCCGGCCGGGGGCCAGTATTCTCGCTTTCAGAAAGCCGCAAGACTCCCGAAATGCCACGGACAATCGGTCAATTAAAAAGGCCGCACCCCGGGGAGTGAACCCCCAGGTGCAGCCTTTTGACACATTCAGCTTCTTTTCCGCTTACGGACGCCGCGTGCGGCGCGCCGGAGCTGCTGACTTTTCGGGTTTAACGTTTGCCTGGTCTTTCATAGTATCCAGAATTGCCTTGGCATCTGACTTGAGTGGGTCGGTATCCGGTGCTTTCTCAACAAAACGGGCCAGATAGTTCGCCGCGTCCTGGTACTTTGTCTTGTCGTTGTTCATGGCGCCAATGTTGAAAAGCGCTTGGCCAGCCCGGAGAAGGGCGTTCAGGTCGTCTGGGGTGGTTTCGAGAATCTTCTGATACTCCGCGAGCGCGCGGTCAAAGGCATTGGCGTCAAAAAGCATTTGTGCCAAGTCGTGTTCGGCTTTTGACTTCTTGACCGCATCAGTCTCCGCTGCCATGTACTCCTGATAGGCAGTTACGCCTGCGTCAACCTGAGTCTGGTCGACCTTTGTCACAAAAAGCCGCGCGGCGTCGGCCCTCGCCAAGAGCGCGAAATACAAATTCACCTGGGAATTTTTGGCTGCTGCTGGATCGGTCGGCGCGGGCGTTGCTTTTAGTAGCTTGATCGCCCTCAAGCTGGATTCGTTAGCGGCCGTCCAGTCTTTCTTTGCCGCTTCGATCCCCGAGTTTTTTGCTGCGTCGTCCGTAGACCTTACAGCGTTGTTATATTTCTCAACGCCCCTGGCGGTTAAGGCCAGGGTTTTGTTAGTTAATAAGGCCGGGATACCCGGATGCTCGGGGTCGGCAGCCAAACCTTCGTCAAATTGGGCAATCGCCACATCATAGTTCTTGGCCCTGAGGGCTTCGTTGCCGGCTTTGAACGTTCGATCCACTATTGCATTTGAGGCCTCGGCGCGCTTGTTACTTTCCTCGATCTCCTTGTTCTTCTTTAGTATTTCTTCGCGCTTCGCCTTGTCCTCAGAGCTTTCCTTCGCGGGAGTGGAACCGGGAGTCTTCGCCATTAGCGTATTGATCTCAGCGATTGTCAGACGTCTGCCGTCCCCGGTCGCCATTTCCATTTGATAGTCCTGGTCTCTTCCGGCTTTGACGTTGGGTAGATAGTAGGGCTGAGCACCGGGCATACTAGACGCCAGCGTGTATGTGCCTTGAAGGGGCAAACCTGCATGAACAAACTCGCCACTCTTGTTAGTCTTCAACTCAAAATGAGCGGGTATGTCAGTGCGGAAGACGTCGACTACGGCATTGACGGCAGGAACCACCGTCCCATCAGCTTGCTTCAGAGTTACGTGCCCGCGGAGCTGGCCGTTCTGTGCTGACACCACCAGACTGGCGGTGAAGACGAGAGCCATGCTGGCGAGGACCGGCAAAAAGTATCTGCGAAACATTTAAACTTCCTCCCTAAGATATAGTACAGGTGATATGGATTACAGGAGAGCACATAAGATGCGCTCGCCCCGTCTCTGGTTGTAGTTGACTCGCTAGGATCTGATTAACGTTAATAAGCAAACCGCTTACTGTCAAGCAGATATGGAATCGGATCTCTCACACCCGCGGCGCGAAAGGCCCGCAGCCGCAAAGCACACGAATCGCAGTCTCCACATGCCTCGTCGGACTGCACATAGCAAGACCATGTAAGTTCGAGCGGGGCATTCAGTTTTTGTCCCAATTCCACTATTTGCGACTTTTTCATTGCAATGACGGGAGTCTTGATCTCAATCCGAGTTTCGGGTTTTGTGCCGGCCGTTATGACGCGCTGAAACGCTTTGTAATATTCAGGCCGGCAATCAGGATAGCCGGAGGAGTCTTCTGCTACGGCGCCTATGTATATGTAGCTGGCGCCGATTACCTCGGCCCAACTTGTGGCGACAGAAAGAAGATGCGCATTGCGAAAGGGCACGTAACTTGTCGGTATGCCAGGGGCGGAAAGGTTCGCTGGGGTGACAGCTATGTTTCTGTCAGTTAACGATGAGCCGCCAATCTTAGCCAGGTGGTCCAGCGAAACAACCAGTCGCTGGTTGACCGCGTAGTGGTCGGCAATTTCTTCGAAAGCACGACGCTCACGATCCTCAGTTCGCTGGCCATAGGAAACGTGAAGAAAGGCAAGCTCTTGGGCCTCCTCGTTCGCTATGGCAGCCGTCACGCATGAGTCCATGCCACCCGACATCAAGCAAACGGCGAGGCCGGAGCGATCTGATTCAGGTTCGATTACTTCAGAAGCGTCGTAGGCTGCTTCATCATGCCCGCCCATCAAACTCCTCGTGCTTCCGGTCCCCAGATATACTTGTGAAGTTGGAGCTGCATACGAACATCAAGTCCGCTGCTAGACACCCACTCCGCCATATCCTTGAGATCCACTGTGTCCCAGGCAGGTGAAATGAGAACAGCCCGGGCGCGTTTGCTTAACTCGTAACGTCTGATTGTTTCCAGCGCATAGGTCCAATCTGCAGAATTCGCGATCACAAATTTGACTTCGTCCTTATCTGGACGCAAACGTTCAAGGTTTGGCCAATGGTTACGTGCTTCCTCACCCGAAGCGGGACACTTTACATCCAGAATAATTGCTGCTCGCGGATCGACATCTTCGGTTGAAACGTAGCCTCCCGTTTCCACCAACACCTCAAAACCTTCGGAACACAAACATTCGATGAGCGCAAACGACTCGCGCTGGGCAAGCGGCTCGCCGCCGGTTACTTCGACTAGCTTGCAATCGAACGCGCGCACTTGCTTCATGACGTCGTCGAGGCTGAAGTATTCGCCGCCGGTAAACGTGTATTCGCTATCGCACCACACACAGCGCATCGGGCAACCCGTCAAGCGCACAAATGTGCAGGGCCGCCCTACATGGGTGGATTCACCTTGAATCGAGCGAAATATCTCTGTAACTCTCAGCATGGAAACCAACTTTCAACAGGCCATACCCCCGAGCGCCAGATCCCTCAAACCCAGGGGAAACATAGGGGGTCGACTACGCGGGCATGTAAAATTTGAATCTAGCCCACCGTCCAGGGCGTGTCAAAGTTAGTACTTGGAAGCATCGTCCGGCAACTTGAACTCCTGCGGAACATCCAAGCTTCCAAATGAAGGGACAAATCACGAGCACACCGTGATAGCATTATGGTCGCATACGGTTACGAAAACTCCTCTGTGAGTCTCCGGTGAGTCAACGAACAGCGCAAATCGAAAGGCTCTTTGCTGAGGGCGCCGGCCTTTTGCTCGCGCGCGCGGGCGACGATCATTCGTTGTCCCGCGAAACTCTAATACCGCGAATCAGGTCTGCGGTTGATAAGTATGTTTTGCGCGATGAACCACAGGCGTCGCTGGAAGTCGTCAAGGATTTTATCGATAAACTTCAGGCCGATGACCTCTGCCTGATTGTCGCCTGCGAACAGGGAAATCAAAAGGCCTGGAGTGATCTCGTCGAGCGTTTCTCAGCAACAGTCCGTTCAGCGGCCCGCTCTGCAAGTTCAAATGAAGAAGGAGCTGAAGACCTCGCGCAATCAATCTGGGCGGAACTGCATGGCCTACGCGTTCGCGAGGATGGTAAGCCGGCGGGCAAACTTGCGTACTACTCCGGGCGTGGTTCGCTGGCTGGTTGGCTTCGCGCTGTTGTCGCTCAACTCGCGGTAGATCAGCATCGTAAGCAAGCGCGGCTGGTACAGACCGAAGAAGACGCGGATTTTGATCGGATCATTCAGCACGGCGAGGAGGAAAACAATTGGTCAGGACACGGCGACACTGCCAATCCGGAACTTGAACTCTCCAAGAAACTCGCCGGCGCTCAAATGCAGAAAGCATTAGCGACTTCGATCAAACGACTATCCGCAGAGGATCGTTTGTTGGTAAAGCTCTACTACTTTGACGGGCTCCGGTTGCGTGAAGCGGGCGCGGTGCTGGGCGTGCACGAAGCAACCGCAAGTCGCCGGCTCACCCGCGTTCATGGTGAGCTAAGGCAGCAGGTCGAGAGTATTCTGGTCGATGAAGGCTGGACTAAATCGGAAACCGAACGAGCATTCTCCGAGATTGCACTCCACCTGGAGGCGGATATCGAACCCTTACTGGCAAATGAGGGTTTATTGATGAAGAAAGAAAACGAGATTGTAGGGTAAAAAGCATATTGTAGAGCTTTTCGCTATAGGTTGTTGCGCAAGCGAACAGCGTTGAGAGCGTTCTCTACAGGGCAGAGAATTACGCGGATGAAACAAGCTAACAACAATGAAATCGACCTTCTACTCCGTGCTCTCGCGAAAGGGCGGGGTGCATCGGCATTTGGGTCGAACTCAGGAGATGGAAATCGAGCAGCTTCGGATCACCTCGACGCTGACGAACTAAATTCTTATGCGGAAGGTCTGGTGCCTGCGCCGGCGCGTGCTCGCTATACCGAACATCTGGCTGATTGCGACATGTGCCGCGGCATCATAGCCAATTTGACCCAAGCGGCGGGCATTGCTACCCATGCTGAAGTTCCGGAACAAAAGAGCCGCCCGACTCTTTGGCAAAAACTCGCCAGCCTTCTATCTCCACCGGTTCTACGCTTTGCTGTTCCGGCGCTTGTTCTCACTGCTGTTTTTGGGATCGGCTTGCTGACTATGCGGCAGCATCCATTCTCAAGGCGTAGTGACGTAGCCAGGGTTGAGGCGCCCTCCGAGCCTGCCAAAGTTGAGCCTTTACAAACTGAAACGTCGACCGGTTCGCCGACACTCCAGGACTCCATAACACCGCAAAAGAAAGGCCCATCTCCCGAAGCTAATGATGTAAACAAACGCGAGCAGTATTTCCAAGACAATCAGGGGCGAGTTGGACAGGAGGAGGCTAGCCGGACTGGAGCGGTAGCTGGCACATTGGCATCGAAAGATGCCGGGCAAGCTGGAGAAGCCGGTAACCGGGCGGAGTTGAAACCAGGGTATGCTCCAGAGCCAAAGGCAGCTGCGCCCGCGCCCGCTACGTCGACTTACACTGAAGCCGACAAGACAACCCAGCTTGCAAAAGAGCAACGCGCAAAACTGGACGATCAGGAAAGTCAGCGAGATGCTTACAAGAATGCGCCTACACCAAGCGACGAGCACGGGCCAAACCGTTCGGTTGCACCCAGATCTTCCACGGTTCCGCTTAATAGCAGACGGCTGGATGGTCTTGTAACTGATCGCGGTGGTCCATCTAGCGCAGCGAAGAAGGGCAAGGTCGATGAGAAGGCCAACGAGAAGGCCGAGATGGAAACTCGTACCATCTCAGGAAAGCGTTTCGTACGTGATGACAACGCTTGGGTCGACACCGCTTTTGACCACTCACGAACTCCGATCAGGGTCGCTCGTGGTTCGGAACAGTTTCGCGCCCTCGTCGCTGATGAACCGGGACTGCGCGCCATCGCTGAACAGTTGAATGGGGTTGTAATTGTAGTCTGGAAAAACAGAGCCTATCGAATTCAGTAGCCCTCGAAAGTGGATTGGACCCTTCCGAACGATCTGAAGCAGCGGACAGCTAGAAATCCTTACTCGGAGTGCACGCTCTCCGAACATTTTGCGCGGTTCCTGCGTACCCTCAAGAGGTCAAATCATTTCGATTCCGATAAAGTAGGTGTTACATTAAGCGCAGTCGTTTTTGACTAGTGCAGGGATCACCTGGAGGCTTTATGTATTGTCCGTCCTGTGGCCACGAGATCTCAGTTGAAGTTAAGTATTGCAACCGTTGCGGAGCTAATCTGTCGCTAATCCCTCCGAGCTACCCTGCCCCCAGGCCTGTCAAGTTAGGTCTGCCTGCCGTCGTCATGGGATTGACGGTTACCATCGGAATTGGGATCATATTTAGCTCTGCGACAGAATTGGCGCGAGTCCCACTTCATCCAGCTGCGATCACGTGGATGGTCATTTTCGGAATGGCCACATTGTTTGGTTGTACCGCGCTCATAATTCGCTTCTGGTTGAAAGTGTTAACAATGAATCGCGAAGCTTATCAGCCAGAGCATCAGAATCAGTTGCGCCCGCCGGCATTGCAAGTCCCTGCGCCGCGGCAACAGTTCCCGCCACGTCTCGAACCAGTGCCGAGCGTTACCGAACACACCACTCGTACGTTTAGTCCCGCCTACCGAGAAGGGTCTGATCCTGGTGCACGTTAGACGATTAAAGTAAGTGGCAGCGAACCGCCCGCAAACTAACCAGTTTGCTTTACGTGTCCGGGGCAAATTTGTCAGACTTCGGAGGGCGCCGAAGCGTCTAAGGCAGCGGTGCAAGCTTCAGGACTCCCCACAGAAAACGCCCTAGCTGAGTGGTGCAAATCTATGATTCATAACAGAAATCACCGATCTCGTATCGTTTTTGGTCCGCATCTGGTTTCCTTGGTGGCGACAGCGGCAATTTTGTGGAACGTCTGCCAGTTCGGCGTTCAGGCACAGCTACGATCGACGGCCCGCTTAACCGAGCACCAGAGGACATTGCATGTGCTCAATCGGCTGGGCTTTGGCGCCAGGCCCGGCGACGTTGAACGCGTAGAAGCTATGGGCCTGGACAATTACATAAACCAGCAACTCAATCCCGAGAAAATTAGCGATCCCGTCGCCGAGGCCAAGGTCAAAGACCTTCCCACGCTATCTATGACGACCGCTGAGCTGTACGAGAAGTACCCCCAGCCCGGCCAGCTCATTCGACAGCTTCAACGCCGGGGCGAACTGCCGGCTGACTTGGGCGACGCACAAAAGAACAAAGTCAAAGACGCAGGCGCAGTCCCGGGTGCGCAGCCGCAAACCACTAACGGATCGGTGGCGCCGCCTGGCGCCAAGGCGAAAAACGAAAGCCCAGCGAAGAGCGAAAATGGCACGAAAGTGAATCCAGCCGCTCCGGCAGCGGGCGACAATGAAGCGTATCGCCGTGCCATTCGCGAGTACTACGAGAAAAATGGGCTACAACAGCCGCAGCGCATTACAGCAGAGTTGCAAGCCTCGAGAATTTTGCGAGCCGTTTATAGCGAACGGCAGCTGCAGGAGGTGATGGTCGATTTCTGGACCAATCACTTCAACGTGTTTGCCGGCAAAGGCGCCGATCGCTGGCTCTTGGTCTCTTATGATCGCGATACGATCCGGCCGAACGCGATGGGAAAGTTTTCCGATCTGCTGCAAGCCACTGCTCAGAGTCCGGCAATGCTCTTCTACTTGGACAATTTTCAGAGTGTTAGTCCGAACGCTCAAGCAGGGGCCGGAAACCGTCTCCGCGCCCAGCGTGGTCCACTGGCCCAACTGCTGTTTGGTGACCGCCTTAACAACCGGTCGGACCTTCGAATGGTCAACAACCCCGAGCAGCAGCGACCACAAATACAGGCGCGGCGTGGCATCAATGAAAACTATGCGCGCGAGTTGATGGAGCTGCACACATTGGGCGTAGACGGTGGTTATACGCAGAAGGACGTGCAAGAAGTTGCCAGGTGCTTTACAGGTTGGACCATCATCGCACCGCGCGGTGGTGGAGCTGCTGCCCAGTCAATATTGAATGGACCACGTGCCGATGCCTTACGCGAAAACGCGGGCAAGTTTTTCTTCAATTCGCGCGCGCACGATGACGGCGAGAAGATTGTCCTGGGACACAAAATTCCGGCGGGGGGCGGATTCAAGGACGGGCTGATGGTGCTCGATATTTTGGCCCACAGTCCTGCAACAGCGAAGTTTATTGCTACGAAACTTGTGCGCCACTTTGTTTCGGATAACCCGCCACCTGCTCTTGTCGATCGCGTCGCGGCTGCATTCACAAAGAGCGATGGCGACATTCGTGAAACGCTACGAGCGATCTTCTTTTCGCCCGAGTTCAAATCGCCTGAAGCCTACCGCGCCAAGGTGAAGCGTCCCTTCGAGCTGGCAATCAGTGCGATCCGAGCGCTTGGTGCAGAAACGAACGGCGGGCCACAACTCCACCAGTGGATTGCGCGCATGGGAGAGCCGCTTTATGGATTTCAGACGCCTAACGGTTATTCGGACACGGCCGAAAGCTGGGTTAACACCGGGGGACTCTTAGAACGTTTCAATTTCGGTTTGACACTCGCCAGCAATCGCATACCGGGAACACGTGTGGACCTGAAACGCTTTTTGGGAACTGCCGCAGACGAACAGCCTGTGGATAAGATGCAGATGATGGATCGGTTTCTAAACCTGATTGTTGCCGGCGACGTTACGTCCAAGACGAAGGAAGCGCTGTTGAAGCAACTTAATGAACAAAAGCCTTTGGTGGTGTCGGCGGCGCCCGCGGGAACGGCTCGGGCAAACAACAGCCCCACCGGTGAGATGGACGCAGCCCCGCGCTTCGAACAACGACAGCAGCGACAGCAGTTAGCTCGCGCCGATGCCAATATCACCGAGCCGTTAACAAAGATTGTGGGATTGATATTGGGTTCACCGGAGTTTCAAAGACAGTAAGAAAGTTTCGAGTTCCGAGTTCCGAGTACAGAGCCATTCTGATCATGAGACACGGGACCAAGAACTCAGAACTCGAAACTCGAAACTCGAAACTCGAAACTCGAAACTTGTGAGGTTTTACGAACATGAATCGAAGATTCTTTATTAGGTCCGGCGGTGTCGCACTTGCCAGTTTTGGTCTCATGAATTGCGCGCCGTCATTCCTGCAGCGCGTCGCGCTTGGCCAAGCACGTGAGCGAATAACGGGAGGTCGTCGCAAAACACTGATCGCCATCTTTCAGCGTGGGGCTGTTGATGGACTCAACATGGTCGTCCCACATGGCGAGCGCGCCTACTACGATTTGCGCCCATCGATCGCGATCGCGAAGCCTGACTCGGGGAACGTCGAATCCGCAGTCAACCTCGATGGATTTTTTGGTCTTCATCCTTCGCTCGCTCCGTTCAAGCCTCTATGGGACTCGAAGCGCCTGGCAATTGTTCATGCGGTTGGTTCGCCTGATAACACACGTTCTCACTTCGACGCGCAGGATTACATGGAGTCGGCAACTCCAGGAGTGAAGTCGACAGCTGACGGCTGGCTCAATCGTTACCTGCAAAGCAAAACCGATCCCGAGCGCCGTCTTTTCCGCGCCGTTTCGATGACGCAAACGATGCCACGAGTTCTGCAAGGCAAGGCGACGGCACTGGCGATGTCGAACCTCGCCGATTTCGCGATCCGCGCAGGCCAGAGTTCTGCCAGCGTTCAAGGTGGGTTTGAAGCAATTTACGATCAAACCCTAAATGACGCGCTGCGCGGAACGGGCAAGGAAACTTTCGAGGCAGTCAACTACTTGAAGAGCGTCAACCCCTCGCAGTATCAACCACAGAATGGGGCGCAGTATCCACGAACGCCCTTTGGTAATTCGTTGTTACAAATTGCGCAGTTAATCAAGGCGGGCGTCGGACTCGAAGTAGCCTTTACCGATGTGGGTGGCTGGGACACTCACGTGAATGAAGGTAACGCGCGCGGGCAATTAGGCAACCTGCTACAGCAGTTCAGCAGTGGCATCGCCGCGCTCTATACGGACCTTGGCCAGCGAATGGACGACGTCGTGATTCTCACAATGTCGGAATTTGGCCGCACGGCCCGCGAGAATGGCAATCGGGGGACGGATCATGGCCACGCTAACGCGATGTTTGTCGTTGGCAACGGCGTTCGTGGCGGCAAGATCTACGGGCAGTGGCCTGGACTTAAGAGCGAACAGCTTTATGAAGGTCGCGACCTCGCGTTGACGACGGATTTTCGCGACGTGTTTGGCGAGATTGCGCGGCGACACCTCGGTACCTCAAATTTGCAGGCAGTCTTTCCGGGCTACGCCACCAGCGAGGCAAAGTTCAAAGGCTTTCTCGGCTAAAGACAAAGTGATGTTGCTTTATCCGTCCCGTTTAGACTAGGACACCTGTGTCCCGCGGCAGGGGACGACACAAGCGTCCTATCTAAACGGACCGGATAACGGGACCGATAAAGCAACGCGCTCGTTTAGAAAGCGGACTTGTCCCCCCGCACCGGGACACAAGTGTCCTAGTCTAAACGGAAGGTATATCAGGACGGATAAAGTAATGCGTTTCTAAACAAACGCGTTGTCCGAATCAGCTACCACCGCAATCTTCCGAAGTGATTAATTAGATATAGCATTGCTACAGCGATCAGCGACACGATCACGGCTAGAGTGAAGGCTTCGTTGTCGCGTCCTGCCTGAACGGCATCGTAGATGGCGACTGACGCAGTCTGTGTCCTGCCAGGGATGTTGCCGGCGATCATGATGGTGACGCCAAAGTCGCCCAGGGCGCGCGCGAAAGCGAGAGCAGTCGCGGCGAGCACGCCCCGCGACGCCAGCGGCAATGTGACGCGAAAAAAAATTCTTCCGCTGCCAAGTCCCAGCGTGCGCGCGGCCAATTCGAGTTCTGTATCGACTCCTTCAAAGGCAGCACGGAGGCTCTTGGTCACCAGGGGCAGCGCATGAATAGTGGCTGCTATAATCGCCGCCCCAACTGTGAAGGTCAGCCGAATCCCCAACCGGTAGTAAAGAAATCCTCCCAGTGACGAGCGTGTGCCGAGTAAAACGAGAAGGTAATAACCAAGCACCGTAGGCGGCAACACCAACGGCAGCGCGATAACCGAATCAATCAGGTTGCGGCCAGGAAAACGCTTGCGCGCGAGCAGCCAGGCCAGCGCCGAGCCCGCCACCAGCGCGATCAACGTAGCAGCGCTCGCGACTGCAAATGAGAGCTTAATGGGAAACCAGTCAATGTTGCTGCCAAAGTCCATTTGACTATTTTCGGCCCGCGATGACAGCAATGATTCTTAGCGGTCCACCACTGCCACCTTTGATCTTCATCGGTAGTGCGATAACTGAGAATCCCTTTACCGGGAGTCGGTCCAGATTAGCGACGTTTTCGAAAGCTGGAATGTCTTTGGCGAAGAGTGTGCGGTGACTTTCAAATAGTTTCGATTGTCCGTAGTCAATGCTGGCGGTGTCGAGACCGATAGCCTTGATTTTACGGTTTTGAGTTAGCCAACGCGCCGCATCAGGGTGCAGGCCTGGGAAGTGAAGATTTGCAACGGCGGCCGCGCCCCGCTGATCAGTACCCAGGTATCTTTTTCGATCGGGATAAAACTTGCCGAATCCGGTGCGCAACAAGACAATAGTGCCCGCCGCTATCTTCCCATTTCGTCGCTCCCAATTCTCGAAGTCGCTTTCTGTGATTAGATAATCTGAATTCTGCTCGCACTGCCTGGTGACGTCCACTACGATGCCCGGCCCAATAAGTTGTTCGACTGGGATTTCATCTACGGACTTTCGCCCTTTTGCAAAATGGACTGGGGCGTCGATGTGAGTTCCACCATGTTCCGCCGCGGAATATCGGTAGGCAGAGTAGTAGTAACCCTGTTCAGTAGTGCCCTCAAAATCCTTTTCGAGTTGAAACGTTTCGGCAGTGGGCCAGTAAACGGTCGAAGAATCAAATGCGTAAGATAAGTCAACAATTCTTCCGGATGGAAAAGCGGCAGCTTGCCGTTGAGCATGAGTGAAGTTAGCGGCAAACCCAGTGACTAAAGCGAGTGAAAGTAGAAGGCCGAACGGTTTCATCGCGCATCCTCCTCTTAGATAGGCTTTTCGTAAGATTGCTTGGGGCATGTTAGCTCAGGGGACCGGTTTGTCAGAACCCGAATCGTTATAGACAGTTAATGGGACCGCTGATCACCGGGACCGCGGGCGTCTCGCCCGCACTGAGCGCAGCGAACAACCTTTCGCTAATAGCCTTTCTAGGCAATCGGCTCAAGTTCAGTCCGGCTCATGCTCAGCAAAGAGAAATGGTTGCTCCAGACAATGTTTCTTCAAACCAAGCTGTTGATGGAGCGGTTGTTCGCGCTGCGCGCTCAGTGCGGGCGAGACGCCCGCGGTCCCAGTGAAAAGATCGATCGCACGGTAAGGTTCTGAGAACGGTCGGCTTGCAGTTACAATCCCGCTGCTCTGCCGCCATTCTGGCGATACTCGCGAGGGAAGGTTAACTCGATGATCGACTTCAGCATTTCTCCCGAACTCGAAGCTGCGCGGCAAAGTGCCGCCGCGTTCATGGAGGAGTTTGTCTATCCAAATGAAAGCAAGCTGGTTGACGACGAAGGCTTGCCCACCGATCTTGAAATCGATCTGCAAAGACGAGTCAAGGCGCTTGGTCTGTGGGCGCCAAACCTTCCGAGTGAATGGGGCGGTATGGGAATCGGATACGTCGGCCAAGCCCTAATCAATGAGATCGTCGGTAGATCAGTGATTGCGCCTCGGCTTTTTGGAAACGCCGCTCCGGACGCCGGCAATGCTGAGTTGTTACTGATTGCAGCGACGCCGGAACAGAAGGAGAAATATCTTCGACCGCTAGCCGCCGGCGAAGTGCGTTCGTGCTTTGCGATGACTGAACCGGAGGTTGCCGGCTCGGATCCAACAGGCTTGCGCACGACCGCGGTGCAAGATGGTGACGATTGGGTCATCAACGGTCATAAATGGTTTATCAGTGGCGCCATTGGCTCTGCATTCGCAATTGTCATGGTCGTAACTGATGCCACGACTGACGCACATGGACGGGCCAGCATGATTCTTGTACCTACCGACACGCCGGGTTTCAACATCGTGCGCGCTGTTCCGGTAATGGGTTCAGGCGGTATCGGCGGCCACTGCGAGATCCGCTTCGAAGACTGCCATGTGCCGCGGACGAATTTGCTGGGCGAGTTAGGTCGGGGCTTTAAATTGGCCCAGGCTCGACTTGGGCCAGGCAGGATTCAACATTGCATGCGATGGATTGGGGCCGCGCAACGCAGCTTTGAAATGATGTGCACCTATGCGCTCAAGCGCCAAGCCTTTGGTGAGTCGCTTGCGAAAAAGCAGACCGTCCAAAACTGGATTGCCGATTCAGCCGCCGAAATCAGCGCCGCGCGCTTGATGACCCTGAACGCTGCCTGGAAGCTGGATCGCGGCGAAGACGCCCGCATCGAAATCTCGCTCATCAAATTTTTCGGGGCCCGGGTATTACATGATGTAATTGACAGGGCGATTCAGGTCCATGGTGCACTCGGCTATTCCAAAGACACGCCGCTGGAAATGTTCTACCGCGATGCCCGTGCCGCAAGGATCTACGATGGTCCGGATGAAGTTCATCGTGTGGTGGTGGCCCAAAGAATACTTAAGAAGTTCAGGCGAGAGACTTAGATACTTCGGCTGACACTCGAGTAATTTG
>DATBRN010000068.1:0-11407 GCA_036560225.1 Pyrinomonadaceae bacterium | reverse complement strand
CTGGGACAATCTCGTCTCGTACACCATGGCAACACGCGAAAAGATCGACGATCTCGCGCAGCTCAGGGGAAAGAAAGTCGGCATTAACCGGCTCGGCGGGAAGTCGTCGCTGATCCTCCGGGTCATGCTCGAAGACGCCGGGCTCAACACTTCTAAGGATGTCACCTTACTGCAGCTCGGCGGTTCGCAGGAGAGATTAGCCGCTCTCATCCGCGGCGGCATCGACGCCGCGCCGGTCGACTTTGTCTTCGAGCCCAAGATGAAGCAAATGGGCTTCTATTTGGTCGCGGGTCGAAAGACTCCCTTTATGAACGGCCCGATCACGGTGACGGTCGCGGCGTTAAAGGCGAACCGCGCAAAATGGGTAAGGTTCGTCAAGGCGTACTTGGAAGCGACCCAATACATGACGACCAACCGGGAAGGCTCGATGGACGTTCTCAAAAAGATCATTCAGACCGACGAGAAAGAAACTCTGGATAACGGTTACGAGCAGATGCGCGCCCGCGCCACCATCGATCTAGTGCCGCCCGAGGCCGCCGTCGAAAACCTCGTAAGGATGATGACCTATGTCGACAAACGTGCCGCTACGGTCGATCGCAGCAAGCTCGCTGACTATTCGATCTTGAAAGAGCTTGCGCAAAGCAAAGCGACGAAGAAGTAAAAGCATGGAGTGATGGAGTACTGGAGTATTGGAGTAATGGGTCCGAGACCCAACACTCCACCACTCCATCACTCCAATACTCCAATTATATCTTCCATGAGCTCCATCCATTTCATCGACACTACCCTGCGCGACGGGCAGCAGAGCCTCTGGGCCCTTGGCATGAAAACGGGAGCGATGTTGCCGATCGCGGCACAAATGGACCGCATCGGTTTCGAGTCGATCGAATTTTTCGTCTCGATCATGATCAAGAAATACGTCCGCGAGCATAAAGAAAACCCCTGGGTGTGGGTACGCGAGGGGGTCAAGCGCTTTCGCCGTACGCAGCTGCGCAACCATGGCGGCCTGTATGGCTCCGGCGCGTTTGAAAAGCTGCCTCACGCGGCGCTGAAGCTCCTCGCCGAGCGCGTCGTCGCCTATGGCATCACGCTCACTCGCACGTCGAATTGCTGGAACGATTTCGAAGAAATGAGAGATGAGGTCGACGAGCTTCGTCAGATCGGAATGGAAACCATCGTCAATCTCATTTACACCGTCTCGCCGCGTCACACCGATGAGTACTACGCCCAAAAAGTCCGCGACGCGGCAGCGATCCGGCCGTACCGAATCTGCTTTAAGGATGTGGCCGGCTTGCTTACCCCGGAGCGCGCGCGAACTCTGCTGCCTGCGATTTTGCAAAATGCCGGCGCGGTCCCCGTTGAATATCACGCCCACTGCAACAACGGCTTGGCGCCGCTCTGCTATCTCGAAGCGGTGAAACTCGGCGTCACCGCGTTGCATACGGCGGTCCCGCCGCTCGCCAACGGCTCCTCTCAACCTTCGATCCTCAACGTCGCAAGAAATCTCCGCGCGCTTGGCCACACGCCCGTGGTGAACGATAAGGAAGTGAAACCGGTCGAAGACCACTTCACCGCCGTCGCCAAACGAGACGGCTTGTCTATCGGCAAGCCGTTCGCCTACGACGAGTCGCAATATCTTCATCAAGTTCCCGGCGGCGTCATTTCAAACCTGCGCCATCAGCTTCGCATGATCGGCAAGGAAGACAAACTGGCGGAGACGCTGGAAGAAGCCGCGCGCGTGCGCGCCGACTTTGGTTATCCGATCATGGTAACGCCGCTCTCGCAATTCGTCGTGAGCCAGGCGGCAATCAATGTCATTACCGGCGAGCGCTATAAGGAAGTCACAGATCAAGTCATTCAATATGCGCTAGGCTATTGGGGCAAAGACGCGCCGGCGCTGCTCGACGCCAATATCAAGGATAAGATTTTGCACCGCGCGCGCGCCAAAGACTGGGAAGCGTGGCAACCGCCGGATTCAAGTCTTCACGAAGTGCGGCAGAAATACGGCGCTTCGATCTCTGACGAAGAGCTGCTGCTCCGCGTTTATGCTGGCGCCGACGCCGTCGATGCGTTATTGACCAACGGCGCGCCGAAACCGCAACTTGACGCCAAACAGTCCCTACTCCAACTGATCGAGCAACTCAGCAAGAAGAAAGACTGCAACCACATCTACATTCGCCGCAATGGCTTTTCTCTTACCGTCAAGAGGACGAATCAACCAGATATTCAAACAGCGTCGAGCAGCGACTAAATACATAGCTCATCCCTTCGGTCGTTCCCGCGCATACCGGAATCAATGGTCGCCTAGTCGAAACCCGCCGACAAAATCGAACCGCCGCTACGAGGATTTTCAGTCCTCAGACAGTACCGAGACTATGTGTCGCTATTGGTCATCAAGTGAATGAATCTAAGCGTTTGACGGCGCTTCCAGCCGGTCGATTTTACCGATTCGAACACATAGTGTCATATAGTTCTGGAAAAGTTCTAGCAAAGTGAAGCTCTGCTTGGTCGAGCTAGCGCCTCGTGCTCTGGCTTGCCTTGAAGGCAGCAATTCCCGCTATTAATGCACACATGGAATTCAAAGCATCGCTTTCTCCGTGGGGCTTCCTTGTACCGAGAATCGTGCTCATTGAGTCATTATCCTGCCTTTTTTTGCGGTACTGCAAACGAACTTGTAACATTCCGGGTCGAACTGTAAGTTGCTGACAGATCACATTAGCTGTCGACGGGAGGTCGCTATGACACTGCCAATTGAGGCTGACATAAAGTGCCCTAAATGCGCGGACATTATGATCATCAGCAACATTGAAGGCATCGAGGTTGAAAAATGCATAGGATGCAAAGGAATTTTTCTTGACGGTGGAGAAATCGACAAAATCAGAGAACGAATAAGGCAGCGAGGCGAAGGTGGTGGTTGGGGCATAGGCTTCATTAAAAACTTGAGTACTTTTTAAAAAAGTTATGTGCCGTGCCTGGACCCCGTAGGCTAGCGATAGCTGCGCAAATATCTGGAATTGAACCAGTAACGACACGAGGATTCGCCATTCTCGCAGCACGTGTAACCGCTAGAAAATAGAAGAGAATCTTTTAGCTTTGCCCGCCAGTCAGCAGGACTCTGTCGATAGCGGTGAAGAAGCGCGAAATGCCAGGAATTCGTTTGATCGTGAGTTATGCCGACTTGAATCGGGGGCACTTAGGCAAAATATATCAGGCCAGCAACTGGTTATTCGTCGGCGAGACCGGGCATGAGGCGGGCATCATGTTGAATGGCAAATTGACTCACCGCAGAACGATCAACTCGAAATTCGGCACCAGCAACATCAATTGGCTCCGAAACCGTGTAGATCCATCTGTCCGTCGATATGAAGGCAAACCGAAATTCAAATATCTGCTGCCACTCGATGATGAGATCGCCAAACGTCTCAAAGCACTAGCGAAACCTACCTCAACGCGCCACAAGTGAAACCAGCGACACACCTGGATACCATCCAGGAGAGGGCGGTGTGAATCCGACCGTGGCGCTCCATTATCGGACACAGTCGCGCTGAATTGATGGAGAATTCAGTTCAGTCCTACGGTAATGCCTTGCTCAGCCGGACCTATTCTGCATCTCTCCGAAGCGCAAAGTAGACGATTGTAATCCCTATACTGGCTCAGTCTCGATCACACTGATCTCGGATTGCGTCGGAATTATCTTCGTGCGGGTAAACCACACGGCCTCGAGGAGCGCTCTGTGCTCCACCGCGTGCGCTCGCGCCCACCGCCTATCACTATCATGTTAAGGTCGGACATAACCGGACCTTGGGCCGCCGCGGAATACTCCACCCGATCTGCCACTAGGGTTTTCTGCCCGGAACTCCAGATGACACAAGAGCTAGAACGCTCTATGAGGAGCGATGATCAATGGTTCCGGTCCTATAAGAAATCGGGCGATCTTGTAAAGGTCGAGTAATGGCTCAGCGTAAACCGAAGCGTTGAAGATTTGCACCGCCAGGCTGTTTACCAGCCGGCTCTGTATCGGTTGAGCTGATCTAGAGTCTTGGTTTTTTGACGTGCCCTGTCCACAACGGCGGTCGTTAACACGTAAATAGTTTTCAAAAACCTTGATTAATATTCTTGTCGTCGTTTCAGCTGGTCTATCTGCTGCCGTTGGCGTTGGATCTCTGCCTGATTTTGCTCTATCTGCTGTTGTTGTTGGGATTGGGTTCGTTCTTGTCCTTGAAGTTGATCACCGACCCGCCGGTTTGGAGGGAACTCCTTGGCAGGATCGGATCCTTATCGACTCTTCAAGGAAACGTCGCCAATTTAAACTAAGTGCGATCGCTGTAAAGCGGTCATTTTTGTATATCTGAATGTGCTCAAGATCGTGAGCTGCGCGGTCTTTAAATGACAATGGCGAGCCGCTTCACTCAAATCACAATCCAAGCGAGTCGATAACAGCGCCGGCACTATGAGACTCAAACGCACAATTGGCGAAATCATTTAGTTGATCGTATGTCAGCGTTATTCTTCTGTCTCGCTAGCGGGTGACTTCACCTGGTTGACGTAACGGAACGGATCTGAGGAAACCTTAGCAGTCTATCAAAGGAGCCATCTGATTCTACACTAAATAAAAATGTAGCGAGACCGACAGACCGTGCACAAAAGAAAAGAACCACGAGGACTGTCCCGTTGTTCGAAGCAAACAACTCGAAGCTTGCGAATGTGATCGTGAGCCAGAAGGTTTCTTTGACATTTTTTCCTAGCAACTAATCGAACTCGATCTGTACCTGCACCAGATCAAGTGTCCACCTCGACAAAGAGCAGATTGAACGCGACGCCGTCGTTGAGCCTGCCAGACGCCACCTGGTGTAATGGCTCACCTGGTGAAGTCCAAAAATGTGATTCTGCTCATGTAGAAGCTGGCCGTGCCAATGAGCAGCGAATTAAAAGAAGCCAGCTCTAAGGGTTTCGATTTTGAAAATCTCCCCGAACGCGAAAGCACGGAGCGGAAAGAGCACGGCGAGAACAAGCGCGATACCAAGTTTGTTTCATAAGGCACCCCCTAGGAAGTGGGCTTGTATGGGAAACCCAAGCGATTTCAAGGCAAAAGCAACTGACGGCTTCGCTTGTCAATTATTTGTCGCACAATATCAAGACGAAGGCGGCAGTCCGAGGTTACTTTTCGAACGCTGTAAAGTGAAATGTCCGGGACCAAGGCGGCCCCGCTATTAGACCGGTTTGGGGCCATTTCGGGTCACATCAAGAGAAAGGGAAAATTTGGCATATCATGCCACGACTATGCCGAGAAATATCGGAAAAAATCGGTGGTTGCAGTTGCCTCCGATGGTCTGTTTGTTTCTTCAGCATGGCTCGTATCCGACAGGGGGAATGATTATGCGGGCAGTGCATGACACGGAACTCCAAAGGCGGCTTTTAAACGAGATGATCGAAATTAACGAAAGAAAGCGAAAGCTCGAAACAGCTCTCGCCGCAGTGGATGCGCGAAACCGACTGCTCATAGAGATCGCGGCGCGAAAGGACATCGAGGTCTATAAAGACCGTCATACAGTTGCCGACATTGCCAATCCCGTAATGATGACTACACAAACAAATTTGAAATAGAAAGCAAAAAACAATGAAAGCCAATAAGGACGATGGATTTAGGTGCCCGCGATGTGACAATCACATTCCTGCGCAGTTCTACTGCCGCGACTGTGGCTACGTCCCGGACTGGCGGCAGGTTGAAACGTACAAGGCCCAAAAGGAGGCGGCGTAAGACAACCGTTCACCCAACGCTTTAGTCCAACGCGTTTTATCCTGAATGCGTCCGATTCCAACTGCTGTCACCCAATCGGTCTCGGCTCGCATTCAGGATAAAACCTGTCCGTTCAGTTTAATCCTAAATGGCATGGCTATGCTTGACGGAGTCAGTTCCCGGGGGCTAACTTAGGGGCACTGTGAACTGCCTTCATTGCCAGGCACAGAATCCGGGCGACGCCTTATTTTGCGAGAGCTGTGGCTCTCGGCTTGAAGTCGCCTGCCCAAATTGCGGTGCGGCGAACCGGTTCGGCGCAAGGTTTTGCAAAAAATGTGGACAGCAACTGATCGAAGCTGCCCAGGCATCACTGATAATCGAACGAAAGTTTGGTTCCGTCGAAACTTACACTCCAAAGCATCTTGCCGAAAAGATTCTCAACTCGAAAAATTCTCTCGAAGGCGAGCGAAAACAAGTCACGGTGCTTTTCGCAGATATCAAAGGCTCCACGAAATTACTTGAAAACTTAGATCCCGAAGAAGGTCAGAAGCTCATCGATCCGGTACTGCGCATCATGATGGATGCGGTTCACCGGTATGAGGGAACGGTCAACCAGGTTTTGGGCGATGGCATCATGGCCCTGTTCGGCGCACCGCTAGCCCACGAAGACCACGCGCTGCGCGCTTGCTACGCGGCCCTAGCAATGCAAGACGAGATGCGACGCTACCGCCAGAAGCTCCGCCAATCGGAAGAAGCAGGTCTGCAGATCGGCGTTGGTATGAATTCCGGGGAAGTCGTGGTCCGCTCCATCGACAACGATCTGAACATTGATTACTCGGCTCTGGGCCACACCACACATCTGGCAGCGCGGATGCAAGAGCTTTCAGGTCCGGGTGAAGCTCTGATGTCGGCGAGCACGCTGCGGCAAGTCGAAGGTTTTATTAACATCCAGCCCCTCGGTCCTGTGCAAGTGAAAGGTGTGTCACAGGCAGTCGAGGTTTATTCGGTCATCGGGGCTACCACCGCGCGTACCCGGGTGCAGGCGGGGGCTGCTCGCGGTTTGACTCCTCTGGTCGGGCGCAGCACGGAAATCGACATCTTCAACAAACTTGTAGAGCAGGTAAGCGCGAGCCGTGGGCAAATACTGGCGATGGTCGGCGAACCGGGTATGGGTAAGTCGCGCCTGGTTCACGAATTTACTCGCCATCAACTGCCGCCAGGCTGGATTGTGCTTGAGGCCACCTCCGTCTCTTATGGCAAGGCAACTCCATATTTTCCGCTCATCGAAATGCTACGCAGGTACTTTCAAGTACCCAATGGGGCGCACCCTGAAAATGTGCGGGATCGGGTAGTGACGCATATTTTGGAATTTGACAGTCTGCTCAAGGATGTCATCCCGCCACTACTCTCGTTATTTGGCGTTTTGTCGGACGACAAAAATACTTACCCACAACCCGGCCGGAACTCGCTATCGGACGTACAAGACTTGGCCGGCCTGGTCACGCGTTTCAACTCCATGGATCCCCAGCAACGGCGCCGTCATATTCGCGATGCAATTAACCGCGTGTTGATCCGGGAGAGTCAACGACAACCCCTCTTGCTAGTTTTTGAGGATCTCCATTGGATTGATAACGAAACACAAGGATTTCTCGATGGGTTGATAGATAGCGTGCCAATGGCCCGTATCCTAGTTCTCGTCAATTACCGACCCGAATACACCCACGATTGGGCGAAAAAAAGCTATTACACCCAATTCCGCGTGGACGCATTGCAGCCGACAAGCACGGAGCAATTATTGCAACACCTTCTCGGGCGCAATGAAGATCTTGCACCGCTCAAGGTCTTACTTATCCACCGAACTGAAGGAAACCCTTTTTTCGCGGAGGAAAGCGTCCGATCCCTGGTTGAAACTGGCGTTTTGACCGGTGAAAAGGGCGCATACCGGCCAGCTTTAAAAATCGCAGCGATTCACATTCCAAGTACCGTCCAAAACGTCGTTGCCGATCGTATAGATCGACTACCTACTCAGGAAAAGCATCTGTTGCAGACGGCTGCTGTAATTGGCGTAAGAGTTCCTTTTGGATTATTGCGTGTCGTGTCGCAGCTGTCCGACGATCAACTTTATGAATGCCTCGCGCATCTTCGATCCGCGGAATTTCTTTTTGAAACAAACCTTTTCCCTGAATCGGAATACACTTTCAAACATGCTCTTACGACCGAAGTGGCGTATGGAGCCCTGCTCCGCGAACGCAGGACTTTTCTTCATGCAAAGATCGTAGATGCGCTCGAACAGATTCAACGCAACAACCTGCAGGAACATGTCGAAACGCTTGCACACCATGCTCTTCACGGTGAGCTGTGGGACAAGGCAGTTCCCTATTTTAGCCAATCGGGAGCCAAGGCGTTGGCGTGTTCTGCGTTTAGAGAAGCAGTTTCTTTCTTACAAGAGGGTTTAAAGGCTTTAGAGCACGCAACCGATTCCCGGCGAAAACTGGAATGGGCGATCGATTTGCGTTGTCAACTACGGAACGCTCTGTTCTTATTGGGCGACTCTAAGAAGCTCTACCAATACTTAAAAGAGGCAGAGAATCTCGCGCAAACGCTTGGAGATGAACCCAGAATTGGCCGGGTCCTTAACTTTCTGTGCAGTTACGCGGGATTAGCGGGCGATCCTGATGCCGCGGTCTCCTATGGACGGCAGGCTCTGGCCTTGCCGATCGTCAGCGCTGATCCATCGATCGGCGCGGTGGCATATTATTATTTGGGGGCTGCTTATAACAAAATGGGAAAGTACAGAGACGCGATTAACGTCCTCGAGCGGGGTCTGCAAGGGATCAGATCTGAGCTGCGGCATGAACGATTTGGAACCACACTAGTAATCTCGGTCGTCTGTCGTGCCCACTTAGTTCAGTGCCTCGCTGCGACGGGTGAGTTTGATCAAGGCATACGTTACGGAGAGGAAGGTATCCAAATTGCTAACGAAGTCGAGCATTCTGTCAGTCGTATCTACGCCAATTGCAGCCTTGGGGTTCTGTGCCTTCTGCGCGGCGAATGCGAGCAGGCAATCCAATTACTCGATCTCAGCATGAAAATTTGCCAATCAGCGGGAGTAGCTGTCTACATCCCTTTTGTCGCATCACGTTTGGGGGCCGCCTACGCGACCGCCGGACGTATTGCGGATGCGCTACCGTATTTACAACAAGGAGTTGGTAATTCGGTTTCGGTAGGTAGGGTGGCATTTCTTTCGCTAAGCATGGCGTGGTTGAGTGAAGGCTATTTTCTGTCAGGACAAACAAAAGAGGCGAAGGATGTTGCAAAGCACGCACTCGAACTAGCGCAACTTCATAAAGAACGGGGACACGAAGCATGGGCCTTGAAGGTGCTTGGAGACATTGCCGCACATACGGACCCGGGCAGCGATGAAAGTGAAGTTTTTTACCAGCGCGCGCTGACGCTGGCTCGTGAATTGGGTATGCGTCCTCTTGAAGCTCACTGCAATTTCGGCCTGGGTAAGCTTTATCTAAGAGCCGCGCCGTCTAAGGCAGCACCGCGTGAACTGAGCAAAGCTGCTGCACTTTACAGCGACATGGACATGCGATTCTGGCTGGCGAAAGCTGAAATGGCCTTGGCCGAGGCGCGTTGACTGGAACCTGCTGGCGCGGGCAGATAAGGTGATCCGGTGAGGGAAGAAAATCAAATCGGCAATCCTAGATTGAATTGTATTCTCCTTCAATTCAATTCCGGTTGTTTTCATCTCTAGGGCACGAGGAGCTTGGGGTAGGACTCTAGATTCTTGAATTTGCGCTCCAACTCTCTCAGCGATTGCGCCATCGTGCGGGTCGGATTGTCTGCCACCCGCTGAACGGCGTTGCCCACGGCGCTGAAATGAAGCCCCACCCGCTCGCCGATCTCCCGTAACCCCAATAGCCCGTATCGCCTCATTAAATAACTCGCCACATACCTCGGCTCCGTATACCGCCAGCCTCTCTCCTTCATCTCCTCAGGTTTGATGCCGTAATACTTCCCTACCGCCGCCATAATCGCTTCCGGCTTGATCCCCACCAGCTCTTTGCGCCAGGCGACTTCCGTCTTCTTTCCCCTTTCCCCACCGTGTCTGTTCATCATCTCTTCGACGAACTCCTCGGAGCCTATCACTGCTTGGCCGCGTACTTGGTCCCACGGCGTCCTGATCCCTTCCTTGACTCCTTCTGCGACAAACTCCCGGTACCCTCTCTGCCCCTTGCTGCCGAACTGGCTCATGACATCTTTCACGGTAAGCCATGACGGTGCGGTCCTGGCGCCGGCAGATATAAGGCGATCTTGGTGGAAAAGGATGCCTATTTATTGGAACTCAGCCGCTACATACACTTAAACCCGTTGTCGAGGTGCGTGGTGGCGTGATACTCGTCGATAAAGAGGGGAGCATCCATTTTGGCGGGAGGCTATAGCATGAAACGATTTGGATGGGTCGCGCTTTTTATGGTGGTGAATCTCTGTGACTGTGCTGTTGCCGTACCGCCTAAATACAAAATCGCTGTATCGAAGCAAATAAAATCGCTGCCCCCCAACGAGTGGTGTTCTCTTACGTTCACTCTTACAAACACTCGTAGTGTTCTGGCCAACCCTTGGATAGAAGCTCGTGTTTTAGACGCTGAAAACAACACCGTTGATGAGAGGTTCGTTACCTTCGCCATCCCCCAGGGGACAACAGATCAGCGCGAAACGATTATCTACGCGAGCTGCAATCGTGTTAGACAAGTTGCGATCACCGGAAACGGCCAGATTGTAGAACCTAATATATTTGCTTGGAAAGAATGATGATCTGCGCGGCACGTAGTGACTGTCACCGGATTGTAACTGACGGTGTAACCAAACTGCAGAAAGAGATTAGGAAAGAGATTAGGGTCAGGACTCTTGATTCTTGAAATTACGCTCCAACTCTCTCAGCGACTGCGCCAGTGCTTGTTTCTTGCGATCGGCAGCTGATAACTGTCCGGGGTTTAACTCCCGCTTACCTACCCTTGTCACGGAACTATTTGATGGAAATTGCACGACGTGGGTTCGGGCGAGGACGCAGTTCCGCTATTTCTCAACGGTTTGATCTCGCTAACTTCGCTGCTCAATTATAGCCATGTTAGCCAGCAAGGCCCAAGTTGGGCCGGCCTTAGTGGGCGAACAGATGCCTATTTTGTCGGTTATCTCAAACAGTACGTCTGGAAATTCTCCCACCCCAATCGCATGCACAATCCTCCGTTGCGGAGCTATCCAGCAGTCAGTGTTCGACGGTGAGGATTCACAACCGCGTTAAGAAACGACTTTTTGCTTACTTACAAACAGCGCCGCCGGTTGTCGCAGTCGCGGCACGAAAGCAATGTTACTCACAGCTCGGAGGCTTGGCCGTGGCACAGAGCTTGCGCTATTAGCTAACTTGAAGAGATCCAAAAGGAGATTCCAATAATGAAACACGAGCTATTATCTGGCGCAATGCTCATTTTATTCGCCTCATTGGTTGGATGTACCACACCCCCGGACCGCATCGTGTATAAGGAGTACGCGGGTTACAATTATTGCCACATGAAGGTCGAAACCGGTAGCGATCCCGGAAATCCAATTCAGCGAGAGATTATCGATTTTTACGGGTCGTGCGATGAAAGGCCCAGCAGTATTGCA
>DATBRN010000067.1:0-5618 GCA_036560225.1 Pyrinomonadaceae bacterium | reverse complement strand
CTTGATCGTCGCAAAAAAACTTCTCGATGCCGGTTGTTCGGCGGTGATGCCGCTTGCGGCGCCTATTGGATCGGGTCTCGGTGTGCAGAACCCAACCAACCTGCGCATCATGCGCGAACAACTTCCGGACGCCACGATCATCGTTGACGCAGGCGTCGGGACCGCCAGCGACGCGACGATTGCGATGGAACTCGGCGCCGATGCGGTGCTGATGAACACTGCAATTGCCGAAGCTCAGGACGCGGCGAAGATGGCCGAGGCGATGAAACTCGCGATCGAGGCCGGCCGACTCGCTTATCTTTCAGGCCGAATGAGGAAGCGACTTTATGCCAGCGCGTCGAGTCCCACGACCGAGTTGATTCGATAAAAGCCGTCCAGAAAGTTGGTCCGGAACTTGAGCAACCGAACATTCTCGGAAAGTTTCGGGCATCCTATTCTGAAGTCGGCCTTTTAAGGCAAAACTGTGCGAACGTGTGCGTGGAGCTGGAAAAAAGAGCCGGCGGCATAACAGCCACTAGTTCCCACCTTTCTTTACCGACTGCATTCAAGGCTTCCTGATATGTCTCAGCCTCCAGTCGCTCCCCGTTTGCAATATAAAGTTGCTTTCCCTTTCCTGAGCGACATAGATCCACATGTATTCCCAGTTCTGCATAGTAGTCCTCTCTGATCGTCACCAGGGAAGCGCCTACCAATAATATTCCTGCGTTGCCGTCCTGGACCATTAATGGCGCACTCCGGTATTTCAGTTCTTCGGATCGGACGAGACCTTCGGTTGCCTGGCCGGTATCTTAAGCGTAAGCGAATTACGCTTAATGACCCCTTGTATTGTCTCAAGTCTGGCAATGAGCTGCACGGCGCGCGGCTCAATTCTATTTGCCTGAGCCAATCCACGATCTAAATCAATCAAACCAACGGCAGAGAAAGCCTGGTCCATCTCTGGCGCATCGAGCAAGCTGTTCGGATCATTGAGTTGAACCATGGCAGCCTCAGCCAGGGTCTCCGCGCTCTTCTCGTTGGTCGTTTTGCCTAGCGCATTGATTGTGACAACCGCATTGCTGAGGAACTCGAAGGCATCATCCTTTGTGTCGGCGTTCATCAGTTGAGCGGTAAAAGACAGGAGCGCGCGCAAGTGAAGCCCGTTTCTGTCAGTTTGTGGAATTAAGAGGCGGGCTTCGTTGACTACCATGTTGGTCAAATCAGAATCGTGTTTCTTTTTGGCAACCTTCATCGCATCAAGATACATTACCAGCCGAGTGGTCTGATCTTCGAGCTTGCGGATCGCGGTGAGCGCTCCCATGACGTCCGATCGCGCCAAGAGGACTCTGGCTTGAGTCTTGTTGAGCAATTGAGTGTAGACGTCCTTCTTTTCGCTTTCCTTAAAACGGTCGAGAAGCTTACTTGCCTCATCGAAGTCCGCCTTCGAAATCGCTAACAGGAAATTCATTTCAGGATCGTCGGAGGTTGGTTGATTGCCGCTAATTCTCGAGAGCGTGAATTGGGATAACTGAGGCATGCTTGCGGGCACGTTAGGAGCTAACTTCCTCGCGATGTCGGCCAGCTCAACCGCTAGCGACGGTTGGAAACGTGGAGCCAATGCTGCAAGAATCGTTGCTACTTGAGCCTGGTACGACGCTCGAAACTGCAAGTCTCTTTCGCTGTAGTGTTGATCTTTCGTTAATGCCTCAGGAGTTTCCTGGAGGGAAGCTCTTAGCACCTCGGAACCCGCAAGAAAATACCGGTATTGCAATAGCTGCAGCGATGTCTCGGCGTCGGGTGAAGAGATTGGCGCCTCGGCCCCCGGAAACATGTATGCTCCCAACAGGTGTAGCCCTGGCAAGGACACGATTGTCGGTTGAGTCGCCAGGACATCCATTACTTTCGCAGCAACGTAATCAGATAGAAGGGGATCCTTTTCTCGAAGCCGAGAGAGCGCGCTCAAACCGGCGGGAGTCGCAGCCATTGACAGCGATTTTTCTAACAATCCTGCTGCTGTCGAAGGATCTGTATCCATCAGTTCCAACGCGACTTTTGTCTTTAGTCGCAACTCGCCGTTGCGACCCATCGCGCGTGATTGTAACGACGAATCTTCCAGCTTTGGTAGTTCGGCCAGGAGTTGGCGAGCAAGCTTTGGATTTCGCGAAAACAGATACTTAAGAATGAGCGTCCTAGCTTGTTCCTTATCGAAATCCTTGCGCGTTTGTTCACTCGCAAACTTCCAAATCGCAAGGAACATGCTTTCCGATCGACCAGGCTCGGAAAAAGAGACAAGCATTGCAGCCCTAGCCTGTATGTTGACGCCGGCGTTTTTGTCCTCCAGCTTTTTTGCTTCACTGATTATTGCTTCGAGTTCCTGAGTAGCGGCACTACTACTATCCTTCGGGATCCCCACGCCTTGTTGCGCGAGGAATTGCGCTGGGATTAGTAGCATTGAAGCAATAACGAATAGTCTTGCGATCATTTAGCCTCCATTCAAATTAGCTGCTGCTAACCGTACGTTGCGTAAGTAGTACCTTGCGCAAGCCCAAAAGTCGGCCCATGTGTTTGAACCCCCAACTATGCTCTATGCACCCGGAGGTGCGCGTTTGGAGACGAGAACTTTGCCTGTTGCAACCCACGAATTCGAGGAGGACGCAACTGACGCCCCTCCAGGTTCCCAATGCGGCCGCCTCCGCCTCCGAACCACACACAGTATTGCGCGCACCCCAGGACTACCCATTCACTAACGCCGACGCAAACCGCGCAACCAACCAGGTTCACTGAACAGACACCTCCGCACGAC
The DNA here is from genome assembly GCA_036560225.1 of Pyrinomonadaceae bacterium. Taxonomy (GTDB): domain Bacteria; phylum Acidobacteriota; class Blastocatellia; order Pyrinomonadales; family Pyrinomonadaceae; genus PSRF01. Next base: position 2,839 of record DATBRN010000067.1, on the reverse strand, counting down.
GCTAACGAGATCAGACTGACTCCATTATTCCGCAGGCAATTACCGAAGCATGATCCAAAACCTTCCTCTTCTTCAGGGATGACGGCGCAACCGCAGGCCGTCGAAAGAGCTTTTGCAAATTTCGGATTTGTCCTGGCTTTGCTCCGAATAATTCGGAGAAGAGTGGTCTTGCCCTGCTTTGTGTTAAGTACGGTTATGGCCAATCTGGTCGGCACATTAGTTTTGGAATTCGCCAGGGTCGTATGAGACGTTGAAACTGAGAAAGCCACAGCGCACAAAGTCAATAACGCCGGCTTTACCAAACTCGTTACTTTTCTACAATTCATTTTCGGATCCTCCAGTCTTGGAATTAATTCGTTATCCTGCGGATAGCGGGAACCTGATCTCCACGCATAGGAGTCAAAGTTTCGCGATGATGCTCGTCAAAACGGATTCAGGTGATGCGCAACAAGGAAGAAAATCGTTACCGTCAGCAACGATACGATAATCAGCCAAACCCAAAACCTCATTCGCGGCCTCGGCGGGAGCCAAAAGATACCAATGGCGCACGCGAAGGTAGAAATGGCCCAGGCGAACGGCTCCGGAAGCCACAAACCAAGTAATCGCGCTGTGACGACAATCGGGACAAGTACGGCAGCCATCAACAGCACAAGTTGCTTGTTATTCGGCTGCTCGTTTCGAGTCACGTCTCAGGGTCACGTCCGTTTCAAGCGAGAGAGATTCTAGGAACCGCATGGTCTTCTGTCATTCAACTAATACAACCTTCTTCTTAAACTATTCATGGCGAAAATCACTCCTCTCGATGCCAAAGGTGATTATCGGCCGAGATAACTATCCATCCGTTTCTGCGTGTGATTACTTTTTCTGATTCCAGATCGGCCAGGAGGCGGCAAAGATAGCCGGGTGTAATGGCCAGGAACTGGGCCACCTCCCATTGTTTTAAGGGCAGTTGAAGTTTGGATCCAGTTTGCATCGTCGAATCGCGTTGTTGTGTCATACGCCAAATGAAATTTTCCAGGCGCTGTCTGGCGCTCAAGCAAGCAAACTCAGCGATGCGCGCTGCCTGATTGATTACTTCGTCGCTCAGAATGTGTTGCAAGGTCATCGCGAGTTTTGGGTTAATTTGGACTTGCTCCAGAAAGCGTTCGGAGGAGAGACGAATCAGCCGACAACCTGACGCGGTGATTGCGGTCAAGTGATGAGCTTGATTCCGTATGACTGCCGATAAGCCGAGCAGCGAACCGCCCAGTCTTATATCAGCGATCAGTTCGCGACCGCTTTCTTCAGAACACACTAGCTTCGCCAAGCCCGTCTCGAGGAAAAAGATTTCTTCGGCCGTTTCGCCCTGATGAAATAATTCAACCCCGGATGGATACGGACGCGCCGTTAGACCAAAACCGACAATCATCTGCACCAGTTGGCTCGGGGATCGTCCAACCGTCTCAATGGGACTTGGGGTTGGTTTGGTGCTCGCTATGCTGACAGTGGACACCGTGGGAGCTCCTCCACATATTGCAGAATCGGAGATTGCGTGTGGGCCTGACTTATCACTCAGTGACAAGCTTGTCAATGCAACTAAAGTTGCAATTGCCGCCGCGACGAGCCGCGCTGAGTCTTTCCAAAATGTGAACGACGAAGGCTTGAAGCCCAATTTGAGTCTCTGCTCGACGGTCGTGACACTGATTTGACGATTGAGGATAAGTGTATTGCAAAATGTAAAGGCTCCACGACGAATCGTGCTGACCGCTGGTGATCGAGGCGCCGCCCGGCTAATTCTTCAGGTCGAATGGCAAACCAGCGTAACGCCCGCGCGTCAAGCCCCTTGGCTGGTGTTGTTCGCTAGGCTGCGCTGAACACCGGCGGTGGCGGAGGTGGCGGCGGCGCGATCGCCGGTTGACTGTCCGGCGGCGGGAAAACATCGCGATAGGCGATAGCCCAAGCTGCCTTTGTTAATGCATAACAAAAACGACTCCCAAGCAGCACGCCAGGACTCCTGCCGTGCCCAGCCCGAGTTCGATCAACAACAGGCCAAACACCCCACCAAAGTTTGCGCGAGAGGCTCGCGCGCTCAGCTTAACCGCCGCCCAGCCTTTCATTTTTCGGTCGACCACTAATTGATACGCGAACGGAAAGATGAAGCCACTGATGAAAAAAGCGGCGATGTACAAGGCGATCAGGCCGGCAAACGCCTCCAACTGTAATACGAGCACGTCATCCGGCGTTACTTGTTCGCCTGAATAGACGGCATCGGTGCGATCGATCCAGTCGCTGAATAGTTTTAAGCCGACGCCAAACGGAATGAAAGGTAAGTTGGCTAGAATAGCCACGACTACTGACGGGCCAAACACACCGAAACCCCTGGACACTGCGCCGCCAAACGTCGCCAGCTCGCCGCGCATTCTTCCCAACATCGCAGAGTAGATTCCGGCGATCCATGCGCCCCACAAAAGCCCGGTAAAGGGAATGCACGTTACTGCGACGACTATTACTGCGCAAAGTCCCACGTACAAAAAATATTGGTCCTTAATCAGCTGCCAGCCGTTTCCAAAACAGACAAATGGGCGAACCACGCCATGGTTGAACTGAGGTTCTTCATGCGGAACAATGAGTAACTCATGGAGCCGCGCAATACGCGCGAGGACGATCGATAAAAAGTTTAGCCAGCGTCTGAGTTCTCATGTCGGCGAACAGCATAAGCGACGAGTAACTCGTACTGCAACTGCAGGTGTTTGTGGGCGAGGAAGTATTGCGCGGATTCGGAGCCGCGGCGGCAAAGTCGGTGTTGTTATTGCCGGCATCAATGCAGCCACTCGATGCGCGTTGATCGGACAGAGTGTTG
>DATBRN010000066.1:0-4242 GCA_036560225.1 Pyrinomonadaceae bacterium | reverse complement strand
TGCCAGCAACGCAGAGTCTGCGAACATCCTGGTGCGGAACAATGGTCACTGGCGAGCCGATACTACCGATCCTGATGTCGTGTTCATGGCAAATCGCGAACGAGAAGTAGCAATGCATCGCAAACGTGCTGCGGTTGTCGGGTGTGGAGGCGCAGGTCGAGCAATCGCAGCCGCTCTAACTCAGTCTGGTGCGGACGTAACGCTGGTTAATCGTAGTCCGCAACGCGGGAATCATGCTGCTGAACTTCTGCGCTTGCCCTACATCCCCCTGGGGGAATTTGATGCTGGCGGTTATGCCATCGTGGTCAATGCCACGCCCGTAGGCCGCGATGACAACCTGGCCCCCTTCCGGCCCGAGAGTCTGGAAGAAGATGCCGTCGTTATAGATCTCGTCTACGGCTCAAAGCCAACGCGGTTGGTAACTGGAAATGGGAAGCCACGTCGTGTGGTGATTGATGGCCGCGATGTACTGCTCACGCAGGTGCTCCGCCAGTTTCAACTAATGACTGGAAAGAATATGCCTGTCGCTGTAGCAAGCGACGCGTTGGGTCGGCGAGTTCCTTCGACAGAACGCATGAATCGCGCGTGTGGTAGCGCTCAATGACATGTCATCATGGGGACAATATGACGCCTGAGATGCAGATGAACTATTTTAGAACCGGCGACCAGCCACGATCAGATGCTGGTCAAGGTGAGACGGCAATTGATCTTTCCCCGTTTATCGGAACCTGGGTCAATACTAAGAAGGACACAACCGGCTTTGTCAAATTGATCGTGACGAACAGAGATGGAAAACTGCTGTTACGATCCTTTGGCGCGTCTCCATCGCAACCTTCCGACTGGGGAGAGGTTGAGGCCTTTAGTTATTCTGATGACGTTGATTCCCATAACGGTCGCGCGTTCAGCGCGTTTTATGATACTGGCGCCATCGAGGTGACATTGCAGGGTAACCTGAACCTTGGTCTACTCGTATTGGTAACCTTCAACCGATTTAAAGATGGCAGTCGCCGGTCTAACTACATCTGCCGGGAGTTTTTTCATCGCTAACATCCGAAACGTCCTTGAGAAAGGTGCGGACGAGATGAGCTCTATGCAGTTTGCTTCAGCAGCCGAGTACTTAAATCCAGAGGCCGCAAAGCAAGGACCGAGTTTGGTCGATCCAGCACCGTTCGTCGGCATTTGGACCAACACCAACGATTCGGCACGTCATAAGATCGCCAAGGTCGTACTGACAATTAGGAATGGTCTCCTAATAGTTCATGCATACGGCGACTGCTCTCCAGAGCTTTGCGACTGGGGCGAAGTCGAGGCAAACGTTTTTGCCGATAGCATCAATTCGCTCACCGCAATGTCATTCAGTGCTACTTATGATTTCGGGTTTATGGAGACCTATTTGCAGTCGAATCTTAAACACGGAACTCTGGTAATTGCCAGCTGCAACAGATTCAAAGACGACAGCGGACGATCCGACTACTACACAAGAGAGTTCTTCTACCGTATCGAGGACGACTAACTCAACGCTGCATCGGATAGCGACCCAATATGGTTTCAACCAAGCTCACAAATTACGACCAGCGAAGCGAGCTCAAGACTGAGCAGCAAGACATCATTGAGCGTGTTGGCAATCTAGCGCGCGAAAACTTTGCAAAACGCGCTGCGCACTATGATCAAACTGCTACTTTTCCGAGCGCGGACTTTGACGACCTGTTCCGCGCAGGTCTGTTGGCCCCGGTCGTCCCAAAAGAATATGGGGGGCTGGGACTTGGTCCCTACCGAGGTGATGTCTTAACGCTCTGGATGATGACGAAGGAGATCGCCAAGGCTAATTTATCGTTAGCGCGATGCTGGGAGGGTCATGTCAACTCTCTGGTTTTGCTCGACGGCATGGCAACTGAGGCGCAGCAGGAACGCTGGTTCCAGGGTGTTGTAAGGCGTGGCGATAAGTGGGTCGCCTGGAGTGGAGAGCCCCAGGCTCGGGCTCCCGGAGAGAAAGTTCGCTTTGGCACTACGGTGACGAAAGTGCCGGGAGGCTACGTCATCGAAGGAAATAAGGTCTTTTCGACGAGTGCAAGCGGAGCTCAGTGGGCGATTCTTCTGGTCAATACGGAAGGACCGGGCGGTGCACGTCACAGTACCGCTTCCGTTGATTCCCAACTTCTCATGGCCTGTAATCTCTCCGACCCAACGGTGGAGATAGACGACTCCTGGTGGGATCCAATTGGCATGCGGGCGACAGTGAGTTATCTGGTCAACTTTCGACGCACCTTTATTGCCGACAGCGATCTCATAGGGTACCCCGGGCAATATCTTAAGGAGGGGTGGCAGACCTGTTTCATACCACACTACGCCGCCAGCTTTCTGGGAGCTGCTGAAGCCGCATTCGATTATGCGCGGGATTATGTGACGACTCAGAACAAGACCGAGGATCCCTACGTGCAGCATCACATCGGTCAGATGTCAGTTAATGTGGAAACCGCTCACCTGTGGTTAAAGCACGTTGCCCACTTATGGGAAACCGGGAATTATCAGGAAGCACAGATAGCGGGCAGCCGTGCGCGACATGTCGTCGAGCACCTGGCAGAAGACACAGTAAAGCATTGCATTAGAGCCTGTGGCGCGCGCTGTTTGAATCGGCCCAGCGCCTTGGAACGAATTTACCGGGATCTGTCTTTTTATGTCCGCCACGATAATGATGACCATATCCTGGCAATGATTGGAAAATCGGTTCTCGGACTAACTCACGATCCATCTTTCTACAAACCATAAGCGGCAGGACTGTCAATCTGTTGCCCTCGCTGGTTTGAGATTGGAGACTCAGTCATGGCCTCATCGAGTCGCCGCTTCACAAGACTCTGGTCTCACGCCTTCGGGTATTTCATTTTTCATACGCCTAATCAGAAGCCCACTCATCGTGTACCACGCGTGCCCCTTGAGTCGTCCAATCACAAGAGCTCGCTTCTTCACAACACGCTGCGCTTCGTAACCAAGTCATTTCAAGGAGGACCTCACGTCTTTAATAGGAGACGCAAATACAGTCTTGGAATTTGGGGATTTGGACTGGGTTACTACCTTTTCTACACGCCCTATAGCGGCTTGACTAAAGGCTTGTCCAATGGACTCTTCCCGGCGATGCACGCCGTAGATGGGACGGTTCTGCTACCAGTCTCCGTGATGGCAACGGTTGCGGGCATGCTTGGGTTCATCACCTTGATGAGGTGGTGGAAATTCGCAGGGCATCGCGAATTCTTTGGGATCTCCATTCCGTTTCCTCGCGCGCTGACGTTCCTCTCCGGAATTTGTATGGCGACGATAATCGGCACCACAACCCTGGCTTTCACCTTTGGTGGAATTTCCATTCTCCTGGTGTTGGTTTTGCTGCGCGGTGGCGTCCTTATCATTGCACCTGTGGTCGACGCCATACGCAGGCGGCGAGTCCGTTGGTTCTCGTGGGTTGCGATGTGGATAAGTCTTATGGCCGTTCTGGTCATACTTAAGGATGCAGGTCATTACAAACTGACGTTAGTTGCCATAATTGATGTTGCTGCTTACCTTACTGCCTACTTCCTCAAATTCCAGTTCATGACGGCGTTGGCCAAGTCGGAGGACAGGACGGCGACATTGCGCTACTTCGTGGAGGAGCAAATGATTGCTTCGCCGCTGTTGTTGCTGGCGCTAGGGGCGATGGCCGCCATTGGCGCTGGTAACACAATGATGGGGTTTCGACTTGGCTTCACTCTCTTCCTCGGAAGCAAGGAAGCCGGCTTGGCTTTGCTGATCGGTCTGTTCTACGCCGCTCTGTGTATATGCACCACATTCATTTTTCTTGATCGCCGCGAAAATACCTTTTGCGTACCCGTTCACTGCGGCTCCAGCATACTATCCGGCTTGACAGCTACTTATGTGCTGTCTTTTTTCTTTAATCAATCGCCACCGAGCGGGTCACAACTCGCAAGCGCCGGCCTAATATTTATCGCGCTGGGATTTCTTTCCCCGCTGCACCACTTTCGACTCTACTTTGGCAAGCTTAAGCTGGCCCTCACTAACGCTTATCGCCTGCGCCTCAAAGCTATACCTGACATTAAGAAGCCGTCTCCAGCAAGCTTAATAACCCTCCCCACAACCCTCGAGGAAAGCGTTCGTGAGTACAACGAGGAAGCCACCAGTCAGACCGGCTTTGATAACTTGAGTCGCGTTTTCTTATTTGTTTGCAGCGGTAACACGTGTCGTTCACCGCTGGCTGCA
>DATBRN010000065.1:0-4273 GCA_036560225.1 Pyrinomonadaceae bacterium | reverse complement strand
ATTCTGCGGTCCTGATTGAAGAGCTTCGCCAGTTCCCCAATTGTCATCCCATGTCGCACCGGAATTGTGTGATAGGCGACGAACGAGAGCTTGTCGACGTCGGCGACTGGCCCCTCGACATCAAGTCCTCCAATCGGATTTGGACGATCGAGAACAAAAACCGGTCGTCCGGCTTTTGCTGCTTCCTCCATCACGTAACCAAGGGTGGAGATGTAGGTGTAAAAGCGGGTACCGATGTCCTGAATGTCGAAAACCAGCGCGTCGAGATCCTTCAACTGCTCGGCCTTGGGCCTGCGGGTCTCTCCATACAGTGAATAAATCGGCAGACCAGTCTGTTCATCTTTCGAGTCCGGCAAATTTTCGTCGGCGGCGCCACGAATGCCATGCTCGGGGGAAAACAACGCTACCAGTTTTACGTTCGGCGCTTGTCGGAGAACATCGATGGTCGAACGCCCGGCGCGATCGCGACCTGTTTGATTCGTCACCAGGCCAATGCGCATTCCCGCCAATTGTTTGAAACCGTCCCGCGCGAGTACGTCGATTCCAGTCAGTACTGTCGCGTCCGCCACGTTTACGCCCGCCGCCATGGCAAGCGCTTGTTCATGCGAAGCAGTGAAGCGGGCCAGGTCGCTAGTCATTCGTTCGTAATATTGAGACCGCTCAATATGCGCCTTACCAACCATCGCCACATCGGTCACGGCACCGGCAGCAATGGAAGCAACGCGTCCACGCAGCGAACTCACGTCACCTTTACCATCCGGGTGCACGCGATTGCTCAGGAAGACGACGAACATATCGCTCGCCGGATCGATCCAAAGTGACGTGCCGGTGAATCCGGTGTGGCCAAAAGAACCCAGCGGAAAGAGATCTCCACGATTGGTAGAAAAACTCGTGTTAATGTCCCATCCCAATCCGCGCGTAGCTGCGGTCTCTGAAACCAAACGCGGCCGCGTCATCTCGGCAACTGTCAATGGAGCTAGTATCCGAACGCCATTATATTGCCCGCCGTTCAAAATCATCTGGCAGTAGATGGCGAGATCGTCCGCGGTGGAAAACAGTCCGGCATGACCAGCCACGCCTCCCATGCGATACGCAGTCGGATCGTGAACTTCGCCGCGTAGCCACCGATCAGTGTCTTCAGTATGCTCAGGACCATTCTGCGGCGTATCGCCGAGATAGCTTAGTTGCCCGCTTCGCTTTTCCGTTGGGGCAATCCGAGTCCGCAACTTCGCACTCGGTCGAAAACCCGTGTCGCGCATTCCCAAAGGCTCAAAGATGTTTTGCCGAGCGAACTGGTCAAGCGTAAGACCGCTAACGCGATGAACAACTTCACCAAGCGCGATGTAATTGATATCGCTGTAGACGAATTTGGCGCCAGGCGGATTACGCAGTGGTTCCTGCGCCAGCCTCTTGATCGCTTCGTCATAACCAGTCCAGCGCTCTTTCAAATCAAAATCAGGTGCATAACCAGCGCGATGCGTCAGCAACAGTTCGAGCGTGACTCGTTCCCTGCCCTCGCCTTTGATCTCGGGAAGGTAGTTTGAGAGTGGGTCACTTAGCCTCAATTTGCCGCGTTCCACTAGAATCATGATGCTCGTCGCAGTGGCAACAACCTTGGTGAGACTTGCCACGTCAAAGATCGTATCTGTTGTCATAGCTTCGCGTGCCGGCTCAACAGTGCGCGCACCATAGGCTTTGCGCCAAACAACCCAACCTTTTCGCGCCACCAGGACCACCGCTCCAGGCAAATGGCGCTGCTTGATTTCGCTATCAACCGCATCATCGATGGCTGCGAGTCGTTTCTCCGAAACGGCAACGCTCGCAGGGTTCGCTTTCTTTAAGTAGGAGATGCGCTTAGCTGGCAGCGTTGAGGTGGGAAGCGCTAAGCCAAGCAGAAGGATAGCGACAGAATGTCTGGCGGATTTGATCAGCTTAAGTCGAGGAAGAATCGAATGCAGGTTGGTCAAGAGAAAACTTTTGGAAACTTGTATGAAGGCTTTCGTGGTTTCAGTTGCTTCCAGCGAATGTGATGCGAGTTTGAGCTCAGCGCGATTTGCCGTTGCGCCCTTCCTTAACAATATCGATCAAGGCATCAAGCCGACGGTCGGTTTGCGCTTGCGCCTCGGCTAACTCAGTTTGTGCCTGAGCTAGCCTTGCAAATCGTTCCTCATTCTTTATCTGCGCGTCAATCATTATCGTGATCTTGTCATCCTGCTGGCGCAGCTCGCGGCGCGCGCGCAGTCCAGCCCGCACCAGCAACTTGGCAATCCGCTCTAGTCGGTCAAGTCTTTCTTCAGCTTTTTTCATGAAATAGTGCGTTCAAGATAAAACATCCAGTCGCTTTTTGTCACCTCAACTCACTGGGACCGCGGGCGTCTCGCCCGCTACGAGCACCGTCAGGTGCGAGGGATCTTGCAAAACACTCAAGTCCACGCGATGTTCGCGCTGCGCGCTCAGTGCGGGCGGGACGCCCGCGGTCCCAGTAAAGAAGCGTGTGGAATCAATCTCACGGGATGTTTGAAGGCGCCTCAGTTGAATTCCCGTGCCGCGCGGATAAAGACCTGGCAAAGAGATCGGCAACTTGCCAGTGACATCGATCTCGCCTAACAGCGCAGCAGCTGCGGCCTGTTGCAAGCTGGGCATATCGCCATAGGCCACAACATAGGTGCGCATTTCAGGAAAACTCTGCAGTAAATAAGGATTTCCAAAACTGATGCCGATCAATGGCACCTTGCTGGTTATCAATGCTGAGAGGGCTTTTGCGCCAGGCTCCGGCAGACCAACGCTGCGCGCCTGACCAGTTCTCACACGGCCATAGAGCGACGCAATGACGATGTCAGCGCGCTTCGCCTGTTCAAGAACTTTTTGAATTTCGGCGTCGCTTGAACGCTCGTCAAGCACCAGTGTCTCAATCTTGGAGCCCGAGCGCTCGAACGCGCTGACGAACGCGTTGGCGATCCACAGACGATCATCGCCGTTGGTGATGGCCAGGTTAAAGATGTGTGCTTCTGGTTTTATGGACCTCATTGGGACCAAATTATCCTCATTACGCACCAACGTGATTGCGTGCTCAGCTATCTCGCGGGCCAGCTCAAGGCTTGCGCTTCCGGCAACACTGCGGTCGATTGCATCGAGTGGTGTAAACCGTTGCTTGACCAAACCAAGATCGTATTTGGCGGCAAGAATCCTGCCTGCCGATTCATTGATGCGCTGTTCCTTAATCCGCCCCTTCATCACTGCCTCGCGCACGCCACGAAAAGCCGCGTCTGGGTCAGCCGGCTTCAGCAAAAGGTCGGCTCCAGCTTCCAGCGCGCGCACCGAAGCTTCTTCTTGCGTAAAGTAAAGCGTCAAACCGCTCATGCTCAGTGCGTCAGTGACGATTAATCCCTTGAAGCCCAGGTCGTGTCGCAGGATGCCGTTAATTACCGGCGAAAGCGTTGTGGGCATCGTTCCATTTTCCACTACAACTTCGCCTCCTTCGTCAGTGTCAATCGGCTTCAGCTTGAGGTCGCGCGGTAAGGGTACCACCGCGGTTGGATCGACTTGTGGCATGCCAATGTGGCCTGTCATAACCGAACCCACGCCCGCCTGGACGGCGGCACGAAAAGGAACCAACTCAATCGCGTTCAGCCGTTCCCGACTGACATCGATCTCGGGTAAACCGCGATGTGAATCAGTAGCTGTGTCGCCGTGTCCGGGAAAGTGTTTCGCTGTTGCAATTACGCCATTGCTCTGCACACCTTCAACGAAGGCGGCGACAAAGCGGCCGACCGCAACAGGGTCTTCTCCATAGGAGCGAACATTAATGACCGGGTTAGCCGCGTTGTTGTTAACATCAGCTACCGGCGCATAGATTTGTTGCACTCCAAGAGCGCGCGCCTCCCGCGCAGTCAATGCGCCCTGACGTCGCGCGTAGTCTGGATTATCTGTAGCGCCGACGGCCATGTTCCAAGGCAGATTCACTGTGTCATCGAAACGCATTCCCGCCCCAGCTTCGAGATCCGCAGAAATGAGCAACGGGTAACGCGCCAGGGACTGCATGCGGTTCATAAGGACAACAGATTCATAAACAGGCCCGCGAAACAGAATGATGCCACCCACATGATTGTCTTCAACCTGGTGCCGCAATGCTTTGAAAGCTTCGCTGTCCTGGTTCATGAACGTCGCATTGACGCCAACGTAGATCAATTGCCCGATCTTTTCATCGAGCGTCATGCGTTTCAATTCTTTGTCAGCCCATTTGAGAGCTTCTTTGCTTGGCCTCGAAGAATAA
>DATBRN010000064.1:0-3927 GCA_036560225.1 Pyrinomonadaceae bacterium | reverse complement strand
TCATTAAGGTCGAGCTTCTCGACGTGTTCGTCTTGAAGGAAGATCTCGATGCTGGGATCGAGATAGGCGGCGAGAGTTGCGAGACCAAGAGGCGGAAAGAGTGAGTACTTGATTGGTCGCCAGTAGGGACTCGTAGCTTCAGTCAACGCGGGAAGAATCAACTTCACGCGTCGAAGGCCTCTTCCAAACGATCCCATCGCGCTCAACTCTGCCTCCTCTTGGGCTGCGCTGCTTGAGAGTTTGGACTGGCCGCCCGCGGGTCGCAACCAAGTCTCTCAAAGTTCCATACATCGTAAATGACTTTACAATGCAAAGTCAATGCGAAAGTTTTGTTTTTTAAGTTTCTAGTTTACGACGTCTGCAGCAGACAAGGATGGGTTGGTGTAATTAGATGGGCTGTTGCGCCAACCGATCATCGTTAGGAGCATCGCAAAACGAACATCGCCCTCGACACGGTGCGCAACGAATACCTGCTCCACACCAAACTCTATGTCTGGCTCATTGCCGATAATCAACGCTCCGAATTGAGTGCGCTGAACAAGAGAGTTTATGCCGACCTGTTTCTTACGCCCGCGAGTGATCCCTGGCTGGGATTGTATTTGCCGGAAGTTTACACTCTCGAGCGCGGCGGGATCAGTCGCTGAATTCTGAGCGCCCTTGCGCACGAAAGGTTCATGTCCACGGCCCCTAACCTAAACACTGACATACCAACGCAACTCACTTCCCAGGGTTTACCAGGGAAGTGAGTTAGTCATGGAGAAAGAGAGGGCTTCTCTTTCAGTGCTCTGTTGTAACCTCAGCCTGATGTCGGGTTCTTCCCGGCGCGCTTCCTCCAGCAGCAGCGCCACAGTAAGAAAAGAGCGATCAGGAAAAGGATGAAAAAGAAGATGGCCAGCCAGCAGCAGTACTTGCACCAATCTCGCGGCGGATTCTGTGGGGTATCTTCTGGGTTCGTAGGATGATCGCCCGGCTCTCCGACTGCTGCTGATACGCGCAGCTCACGGAGAAACTTGGGGCTTTCAACTTTCTCGTCGCGTTTGTGGGCATCGGCGCCCAGGTGCCATTTTTCGAACGCGCCGTTGACCTGAAATCCGTAGGCGCCCTTCAGTCCGGTATTCTTATAAACTCCGGTGAAGATACCGTCGCCGGGAATGTCGTCGCCGTGTTCCGGACCGTCACGACCGTTATCAAATAGATCCAGCGTATCTGTGCTGCCATCCGGCCGCGTCACTCGTGCAGTTAGCTTCGAGCCGGGTTGCGTGATAGCCCCACCTTTGCTGACGGGTAAGGCAAACACATACATCTCTTCGCCAGGTTTTCTCGTAGGCCAGCGCGTGGAGACCGTCAGGCCGTTTATTTTATTTAGCACGTACGCCTTGGCAGTGAAACGGCTGTCTGCGCCGCCCGAGTCAATGACCATTTTCCAGTCGCCGGGTAAAGGATTGGCGATGCGTGCGTACACGCCTTGCGGAATGGGATTAGTCTGATGGCTGGTACCTCCCGGGTCGATCAAAGTTGCACGCGCCTGTGCGCCTGCATTTTCCCAAAGCAGACTGAAGCTGGCCGATTCCGAACCTTCATCCACGAAGAAAGTGAGCGGAGGCGCCCCTTTGATCTTGCTGAAAGAGTTGTCGAATGACACCACGCCCTGATGTCCAGTGATGCGTTCCTGAAAATCAACGAAGTTCTGCGGCAAGCGCGAAGCATCAGCGGAATCTGAAGAGAAACCGTTGGTTCCTGCGGCTATCTCGGCGCACTGCGACTGCAAGCCAAGATCGCCGCCAGTGCAGGTTACGAAAACGGGAATACCCGCGGCCAGCAAGTCGTTGATCTTAGCTTGCAGGTCGGCTGCGGCAGTGGCATTCGGCGGCGGCTGATTGTTCAGACCATCAGTCATTAACACGATATAGGTGTTGGCGGTGACACCTCCCGCAGCTGTAATCATGTCTTTCGCTTTTTGCAGCCCGGCGCCGATGTTGGTCATGGTGCTGGGTGTCAAACCATTTACGGCATTGGTCCACGCCGAGCGGTTGGCGCCGAGCGCTGCGATGGCAACATTGGCGCGTCCGCTCGCCGGCTCGGCGTCCGAAGCAAATGATCGCAGCCCGAGTTCAGCTCCATTCTGCGCGGTCGCAATAAAGTCGCCGGCGGCAACTTTGAGTCGTGCCATGCGTGAAGGTGACTCCAGGTTCATGCTGCCCGACTCATCAAGCACTAGTACTACGCGAACATTGTTGTTGGTTATGACGAAATTGACAGGATCTGCTACCTCGCCATTGGAGCCCGGGTCCGGCGCCGCGGCGGGTTTAAGAAAAGTTGTGGGCCAGGACCATACCAGTTGATCCCAACAGGACCGATTGCTACGACAGCGAGATTGTTCAGTGACGTTTGTTGGATCATGGTTGCCTGCGGAGACATCATTCACATTCCCCGAGTTGCCCTGACCCCAGCAATATTCGGTGCCATTGCCATCCATCAGACACGTCTCCTGGCCGGCTGCGACCGGACAGTCAGCGGGACTGGTAGGATTTGTGCAACCCACCGGACGACTCTCGTATTCGTCGCGTGGATCGAACACCAAATGCGAAAACTCATGCGCCAACAACGCACCCGCGTTCGCGGCGGTGATGTAATTTACTGATACATGCATCTGCCCGCCGACACGAAATAGTCCCGTATTGGCAAACCACCAAGTATCGTTCGTGCTCGGCTCAATAATTAAATCAGCTTGATTACCGGTCATCGCGTTGTTGTGAATGGTGGCTGTTCCGATTTCCGCCTGCCCATCCGTTACATCGAGCAACACCGCGGACATTGCGGTGATCATGTTCCTGATCGACGTGATGTCCCCTGCGGGGGCGTTATAGAGCACAGCAACCGTAATGTTAAAGACATTGCGATCACGGCAAGTTGACCCGGGACACTCTGAATTCTGTTTACAGTTATGACCCGCGTTGCCGCCTCCCAGGCAAATACGCCGGAAGGTTGGTGAGGGCCGACCTTCGATTTCGCCCTGAGCAGTTTGCGAGTGGCTGATCTGCACTGCTAACGAGGCGGCAGCAACAGCCAGGCCGCATACCATAAAGAGGAAAGCAAAACGCCGCGATTTGCCTCGAGCGTGTGTTTTATTCATTACTATTCGGTTATTGAATCTCCGCTTCATAGAGTTCTCCTTTGTGAGTGACATGAACCCTAACCTGCTAGCAGGCGTGATAAATGTCATGAGTGACAACCTAGCTGATGGTCCAAGAGGAGCCTTAAGCTCATCTTTGCCCGTCGGAGAGAATCCCTTGGATCGCGGTAATCGTTTGGAGCGTCACCTTGAGAAAGTTCAGCCGGAATAAAATGCTGGGTTGGATAATAAAAACGTCAGAGTGAATTGGCCCACGAGAGTTATCCGTGAAGTAATTGAGAAAAAAACCAGCTAGCCGGCAGGATTGCCGTGAGAAGCTCGAGTTCAAGCAGAGCCAGCCGTATGCGTTGACGGTGGAGAAATATACCTAGTTCGTATATTAGTCAAGAATTCTCGGAATTAAAGCTGCGGGCCAGCATCAGACGAGATCCATGCTCGCAATAATCGCGTCGGCAGACTCCGCCGTTTTCGCAGTGCCGCCAATGTCCTTCTTGCGCACGGTGCCCTCTTCGAAGCCTTTCAACATTGCGTTTTTGTTTGCCACTCGTAACGTTTCACGATACTCGGTCGCAACTTTTCGGAAGCTGTCGCGAGCACGTTATTTACCGCCCGCGAGGAATTCATAAAAATCGTGATCGTTTTTGACTTCAATGTGTTTGCGAAAGTGTGTGCAAAGCAAAACGGGCGATCATCGATCGCCCGTAAGGTATTGAAATATTGGTGCCCGCTAGTAGATTCGAACTACTGACCCCTCGCGTGTGAAGCGAGTGCTCTACCACTGAGCCAAGCGGGCG
>DATBRN010000063.1:0-59943 GCA_036560225.1 Pyrinomonadaceae bacterium | reverse complement strand
GACAAGTCCGCAGGCTAAACGGTCCGAGGCGGGGCGGACAAGTCCGCAGGCTAAACGGTCCGAGGCGGGGCGGACAAGTCCGCAGGCTAAACGGTCCGAGGCGGGGCGGACAAGTCCGCGGGCTAAACGGTCCGAGGCGGGGCGGACAAGTCCGCAGGCTAAACGGTCCGAGGAGAGGCGGACAAGTCCGCGGGCTAAACGGTCCGAGGAGAGGCGGACAAGTCCGCGGGCAAACGGTCCGAAGCGTGGCGGACAAGTCCGCGGGCTAAACGGTCCGAGGCGGGGCGGATAAGTCCGCGGGCTAAACGGTTCGGAGCCGGTTAAATCACGACCACTAGAAATGAATTACATGTGAAGCGCGCCAGATCCTGGCTGGAATTGAGCCCGGCGGCGCGGTGGTCAGTACGATTGCGTAGTCCCCGTCAAACGTATTGTCGTCTTTCGTGCTTGCGGGATCGCTAACGGACGTCGAAATTTCAACGTCCCCGTTTTCGCTTGCGGGGTTTATCAACGCCAGCCGGCGCAGACATGCGTAGAGATGTTTTAGACCACCACCATACCGGCCCAGGTCGTCTCCGAGCTTTAACCGTACCTCGGCGTGTTCATCGACAAAATGCTTCAAGAGTGAAGCAGCTTGTACGACGCCATTCTCAAACCTCGGTTTAAAGCTCTCTTTTGAACCAGACAGGTCTCGTGTGTCGAGTACGATCGTGATGCGGCGCTCATCTTCGGCAGTATATTCACGCACCGTCAGGTTTCGAGAACGCGCAGTAGCTTTCCAGTCGATGTGACGCAGATCATCCTGTGGTTGATAGTCACGAAGAGAAAAGAGGTCATGACCCATGCCGCGCTTCATCGAAGCAATGCGTCCCGCATATGTAGGAAGCAAGTGCAGTTCGTCACCAATGGGTTCGGGCTTGGGATAAACGATGATGTCCACATTGCGCGCGCCCAGCCGCCGGCGAAAGCGAAAGAAGCCAAACGGGAAACGTGTCGACAGTTCGAACCCATTGATGAGCACGTGACCCCGACTGCTAAACAATTGCTCAACTCGCTGTTCCGCGGCAGCGCGATGTGGCACATAAGTAAAATAAGCCAGCGCGCGTTTGACGTAACGCTGGCGGCGGCGTCTCGATTTGGATTTGCTGATTGAGTCTTCTGGCCCGCGTGCTTCGACAAGAATTGAGAATGACGGCAACAAGCGTTTCGCGTTTCGCAACGTAACGATCACGGGTGCTGCATCGCCCGCGAAGATGTGGTCAGGGAAACGCGCGGAGACGATCAGGTCGCGCAACGAAGCGCGAGCGGCAACACCGCCTACAAATAGGGTAGAAAAAAGCAACGAGAAGATCATGAAGAGGAGATTGTTGCCGGTATTCCAGGCGGCAAAACCAACCACTACCAGAATAGTCAGGAAGATGCCGCCCCCTGTGGTTATCTCAATTGGAAAATCAATGCGCCTGACTTCGAGACGCGCGGAACGCGCCAGCGGTGGCACGATGAAGATCAGCATCAACGCCGCGCTGACCAGCGAGAGGACCGCGGCCACGGCGGCAAGCGCATAGTTATTTGTATGGCGTGCCAGGACTGTAATTATAGCTGCGGCGAGGCCAGCGGCTACCAGGAGTGTCCCGAGTATGGCGTTGCGCCACTTGCGTAAGGATGAAGGATGAAGGCGGAAGGATGAAAAAAGACGGCCATCACGACCGTCTGTTGCTTCTTTCCTTGCGTCTTCGTCTTTCATATCAGCCTTCAGTCTTCATCCTTCATCCTTCATCCTTCCGCCTTCATCCTTCATCCTTCCTAAAGTGGTACGCTTACGGTTTTCATGATCTCGGTTAGAACGGCTTCCGCCTCTTCGCTGCGGCGCATCGACGAAGCGAAGCGCGTGCTGACGAGTATTCGGTGGGCAAAAACTGGCAGGACGAGACGCTTTATATCGTCGGGAATGCAATAAGAACGTTCCTCAGTCAGAGCCAGGGCCTGCGCCGCGCGGAACAGCGACAACGTTCCACGCGGGCTGACTCCCAAGTCCAACATCTCCGAATCACGCGTGGCCGCGACGATGCGCATCAGGTATTCGACCAGCGCGTCATCTACGGAGACATCGGCGACGCTCTGTTGTAGCTCGACGATTTCGCTAGCTGACATGACGGGACGTAGATCATTTAGTGGATCCCTGTATTCCCGATCGCGGAGAATCTGGTTTTCGTCATCGGCTGACGGATAGCCAATTCGTAGTCGCAACATAAAACGATCGAGCTGCGATTCAGGAAGCGGGTAGGTGCCGTGATGTTCAATTGGATTCTGCGTGGCCATCACGATAAACGGCGCCGGAAGCGGATGAGTGACGCCTTCCGCGGTCACATGCCGTTCAGCCATCGCCTCCAACAACGCAGACTGCGTCTTTGGCGTGGTACGGTTGATCTCATCAGCCAACACCACATTCGCGAAGATAGGGCCAGGTTTCCACTCAAAAACGCCCGAATGCTGGTTGTAGATAGATAGGCCGATAACATCAGAGGGCAGGAGATCAGAGGTGAACTGAATACGTTGAAAGGTGCAATGAAGCGCGCGGGCGAGGGCATGCGCCAACGTAGTTTTGCCAACTCCAGGCACATCTTCAATGAGCAAGTGTCCTCCGGCGATGAGCGTGACAATGCCAAGACGGACCGCTTCCCTTTTCCCTTTTATTACCGTCTCGATGGCCCGCTCCAGACGCTCGATCCTTTCGACCGCGTCAGCGATCACCAGCGTTGACTCCCCTTTTACCGGTTCGAGACGTCTCATCAACTACTTCTCCATCCAGACCAAATCTCCATCATTCTACATGTTAAAACGGGCTCCCGCACCTCTCAACTTCAGCCTGGCCTAAAGAAGTCCTTCCTTTGGAGTGCGGTGACCTGTCACCACTTTGGTCTTCGCAACCTGTCGCAACAATCGTTGGCTTGAGCTACTCAAGAGTGCGGCGCCAAGTCGCCGATACCAAAGCTGTGACAGGTCCCCGCACTCCAACTGCCGGCTAATGTGGTGACATGCGTTCCAGAGTCGGCTGTAGTAGACTTGGTTCAGCCTAATTACACCTGAGGAGTCCGTCCTTCGACGCGATAAGGGGAACCCGAAGTTGCTTCAAACGTGTAATAAGGGCGAAGGAGACTTTATGTTACTCAACAAACGACATCACACAGCAGAGCGCGGTTTTTCATTAATTGAGTTGATGATCGTTATTGCGATTATCGGAATTCTGATAGCTGTCGGTGTGACTGGTTGGAAGGCCGCAGTAAAGTCGGCCAACGAGGCCGCTGCAATTAAGACCCTGAGAACGATAGCCGAACAACAGATGCTCTACTACAACGCTCACCAACGATCTACGTTTGGAACATTCGATGAAATGTTGAAGGAAAACATGCTTGATAGTCGTTTCGCCGGGACCACGCCGGTGGTCGAAGGCTATGTTTTCCAGATGCGGGTTATTCCCAAGTCGACATCCTCACCTCCTGGTTACTCAGTCAATGCCGATCCCCAGGTCACTGAAGGCGTCCGCGCCACGGGCAAGAATCACTACTACGTCGATTCAGACTCCAACACGATACACGTTAACGATACCCAACCCGCGTCTGTCAACGATCCTCCGATCGGGCAATAGTGGTAAAGCAAACTGTTAGTTTGCGTGCGTGGTAAAGCAAACTGTTAGTTTGCGACGTCGCGCAACGGACCTCGTTGAGTTTATCCACTAACGTTGGTCTTTTACGCTGCGTCGCAAACTAACAGTTTGCTTTACAGCACACGAAACAGGCCGTTTGTTACAGCAGTCTCATAGGCGTACCAAAATCCGAAAGCAATGCTGAGACCGCCGGCTGCAGTCTGCAGTCCGTAGTTGATTCCGCTCAGCCGGCGCCCGCTGAGCGCAAAAGGCAGTCCAATCAATCCGGACATTAACAACATGCCAAGAGTGGATCCGACACCGAACAGCGCCAGGTAAAGCAATCCAAACCATACAGATTTAATCTGGGTCAACACAAGCAGAGTCAAGGCAGCCGATCCCGCCAGACCATGCATCGCGCCCACAAGGATTGGTTTGAAACCCACTCGTGAAATCGTGTGTGAATGTTCTGAATGGGAGGCCTGGTGTGAAGCCGAGGCGACATCGTGTTCAGTCTCCCGTTCATGGAAATGAATATGCACGTGCGCGTGGCCGTCGTGATCGTGCCGGTGCAGGTGAACATCAGAACGTCTCCGCAACACTCGAGTCACGGCCAGCACGCCGAGTCCGATGATCATCAAGGCAACGGTAAACTCCAGCCAGTTTACTACCGGCTGCGGAATCGTGACGCGAAAAACGAAGACAAGCACGCCGACAATGACGAGTGACGCTGTGTGTCCCAGGCCCCACAAGCCACCAACAAGTGCTGAACGCACGATATCACGGTGTTCGCTTACGATCGCTGAGACAGCTACGACATGATCGACTTCGGTGGCGTGCCTGAGACCAAACACCAGTCCTAGGCCGAGCAAAGCAAAGGCCCCAACCGTTGTTAGTGATGTTTCCATAGTAGGCGAATTTAAGGCTCGCTCGAAATCTTCTCCTGTTGCTTCTAATCTGAACGCAACGATAATTGTCGCAAGACGTGGAAGCCGCTTCGCTACACCTGCAACCAAGTTCAGCTCGGAAGAATACTATCGTGTGGGGTCGAAACCGGCACGCGTGTTACAGGATGGGCATTGCAGGCTGTTTGTTGCACTAACGCGATCAGCTTCGGCAAATCCTCTCGTGTGTAGATGGGAAGGCCACCGATGAGTTTGTCAATGCCAGACGTTTGCCGCCAAAGAGCAAATGTGGTTCTCGCATCGATCCCTTCCTCTGTAATGGTCGACAGGTAAATTGCCGAACAATGCGAAAGCGCCCGACGCGCGGAGCCTTTGATCTTTCCGCCGCTTGCCCTGGAAACAACCAACACAAGATCAGCCTGAATGAAATCGAGAATGCTATTGCCTTCGATGAACACGCCCGGCGCAGTAACGCGATCAACGGCTTCCTTGATTCCCCGCTCAACCTGCTCATCAGTCACGATCACCCAATGAACATTTGCGGCACCGGCATCCCAATAGCGACCTGTGTCTTTGGCAACTGCGTAATTCTGTTGGCGACCGGAACGAATCACCGGTTCATCACCTAATAGATCACTAACACAGCAGGTGTGGGGATCTCGTCCGCAGGAGCGATAGTGCCCTCGCGTCACCTTGATGGCCTCCCAACCGGGGAAAACCTGGAGTAGCTCGCACATGAGGGTGGTCTTTCCCACCTCGGAGCTAAAACCACTGACTGCAACAATCACAGGACGTTTCATTGCTATAAGCGCCTTAAACAAGAGGCCCACGTGTCATCAGTTGATCAGAAGATAGGGTATTCTTCATGGAATCAAGTTGTAAAGCTAGCGCGTGTGAGAAGCTTCAATATTTATTGACTTGTGACTAAAGATGGTTTAGAAGTGCGGGATTCCTTCACGCACATAGAGCCCCAGTCTGAGATCGAATAAGGAGAGAGATCATGAGACTGTTCATTGCGGCAGTGCTGTTTGTTCTTGCGGTGCTTCTCTGCCCTTTCAAACTGACGAACCCTGGCGTGCAGGCTGAGGTCCTGTCCTCCCGGCAAAACTCTCTAAGGGAATCATCCAGCTTAGCTCTCATTACTGCGTATCATGGCGGTAACGAAGGCGAAGTTCTTTTGGATGAATCGCGCGCCGATCAAGGCGGCGGTATCAAAGAGATCGTGCCCGGGAACTACAGGGCTCGCTATGAGAGATGGAAAAAAGAATTTCTCGCCACCGAAGCTGGCCAGACGGAATGGGAATCCTACTCTCATAACTCCAATTTCACGCTGACCATCGAGGTTTCCGACAGCAACTCCAAAGGCGGCACCACCGGCAAGTATAAGTGGAACTCCTCCGGAGAGCTTATCGCGGCGACAATCACACTGGGTTCGCAGATCGACGAAGGATACCCTAACCCGGTCTATTTCCCGGTGATGAGCTCACTCAGACTTCCAGAGGTCATCTACAGAGTTGATCACAATGTGCTCGCCGCGGCCAAGATTGCCCATGAGTTTGGTCACGTCTTGCGCACGGCCCGAGTAGACGCGGTACTTTACCAACGTCAAAGCCAACTAATTCCCGTCTACAATAAGATCTTCCTGAGCAACGGTCGCGACCCGGCTGACCCTCGGCTGGTTGAGTTGGCGAAACAGATTGGCGGTACGCCGGTTGAAGTCTGGGAGGATCGCGAATACTGGGGCGAGACTAACGCAATGCGTTACTTGCGCGATCGTTTTGCTGACAACAGCTTGCGCTGTGCGGTCTTCAGCAGAATCAAGTACAGCATTGACTTATATGCCAGGCCTTATGAAGAACGGTTTAAAGAGATCGCTCGATCCAGTGGTTCTCGCAGTAACTGTGGCTGGCAGTAACTCGAAGATCAAAGGTCCGATTTTGGAGTGCGGTGACCAGTCACCGCTTTGGTAATCGGCGACGTGAGCACCCTAGCGCGGCTCCGCGCCGGGGACCCGCCTGTCGCCGTCGTCATTCCTAACCACGAAGTTTCCCTGATTTCCTTTTCTCAGCTACGAAGCCTTTCTCATCCGGTGTTCCGTAAACCAGCAGCGATGCCGTTGATCGTCGCGGCCAACGCATAATCAAGATTCTCGTGTTCTTCCCCATTTCGCTTGCGCCGAAGTAACGCCACCTGAATCAGGCTCAATGGATCCACGTAAGGATTGCGCAATCGGATTGAGCGTGCCAATACGGGATTGTTCTCCAGCAAGTTCGTTTGCCCTGTGAGCCGCAACAGCACACGCTTTGTTCTTTCGAACTCCTCGACAATCATCTCGAACACCCGTTTGCGCAACGATTCATCAGCCACGAGACTCGCATACAAACGAGCAATCGATAGATCGGCCTTTGCGAGTCCCATCTCAACGTTGCTGATCAGATCCATGAAGAGCGGGAACTGCCTGATCATCGTTTGCAGAGAGTGTTCTTGCTCAGCTCCGCGGCCCGCGAACCGATCCAATGCAAAGCCAACCCCAAACCACGCAGGCAGCACGTGGCGACTTTGCATCCAGCCGAATACCCACGGGATTGCACGCAGGTCGCTAAGTTTGCGTCCCTCGTCGCGCCGCGCCGGACGGGAGCCTATCCTGGCATGTTCCAACTCCCTGACCGGTGTTGCTTCCTCAAAATATGTCAGTACTTCTGGATTGTCAGCGATCATCTCCCGATACCAGGCAAATGCATCGTGGGAGAGTGCTTCCATTGTCGCCTCCCATTCCTCTTCCATGACATGAGAGGATTCGGTCGAACGTGATAGGACCTCCAGGCTCGCAGCGATCATCAATTCGAGATTACGCTCGGCCAAAACAGCATCTGAATACTTCCAGTTCATGACCTCGCCTTGCTCGGTAATCTTGAGTCTGCCGCTAAATGCGGCCGCCGGTTGCGCAACGATCGCCTGATGCGTCGGACCACCACCTCGTCCGACCGTCCCGCCTCGTCCGTGAAAAAGGGTCAACTTCACGTCGCAATCCCGCGCAACCAGTTGCAAGGCGCGATGGGCCTTGAAAATCTCCCAGGTGCTGGTCAGCATTCCGCCGTCCTTATTTGAATCTGAATAGCCAAGCATCACCTCTTGTTGCCTTCCCCAGGAGTCGAGCAGCGGAGCATAGTCGTGATGCATCCAGAGATTGCGACAAATTGATGGGCAGTTCCGTAAGTCCTCGATTGATTCGAACAGAGGTACCGGCATTAAACCGGGGTCGGCCCCATCGTCCGATGCTGCTACGCGCACACCACTTAACTCGGCAAGCCAAATCAATGACAGAACATCAGCCGCAGACCGCGTCTCGCTGATCACATAACTCCGAATCGCGCGCGGCGGGTAGGTCCGCTTTAGCTCCCTCACCATACGAAGTGAGTCAAGCAGGTTTGCGGTCTCGTTGGAAGGTGGTTCCGGCAGACTAAGTGTTGGACCTGCAGGGTTTTCCTGCAGAGCAGCAATGCGAGAAATCTCTTCACGCGCGCGAGTGTGCACACGTGAGTGCTGGCGGATATCAAGCGTATGTAGATGGAAGCCAAACGTCTCCACCTGACGCAGAAGTGGATCGACAAGCGAATGAGCTAAACGCTCACCGCCATTCGAAGCGAGACTCTCGCGTACAAGACGCAAGTCCGCGGCAAGGCCATCGGCATCCGGGTAGCCATTTCCGTTTTCCGCTTCAGATCGCACACTGTGTAACCGCGCGAGAACATAGTCGAGATATCGGCGATAGATCTCCTGAGGTGAATGTCTTTTGAGGTTGAGACCGGGAAAGATGCTTTTGGCATATTCGTTCAGCGATTGTTGAAGTTCTTCAGAAGTCTCCACTTGAAACGTCGAGGGACTCAAATGCCAGATCAAATCGTCGATCCTCTCAATGTAGTAGTCGAGGATCGTCTCGCGGGCAATGTGCAACGCATCACGCGTACACTCCGGCGTGACGTACGGATTACCATCGCGATCTCCACCTATCCAGGAACCAAAACGAAGGAGGCCAGGTAACTCGTGACCCCATAACTCACCGCCGTAGGCTTCGCGAAAATCATCGGCCAGTTCTTCATAAACGTCTGGCAGCGTTTCAAACAAAACGCTCGGGTAGTAGTCGAGGCCCATCTTGATTTCGTCGCGAACAGTCGGACGTCGACGCCGCACCTCGTCAGTCTGCCAAAGTGCAGTAATCTCCGCGGTGATTGCCTGCTCGTGTTTCTCCGCCTCTCGTTCAGTAAGCGGCAGTCGATCCAGTTGTTCCAGTTCCTCGGCAATGCGTTGTCGCTTGAAGAGCACCGTCCGCCTTGCAACCTCGGTGGGATGGGCCGTGAAAACAAGAGTGATTTCCACTTGTCGCAACCACTGCAAAACCTGCTCTTCCGTGATGCCCGCTGCTCGCATTCGCCGTAAAGTACCGAGGAATGAGCCCGGCTGGGCCTGTCGCTCCGGTGAAACCTGAGCGGCGCGACGGCGGCGTTTGCGATGATTTGTCTCAGCAAGGTTCGTCAATTCGAAATAGATAGCGAAGGCTTTTGTCATCCGATGTGCTTCAACAAGGTTGAGCCTGTTGACAATCTTCTGCGCACGGTTCATCAACTGCTGTTCTTTGGCTACCTCTTCGTCTGAAACTCCACGGCGCGCGCGTAACTCGCGGTGTTCGATCAACAACACTCTCAGCTCCTCAACCGCCGTGAAGAGTTCGTTTCCGACTTGTTCCTTCAGCACTTCACCCAGCAGCCGGCCGAGCGAGCGGACGTCGCGACGCAGCGGCGCTTCTTTCAAATCGGCCGCATGGCTTACCAGCTCAGCCAGCCTTGCTGCCTGATCGTTGACTTGCCAGAGTGGTTCTCTTTCGCGCAATTGCTTCAGTCCTCAGATCCCGAAGTATTTTGAAAGCTTGTCAGGTCAATCGATCCAGCGGTGGCGGACACTGTGTGCATCGCCAAGCTGACGAAGTTACGTCGCACGCGCGTTAGCCGTTAGGAGCGCCTGCTGAAGTGTGAAACGCCCCTCGTAAAGAGCTTTTCCAATGATCAGACTGTCAATGCGGCAAGCGCCGGCATTTGAATTGGCGCGAGCGTTCACAGTCGCTTTCGCTTTCAACAGCCGCTCAATGTCCGTCAATGAAGAGACACCGCCTGAAGCCGTGACCTTTAAACCAGATTCACTTGCAATGGCACACGTCTGTTCGATGTTGACGCCAGTAAGCGTGCCATCTCGTGTCACGTCGGTGTAAACGATTCGCTCGACACCTACCGAGGCAACTCTTTTGGCTAACTCCAGCGCCGACAAACCACTGTCCGTTTCCCACCCTCGCGTTAAGACCTGTCCGTTTCGAGCATCAATGCCCACAGCAATACGATCCGTGCCAAGCAACCTCAGCACCTGATCAAGGCGTTCAGGCGCTTCGACGGCAAGCGTGCCGATGACTGCTCTTGCCACCCCCAACTCAATTACTTGCGTTACATCTTCGAGACTGCGCAGACCGCCCCCAAACTGCACCGGAATTGTTATCTCGGAAATGATCATGCGAAGCACCTGGCGATTTCGAGAATTAGGACTGGAGAACGCGCCATCCAGATCGACAACATGAATCATCTGTGCGCCACTGGCCTCGTAGCCTTTGGCAATTTCGATCGGGTCACCGTCGTAGACCTTGGTGTCGTCTTTACGGCCCTGTGTCAGCCGCACGCAGCGACCTTCTCGCAAATCAATGGCAGGGATTATTAGGAGCGACATCTTCTTCTAAAGGATGAAGGATTTAGGATGAAGGAGAAAGGCAGGAACAGGCAGAAAAGCATTTTCCATATCACATTTTTCATTTGTCATTTTTCATTGGCACTTTGCATTCGGCATTCTGCATTTGCCAGAATCGCTCTGTTCGAGATGGCAAATGAGATATGACAAATGTGATATGGAAAATGCTTTTCTGCTTGTTCCTGCTTTCATCTTTCATCCTTCATCCTTCATCCTTCATCCTTCATCCTTCATCCTTTCATTCACTATCTTCATGACTCGATCAAACAGCACGCCATTTGTGGAAATCGCATTGCCTCCATGAATCGTTCGTCTTCCACGCCAATCAGTAAAGGTGCCGCCGGACTCCTCCAGAATTGGTAGCAAAGCAGCACAATCCCAAACGTTCATGACCGGATCGAGCATGATGTCTGCACGTCCAGTCGCGACCAGCACATGTCCGTAAGCATCTCCCCAGGTTCGCCGCGAATGAACCCGTCGCTGCAAAGAGGCAGCGGCTGGGCCAAACCCATACTGCTCACAAACTCCAAAGTCAGTTGATAAGAGAAGCGCTTTATCGAGGTCAGCAGTCGTGGAAACGCGGGCGGCGTCTCCATTCCAGAAGCACCCTAATCCTCGTGCCGCGCAGACAAGTTCACTTAACGCCGGAAGGTTGACTACCCCCAGCGACGGTTGATCGTCGATCTCCAATCCGATGAGCACAGCATACAGCGGCACGTTATGGACAAATGAATAAGTGCCGTCTATCGGATCAAGTATCCAACGACGATTTGAAGAGCCCGCACTTTCCCCTGCTTCTTCGCCGAGGACGGAGTCATTTGGGAAAGCTTCTCCTATACGCGTACGCAGGTAAGCCTCGGCTTCGCGATCCGCGATCGTCACAAATGAGTTATCGGCTTTGCGTTCTGCTACGAACGATCCCTGGTAATACCGAAGTGTAATTTCGCCTGCCTCGCGTGCTATGTCGACCGCGAAGTTCAATAGCTCTTTGAGTTCGTTTGTATCAGTCATCGATAGATCTGTATTCAACCCCAGCAAACGTTGCTTGGATACTTTGCAAACGCCTCGACCAATCCACCCCAGCCTGCGGAGCAGGCTGAGACTCAGTGTCGACCGTTAAAACTCTTCTACGAGCATCAATTTCAACTCTTTGTGCAAACTCTACTTACGTGCTTTTCATTGCTTACCCCTGATGACAAGTTCGTCGCGCAATTCGTCCAACGACACTCCTCGCTCAACCAGAAGAACGATGAGGTGATAAAGCAAATCTGAACTCTCTTTCACCAACGCGTTTTGATCATCATTCTTAGCGGCGATGATCGTTTCTGCCGACTCCTCGCCAACCTTTTTGAGAATCTTGTCCAGTCCTTGATCGAAAAGATAGGTTGTATAAGAACCCTCTGGTCGCTCCCGCTTTCTCGATTCAACCAACGACTGAAGATTCTCGAGTACCTCGGCCAAACTAATCGGACCTGTTGCTGATCTGGGTTCAAAGGGACCAGCGCCCTCGATCTCGTTGTGGAAACAAGATTCAGCACCCGTGTGGCAGGCTGGACCATTAGGAACCACCAGCACAGTAAGCGCGTCGCCATCACAATCCAACTGCACGTCTACCACTCGTTGCGTATTGCCGGAGGTTTCACCCTTGTGCCACAAAGTAGACCGCGAACGCGACCAGAACCATGTCTCACCAGTCTCAAGTGTCTTTCGGAGACTCTCGGCATTCATATAAGCCAGCGTCAGCACTTGCCGCGTCCCGGCATCCTGTACGACAGCTGGAATGAGACCTGTTGGGTCGAAATCTATGTCTTCAATTGCAATCTTCATCTCACCACCACACCTCGCGAGCGCAAATAATCTTTGACTTCCGCGATCTTGTATTGTCCAAAGTGAAACAGAGATGCAGCGAGCACGGCGCTCGCGCCGCCTTCCGTAAGCGCTTGGTAAAAATGTTCCAGAGAGCCGGCGCCACCCGAAGCAATGACTGGTATGCGCACTGCTGAACTGATGGTGCGCGTCAAGTCCAGGTCGTATCCATCACGAGTACCGTCCTTGTCCATGCTCGTCAGCAATATCTCGCCGGCTCCGAGTCGCTCAGCGCGTATTGCCCACTCGAGTGCATCCCAACCCACGTTTTTACGTCCCCCATGAGTGAAAACTTCCCAGCCGTTTGAGGAATCGACTGCGCTTCGGCGGCGCGCGTCAATGGCAACGACGATGCATTGGCTGCCAAAAATCTCGGCGACTTCACTTATTAGATCCGGTCGTTCAACTGCTGCAGTATTCAGCGAAACTTTATCGGCGCCGGCGCGCAATACTGCCTTTATGTCTTCGCTGGAACCGAGACCTCCTCCAACAGTCAAAGGTATAAAGACCTCATCCGCGACTCGGCGCACCAGGTCGATGATGATGGACCGCTTATCGGACGACGCAGTGATGTCGAGAAAGGTCAACTCGTCCGCGCCCTCCGCGTCGTAGCTGTGCGCTTGTTCGACCGCGTCACCGGCGTCAACCAGCGAAACGAAGCGTATTCCCTTCACCACGCGGCCGCGATCGACGTCGAGACACGGAATTATTCGTTTCGCCAACATTGAGTGGTTAACCACAGAAGCCAGTCAAGTTCATTTTTCATTTCTCATTTGACATTTTTCATCTGTCATTGGTTTCGAACCGCCTTCGAAGCGATGCCAATTGAAAAATGTCAAATGACAAATGGAAAATCTTCTCTTCTCTCCTTGGTCAAGTTGCTCCTCCCGCAAAGTTAGCGAGCAGCCGTAGTCCCGCCGACTGACTCTTCTCCGGATGAAACTGCACACCGGAGATGTTTTCCCGGGCAACTATCGACGGATAGATCTGGCCGTACTCAGTCTCGCCGAGGACAACCGAAGAATCATCCGCTTCGCAAAAATAAGAATGGACGAAGTAAAAGAAAGCCTGGTCCGCAATGCCGTTCAGTAGTGAATGAGTGCGGCGCTGCCGTACCTGGTTCCAGCCAACCTGCGGCACTACGAGTTCGCCGCCGAAGCGTCGTACCTTTCCGCGCAGCAATCCCAGCCCAGAAGTCTTTCCAAACTCGTCCGACTCTTCAAACAACATTTGCATCCCGACGCATACCCCGAGCAGTGGTGTTCCCTCGTTCGCGCGCTCGCGAACAAGCTCATCAAATCCGCGCGAGCCAAGTTCTCTCATGCATGCTGCAAACGCACCCACTCCCGGCAACACGAGCCGGCTGGCATTGCGCAACTTCGTCCGGTCCGAAGTAACAACAGCATCGCAGCCCATCGCGGCAAAAGCCTTCTCCACCGAACGCAGATTTCCCACTCCGTAGTCGATGATTGCCACACCTGCCACTTCAGCTCCGCTGATTGTGATGATTACAACGTCCCCTTCGTGCTCAAAACACCAGTTATGCGCGGATCGCGATTGACCGCTTGCCGCAGCGCGCGCGTGGTCGCCTTAAAAGTACCTTCGAGAATGTGATGGGTATTTCGCCCACGTAGGCAGTCAATATGTAGATTGAAGTGGGCCGTTTCAGCCAGTGAGCGCCAGAAGTGTTCTGCCAGCTCGACGGAAAAATTTCCGATTTTCTGACGCCGCGTCTGCACTTCGTAGACCAGATAGAAGCGACCTGATAAATCAATTACCGCGCGGCAGAGCGCTTCATCCATCGGCACTACGGCTTCGCCGTAACGAGCGATGCCGGCTTTATCGGCCAGTGCTTGCGTCAAAGCCTGCCCGAGCGTAATCGCGATGTCTTCTACTGAATGATGATCATCGATCTCGAGATCGCCTTTACACGCGACTTCGAGATCAAACAGGCCGTGACGCGCAAACAGATCCAGCATGTGGTCGAGGAACGGCAATCCAGTCTCGATTTGCGACTGTCCGCTGCCGTCGAGGTTCAGCACGACACGCACGTCCGTCTCTTTCGTCTTTCGGTGAACTTCAGCAATGCGATGTGGCATAGTCAGCTTTTTACTCATGATCACCTTTGCAAATTGGTCCAACTCAAGCACATCCAGGGTCGAATCGCGCAATCAGCCCGCGATAGCGGGCTGGTTGTGTCAACTGATTCGAATCGTTTCATTGAAAAATCTCTCGCAGCCCTGCGACCAATAGATCATTCTCTTCAGGCTTCCCAACACTAACTCGAAAATAATCCTTCAACATCGGATAGCCGCTGACGTCGCGGATCAAAATGTTCCTGTTGAGTAGTTCAGCAAAAACTCTCTTTGGTTCTATCGCTGAGCGCACCACCATAAAGTTCGCGCGTGACTGGATCGGAACGAGCCCGGGAATTCCTGCTAACTCAACGTGCAAACGATCGCGCTCGGCGCAAATAGCCTCAACGAGCGGCCGAAGTTTCGCCTCAAACATCTCAATCGCAACTTCTGCCGCGGTCTGCGAGATAGCGTTGAGGTTGTAGGGCAATACGGCCTTTGCTATCTCTACCACCAGCTCGGGCGACGCGAGGAGATAACCGACGCGCAACGCCGCCATCGCCATCGCCTTGGAGAACGTTCGCAGGACCACGAGGTTATCGTGATCAGCGAGCAGCGGGACCGCTGAGTGACCGGAAAACTCATGATATGCCTCGTCAATCACGATCAGGCCGCGAGCCGCACTCAACAGAGCAGCTAGTTGTTCATCGCTAATCGCACAACCGGTCGGATTATTTGGCGAACAAATGATCGTGACCTCCGGTTGCTTCTCCTTAATCTTTTCCAGCAACGCCGGGACATCAAACTGAAGATCACTGCTGAGTGGAACACTCGCGACTTCCCCGCCGAGCACAGTCGTAATCTGCCGGTAAAGTGCGAAAGTAGGTTCGGTAATGAGAACCCGTTTCCGCTCTCCAATGGTCACCATCAAAACTGCCTGAATTAATTCGTTTGAGCCGTTGCCCGCGATAATTCCATCCGGCTTCCAGCCACTAAACTCGGCCAGTCGCTCGTGCAATCTCTGCGGCGTAAAATCGGGATAGCGGGACCAGGCGCGCTCCTTCATGCGGTTCAGAGTCTCTTGCTTGACCTCCGCCGGCGCATCCCACGGATTCTCGTTCTGATTAAGTTTCACGGCTGCGCGATGCGGCACGAGAGAGTACGGCCGCAGCCGTCGTACTGAATCTTTGATTGAATTAACCGTATTCACGATTGCTCCAATCTGATCATCGCCGAACGCGCGTGCGCGTCCAGACCTTCTGCAGACGCCAGCGTCGCGATCTTCTCAGCCGAGCGCTTGATTGCTTCACTGGAGTAACGAAGAAGACTCGTGCGTTTGACAAAGTCATAGACACCCAAGGCCGACGAGAAGCGCGCCGCGCGACCAGTCGGTAAAACGTGATTTGGTCCAGCAAGGTAATCACCGACAGCTTCTGGAGTGTCCGGTCCGAAAAAGATTGCTCCCGCCTCGCGAATCTGCGCTGCGCATCCTTCATCGTCGTTTGTCATGAGCTCCAGATGTTCCGGCGCGAGTTCATTCGCAATCGCACATGCTTCGTCGAGTCCGGCGACCAAAACAATTGCGCCAAACTGCGCCAATGATTGTTCGACAATAGCTCGACGTGGCAACGACGATGACTGGCGCACCAACTCCTCTGTAGTGGCACGCGCCAGAGCTTCGCTTGTGGTCAGGAGAACGGCGGAAGCATCTTCTGCATGTTCAGCCTGCGCCAGCAGATCTGCCGCAACAAAACTCGCTCGCGCGGAGTCGTCCGCGATAATCACAACCTCGCTCGGTCCTGCTATTGCATCGATGCCCACGACCCCAAACACAAGTTTCTTTGCCGCCGCCACGTATTTGTTTCCAGGTCCCGTAATCTTGTCCACGCGCGGCACTGTTTCAGTTCCATAAGCAAGAGCAGCAATAGCCTGCGCCCCGCCCACGGCATAGACCTCAGTAACATTCAGTTCGACCAGGGCCGCGGCAACTCCAGGATTTTCAGTTAGCGTTCGCGGCGGAGTCGTCACCCTGATGCTGTGAACACCGGCGACCTGCGCCGGGACGACGTTCATCACTACTGATGATGGGTAGGCAGCCGTACCGCCCGGCACATAAAGACCGGCGCGTTCGATCGGAGCGATGCGCTGTCCCAGTCTTACCCCCTCGCTCGGCGTAATTTCCCAGGATTCTTCCTTTTGGTGCTCGTGAAAGAGCCGGACGTTTCGAATAGCTTCACGTAAAGACTCCAGTACAAATGGATCGACTTCTCGCGCAGAGCGCTGCAGGGTTTCTTCAGGAACGCGCAATTCAGACGCTTGCAACTTCACGCCGTCAAAACGCGCGGTGTAATCAATCAACGCTGCGTCACCGCGGTTACGCACGTCGCCGATTATGGTCGCGACCTCACTTACAAGAGCGTCGTCGAGGGCTACGCTGCGATCGCGGATGGCCCGCAGTCTGACTGCAAGTCGCTCCTTTTCACCACTCCGAATGATCTCGATCACAACGAAACTCCTTCAATCTAACCTAAAGGTTGAAACCTAAACTACGGGCCGATATGCTACTCGACCGTCGTCCGTCAACGGTCGTCGGTCGTGCGTTTCAAAGCCCCGATGAGAACCGCGATTGGCTTCGCTTTTAGTTGATAGCTAGCCCGATTAACTACTAATCTTCCGGTTGACTCATCTATGACTTCGACCTCTCTGAGTCCGTTTTCGCGAAGAGTTCTACCCGATTCCACCAGGTCCACGATGCAATCCGCCAGGCCCAACCCCGGAGCAAGTTCTACCGAGCCCGAAAGCTCAATAATCTCAACTGGACGTCCGCGAGCGCCGAAATGGGCGGCGGCAATCCGTGGATATTTTGTCGCTACTCTCAACATACCCAGATCGTTCAACGACACTCCGGTTCGCGCTGCAACCACGATGCGGCAGCGACCAATCTCGAGAGTTAACGGCTGAAGTAAATCTGTGCCGCACTCGAGCAAGATGTCACGGCCAACGACTCCGCAGTCTGCTATGCCGTGCTCCACGTAAACAGGTACATCAGCTGGCTTCACAAAAATAAAGCGGTAGCGGCCTGATTCATCGTCTACAGCCAGCCGTCGCGATGAGAGATCCTGGCTTGACACGCCAGCGCCGGCGCCCGCAAGCAAAGCCAAGGCTTCGTCTTGCAATCTTCCTTTAGCTACCGCAATCGTCAGTTCCGGCACTGTCTCACCTCACTAACTTAGCCAATCGATTTACCAGCCAGGTTAAGCGACACTCGCTCACCTTTAGCACGCCGTTCCAACGCTGCCAGGAAAAGCTCAGAGGGATCATCCGAATTCCCTAAGACAGCATCACGTTCCCCTTCAAACCTCTCAGGCGTACTCTTCTGCACGGCGGGCAGGTCTCGCACGCGTAAGACGTCGGTTAACGCGTCGAGGTCTAACACAAAGCCCACCGCAGGTTCCGCCCTCCCAAAGCTGGCCGTCAGCCCGTCGTAACGACCGCCACTGCCTACGCGGTATCCTGCGCCATTGACATAGACCTTGAATGTTAGGCCGGTGTAGTAATCGAGTCGGGCAACATCACCAAAATCGATCTCAAAGCTATCGGTTAGACCAAGCGAATCAATGACCTTCCACAAGCCTTCGAGCCGATCAAGGGCGGCACTGGATTGCTCGTTTGAAATCAACCTGCGGGCCAAGTCCAGGTTTTCGCGCTTGCCTGACAGTTGCATCAGTTGCGCGAATGCCTCAGCTTCCATGACGGAGGTATAAGGTGTCAGAAAGCTCTCAAGGTCAGCGGTATTGCGGACGTCAATCAACTGGCGCATCTTTTCTCGAGAAGCTGGATCCAACTTTAGGCGTTCGGCAACACCATTGAAGATGCCAACATCGTTCAGCGTTATGGCGTAGTTGCCTGCAAGATCCAGGCGGCGCATGAATTCAGATACGATAGCCAGAACTTCGAGGTCAGCAACATTGGTATTCGCACCAATTAGTTCACAACCGATCTGGGTCGACTCTCTGCGCCACTCGGCATGCGATTGCGGCTGTTGACGAAAGACCGGCGCGGCATAACAGAGGCGCAGCGGGCGCTCACGATCAGCAAAGAGTGTCGCAGCCGCGCGGGCAGTAGCAGAAGTTACATCCGGCCGCAGAGCGAGCAGGTTTCCGTCAGCATCGGTAAAGCGAAACGCTCGATGAGCCTCTGACTTGCCCATCCCATGCTCAAAAAGCGAGTAGTAGTCGACGGTGGGCGTTGTGATTTCCTCATAAGACCAGCCATCAAAAATGCTCATCGCAGTCTCTTCGACACTGCGGCGCAGGCGCGCCTCCTGCCCGAAGTAGTAACGCATCCCGGCGGGAATCTTGGAGAGTGGATCGTTTATCTGGTCCATGGTTATCGAATTTAGCTACCGTTAAGTTGAATAGAGCTGCAGCAAGTGATCAGATTCCATTTATCATTTGTCATTTCTCATTTTTCATTTGTCATCATTTCTCATTTGTCATTATTTCTCATTTGTCATTTTTCATTTCTAGATTTCATTGAGAGCGCTATGCGAAAGTCAGATGACAAATGAGAAATGTCAAATGAGATATGAAAAATTTAGATAATCTGATAATCCTTCAACCTTCCGCTACTGTTCGCGAGCTTGGATATTTACTAAGACCAAAAGACTCAAGCTTCGTTACCTGCACTCCAGTGCCACTCCGGTTCGATATATTGAGACCAGCCAACTGACAACTGAACGTCGAAGAATCAAATAACCCACGTTGAGTCTTCGGCCGGTCGCTACCGCTTCCGGTACTGATGGTTGAGTACCATCCTGCCACCGGGCTAAAGCGACGGTGTGAATCATTGAAAGTTTCTCTCATCGAACATTCAAGAAGCCTGCTCCTAAGCGCAAAAGAAAAACCCGCTGCCCTGACTTTGCGTCATGGCAGCGGGTCCTTAAAGGTTCCCGGTTGTGAGTTTCTAATTACGCTTCGAGTTTTTTCCCCACAACCAACGCGCTGCCTTGATGCCAATGATGCTTGGCATGATGGTGTGCGCCGTGGTGGTTGTGTGTGCTGAAGCTCATCTCGACTCTCACGTGAAGTGTTCTTATACCTGACCATCGCGCCCGATGTCAATGAATTTGCTGATTCGGTAGTGTCCTGTCCTGGAAAACAAGCAAACCAGCGCACCAGCGCTGTCATTCATCCGCCAATTGCTTCCTTCAACTCTTCACTGGCGGCTTCAGAGGTTGCCGGCTCGTTGTCTCCCTCGGAAAGTATGGGAGCGACCCCATCGCGGGCGAGTTTGTACTCAACGGAATCAACTAGTGCGCGCCAACTCGCTTCGACGATGTTTGCAGAAACACCTACGGTGCCCCACTGCCCATCGTTGTCCCCTGAACAAATTAGCACGCGAACCAAACTCGCTGAGCCTGACAAACTGCTCGTG
Source organism: Pyrinomonadaceae bacterium (assembly GCA_036560225.1). Taxonomy (GTDB): domain Bacteria; phylum Acidobacteriota; class Blastocatellia; order Pyrinomonadales; family Pyrinomonadaceae; genus PSRF01. The sequence continues at coordinate 40,234 of DATBRN010000063.1, read as the reverse complement.
ATGACGCGCACCTTGTAGTCAACCAGATGCATCTCGGCGAGCGACGGATAAAACGTTTGCAGGGCGCAGCGCAGCCCTTTATCAAGTGCGTTGACCGGGCCGTTGCCGGTGGCCGCTGTATGTTCGATGCGATTGCCGACCCTGACCTTCACTGTCGCTTCGCTCATTGGCATCAGCGCGCCGCGATGCTCATCAATCACGCGGAAGCCAAGCAGCTCGAAGTACGGATGGTGGTCACCTCGTAGCTTGGACACCAGGAGCTCAAAGCTCGCCTCCGCCGCCTCGAACTCATACCCGTTGTGCTCCAGCCGCTTTAACTCCTCAAGCACACGTTGTTCATCACTAAGTTCAAGTCCACGTTCTCGCGCCTTGGCAAGCAGATTCGCCCGCCCCGATAGATCAGAGACAAGTATGCGCCGGCGGTTACCGACTGTTTCAGGTGCGATGTGTTCATAAGTCACCGGATTGCGTTCGACAGCCGAGACGTGAACGCCGCCCTTGTGAGCGAACGCACTGTCGCCAACAAATGCCGCACGTGAATCGAGCGACAGGTTTGCAATCTCACTAACGAAACGCGAGGTCTCCCGAAGTCTTTTCAAGCGCTCGGGCCCTAAAGTAGCCCGACCAAGTTTCAACTCCAGATTTGGAATTACGGCGCAGAGGTTCGCGTTGCCGCAACGTTCCCCGTAACCGTTAATCGTTCCCTGCACATGCACAGCACCGGCAGAAACGGCGGCGAGCGTGTTGGCAACAGCCAGTTCGCCATCGTTGTGGCAATGTATCCCAAGCGGCACATTTATTTGCTCTGCAACTTCGCGCGTCACGCGGGCGACTGTCTCCGGCAGACTTCCACCGTTGGTATCACAAAGCACGATCCGATGGGGGCCCCCTGCAGCAGCAGCGCGCAGAGTAGAGATCGCATACTCAGGGTCTGTTTTGTAGCCATCAAAAAAGTGCTCGGCGTCGTAGATCAAACACTCCACGCGGGCGGACAAATACCGCACAGTGTCTTCGATGATCTGGAGGTTCTCATCGGGACTGAGTCGCAGCGCCTCCTTAACGTGTAGCAGCCAGGACTTGCCGAAGACGGTAACGACGGGTGTTTCCGCTTTGAGCAACGATTGGATGCTGCGATCGTTATCGCAAGTCAGCGTGTGACGGCGTGTCGCTCCGAATGCAGCAACGCGTGCGTGCAACAACTTCAATGCGCGCGCTTTCTCGAAGAAGGCCACGTCCCGCGGATTCGAGCCCGGCCAACCACCTTCAATAAAATCAACACCTAGCGCATCGAGTTGTTCGGCGACGCGACATTTGTCTTCAACTGAAAAGTTGACACCTTCGCCCTGCGACCCGTCGCGCAATGTAGTGTCGTAGATTTCTATGTGGTCGGTCATATAATCCTTAAAAGATTTAGCATCGCTTTACTGTTACCCGTCCCTGTTACTCGTCCCCTGTAACTCGTTCCGTTTGGAGAGGGCACTTGTGCCCCCGTGCGGGCGGACAAGTCTGCTCTCTAAACGGATCGCGTTGACGGACAAGTCCACTCTCTAATCACCCTCGCTGCCGTTCGGCAATGCACCATCGGTAACGGCTCCCAAACTACTACTTGAAACAAGGCCGGCATATTTCGCAAGCACTCCGCGGTTGTAACGCGTCGCGCGTGGACGCCATTTCGTCCTACGACGTTGCAACTCCTCATCTGAGACGTTCAGTTGCAGCAATCTTGTTTCAGCATCAATTGTTATTGAGTCGCCTTCTTCAACGAGGGCAATCGTGCCCCCTACAGCTGCCTCGGGTGCGACGTGTCCCACCACGTGTCCATAGGTGGCGCCTGAGAATCTTCCGTCGGTTATCAGTGCTACTGAGTCGCCCAGCCCTGAGCCTATGATGGCCGAAGTCGGCGCGAGCATCTCGCGCATTCCCGGACCACCTCGTGGCCCCTCATAGCGAATCACTACCACATCGCCAGGTTTGATCTTTCCCGCCAGGATCACCTGCATGCAGGCTTCCTCGGAATCGAATACCCGCGCTGTACCGGTAATCCTTGGTTCTTTCACTCCCGAGATTTTTGCTACAGCTCCTTCAGTTGCAAGATTGCCCTTGAGAATTGCCAGGTGACCCTGCGAATAGAGTGGTTTGGACCACTGGCGGATCACGTCCTGTTCAATCCTCGGTTCGCTGGGCACATCATTCAACGCCTCGGCTATCGTCTGCCCCGTAATGGTTCGCGCATCGCCGTGTAATAGATCGTGGTCCAACAACATCTTCATTACTTGTGGGATACCACCAGCCTGGTGCAGGTCGGTGGTTACGTAACGGCCTGAAGGTTTCAGGTCGCAAAGCACTGGTACGCGCTGCCGAATGACCTCGAAGTCGTCGATCGTTAAGGGCACACCCGCCGCATGCGCAATTGCCAGGAGGTGCAACACCGCATTGGTTGAACCCCCAACCGCCATCACCACTGCGATCGCATTTTCGAAAGCTTTTCTGGTAAGAAGGTCGCTTGGCAGGATTTGCTCTTTAATCGCCGCTACCAGAACATCAGCCGATTCGGCAGCGTTATCGGCCTTTTCCGGATCCTCGGCGGCCATGGTCGAAGAAAAGGGTAGACTGAATCCCATCGCTTCGATCGCCGATGACATTGTATTTGCCGTAAACATTCCCCCGCACGAACCCGCTCCGGGACACGCGTGCCTTTCAACCTCCAGCAGCTCAACCTCACTGAGGCGTTTTGCTGAATATTGCCCCAGTGCTTCGAACGCGCTCACGATCGTCAGATCTCGACCATTGTAGTGGCCCGGTTTGATTGTGCCGCCGTACACGAAGATCGATGGAATATTCATGCGAGCAATTGCAATCATTGCTCCGGGCATGTTCTTGTCACACGCTCCCACGGCAAGCAACCCGTCAACACTTTGTGCCTGGCAAACTGTTTCAATCGCATCGGCAATGACCTCGCGAGAGACAAGACTGTATTTCATGCCCTCCGTGCCCATCGAGATACCGTCGCTGACAGTGATCGTGCCAAAGACTTGCGGCATCGTGCCGGCGGCGCGAAGAGAGCTAATCGCGCGCTCGGCCAGATTGTTCAATCCCAGGTTGCATGGCGTAACAGTGCTGTAACCGTTCGCCACGCCAACGATCGGTTTCTCAAAGTCTCCATCACCGAAACCGACTGCACGCAGCATCGCGCGATTGGGACTACGCTCTGTCCCGGCGGTGATTGTTCGGCTTCGACGGTTGTCGCTCAACTCAGATGCCTCTCGTGCGAAGATCTAATCATTTGTCATTTCTCATTTTTCATTTGTCATTTAGACAGGTCGATCTCGTCAATGACTATCCGACAGGTCCTGCAATGACAAATGAAAAATGACAAATGAGATATGGAAAATGGATCCCCCTTCCTATCTTCACTTGATTCTTCTATGCCTAAAGGTTCGCTCCCCACTAACATAGCTCGCAACCGTCTGACCATCGCCGATCAACTTGTACTTGTAAGTGGTAAGCCCTTCAAGGCCCACCGGACCACGCGCATGTAGTTTGCCGGTGCTAATGCCGAGCTCTGCGCCGAAGCCGTAACGAAAGCCGTCGGCGAAGCGCGTTGAAACATTGTGATAGACGCCTGCTGCATCAACCAGCTTCATGAAATATGACGCGCCGTCGGCATCTTCAGTAACGATAGCTTCCGTGTGACCGGAACCGTAGCGATTGATATGCTCGATAGCCTCGTTGGTACCGTTCACAACCTTTATCGCCACTATTAGATCCGAGTATTCCCTCGCCCAGTCATCCTCGTTCGCGGGAATAACGCCGCGCCCCTGAGCCAACTTGACGGTCTGGGGACAACCACGTACTTCAACCCCCGCAGCCTGGAAACGCGAAATCATTTCGGTCAAGAAGGCATCAGCAATTTTTTCATGGACCAAAAGCGTTTCCATCGCGTTACATGCCGCGGGATACTGCACCTTTGAATCGAAAGCGATGTTGAGAGCCTTTTGAACGTCGGCCATGCTATCGACATACACATGACAATTCCCCTCGCCATGCCCGAGAACCGGAATGCTGCTGCGCTCGGCGACATGCCGCACAAACTCACGCGAGCCACGAGGAATGATCAGGTCAATCTCATCCTCAAGGGATAGCATTTCCTCGACATCCGCACGTGTGTAGAGCAGGTTGATCGCATCGGCCGGAATGTCAAAGAAATGACTGAGAGCGTCGCTCCAGATCGAAACCAGCGCCTGATTGCTGTTCACAGCCTCCGAACCACCTTTAAGAATTACGGCATTACCAGACTTCAGTGCCAGGGCGGCAATCTGAGGAACGATTTCGGGTCGGGCTTCAAACACAATGCCGATTACCCCAATCGGGCACGACTCTTTATACAGCGTCAATCCATCATCCAGCTCAGTGACTGCCAGCTGGCGATTTATAGGGTCGGCCAACGCGGCCACCTCGCGAATGCCTGCAGCCATTTGCCCGATCCCGCGTTCGCTAATTCGCAAGCGTTCGAGTAGCGCCCGTGACATTTGTCCCGCTTCCAAGGCAGAAGCTGCATCTTCGCAGTCGCGTTGGTTGGCAACGAGAATCTCCAGCTTGCGCTCTTCGATTGCATAGGCAGCAGCTTTTAGCGCTGCGTCGCGACGCTCGCCAGGAATAGTGGCCAGCAGTCGTGACGCGGCCTTTGCGCGCCGTGCCACGTCGGCGACATTAGATTGTTCTAACGCTCGCGCCAATTGATTCATCTTCGCTCTGTTAGCACCAGGTTATTCCGGGTCACCAGCACGCGAGAACGATCGCCGGCCTGAGACGACGACCTTATCTCGCGGCTTTGTATCATTGCCGACGCCTCTTCACTCGCACAATTAATGATCCCGCGCGCGAACTCACGACCATCGGAATCCACAATGCTTACTACATCCTGCGGCGCAAACTGTTGCTCTACTCGCATGACCCCGGAAGCGAGCAGGCTCGCTTTGCCTCCCATGATCGCTACGCGCGCGCCTTCGTTGACAATCACTCGGCCGCGCACGCCTGCCGCAAAACTAATCCAGCGACGTTTACCAGCCATCCTCGAAGTTGATATGAACGTGGTTCCGATTTGCTCACCTGCGAAAATGCGATCGAGAATATCAGGCGTGTTTCCATTGGCGATGACACAAACTCCGCCCGATCGCATTGCGATCTGTGCTGCTTCCAGCTTCGTCAACATCCCGCCGCGCCCGCCGGCAGATGGTCCCTGCGCGATTGCTTTCAAACTGTCTGTAAATTCTTCGACAAGCGGGATAACTTCCGGCCGCCCCTTGTCCTTGTTTTGACGGGATGCCGGATTGTGGAGAAGCAGCCCATCCACGTTGCTTAATAAGACCAGCGCGTCGGCTTCCAACTTACTCATTACCAGCGCTGCGAGTCGATCATTGTCGCCAAAGACGCGCTCCTGACTGGACTCTGTCGAAGTTTCCCGGTACTCGAGTTCAGCCGTCGAAACGGTGTCATTCTCATTGATGATGGGCAAGACTCCGAGTTTGAGAAGCTTCTCAATCGTGCGCCGTAAGTTCGTGTATCGACTAAAATCGACGAAGTCGTCTTCTGTTAATAAGACCTGCGCGATCTTCACGTCACGCGCACGAAACAACTGTTCGTACGCATGCATCAACATGCTTTGGCCAATCGCCGCGCAAGCCTGGCGGACAACGATGTCCTGTAGTCGGGACTGATGCAGGCCCAGCCGGCCGGCTCCCAATCCGACTGCTCCCGAAGAGACCAGCACGACCTGACGTCCTGCTCTTTTCAACGCGGCCATCGACCGTACCAGCGGCTCTATACGCTCGGAGCAAATGTTGCCGCCTTCGCCCGTAACTATGCTGGTCCCAAGTTTTACTACTACTCGCTGAGCTGTGCGCCAACGTTCTTGCCGTTGTACCTCTGGATCCTGTTTCGTCATCGCCCAAGTATTCAAGTCCGGGCTCAGCAGGCTATTCAATAGTTTTCGCTGACCATCGCTCCGATACACCAACTGCGAGTTTCGTTTCGAACCCTCCTGCAGAGGTTTCTAAGAAACTGTTTGCAGCAAATGATCGTCCACCTCACCAGTTCCGGAATCAATGGGATGAAGCCAATCTCGGTATCGTTGGTCACGTCCCGAAGTAGCTGCGAAAAATGCCCGCTGAATCTCCTGAGTTATCACTCCCGGTGCGGATTTGCCAATCGCAGTTCCGTCAACTTCGCGGATCGGCGTAACCTCAGCTGCTGTCCCGGTAAGAAATGCTTCGTCTGCAGCAAGCAGATCTTCCGGGTCGACGGCCCTGAGCTCAACCTGATAACCCAAATCCCGCGCAATTGTGAGCACTGCCCCGCGGGTAATGCCAAGCAGAATTGAATGCCGCTCGTCGTTGGTTAACAAGCGCCCGTCGCGCACGATGAAGAGGTTTTCACCCGACCCTTCAGCCAGGTGACCATCCGCATCGAGGAGCAAGGCTTCAGCAAAGCCGCGGCTGACAGCATCTCGCACGGCCAGTATCGAATTCAAATATTGTCCGCATGCTTTCGCTGTCGTTGGCATCATCCTTGAATCAAACTTCCGCCATGGCGAGATGGTTACATTCACCCCGTTTTTCAATCCGTCCGCACCAAGGTAAGGCGCCCAGGGCCACGCAAGAATGACAACCTCCACTGGGATGTTGCCTGGGTGCACACCAAGGCTACCGCTTCCGAGGTAGCAGATGGGGCGTATGTAACAACTGCGGAAATTGTTAAGCCGAATGATCTCCTCAACGCCGTTGGCAAGCTCTTCACGACCGTACGGAATTTCTATTCCATAGATCTCAGCGGATGCGTAGAGCCGGTCAAGATGAGCGTGAAGACAAAAGACAGCGGGGCCTTCGCTTGTTTCGTAACAACGAATGCCCTCAAAGACACCGCTACCGTAATGCAACGCGTGCGATGAAACGTGCGTAGTGGCGCTCTGCCACGGAATCACACGCCCATTCATCCACACCCACTTAGATTCTCCAAAAGACACGTCTTTCCTCCAAGAGCCAGAAACCTACACAAGGAATCTCTTCAAAATGGTGAATGAGAAATGAAAAATGATATAAGGAAAATCAAATTGACCAGGACAATTTCCATATTTCATTTTTCATTTCTCATTTGACATCGCCGAAGATCAAGAATGTGCCTATTTCGAAGACCCAGCGTTCGAGTATCACGCGGCCATCATGTTTCCGCGCCTAACAAAAGCTCACTGTCCCAGCCTGAACTTGATCCTCAAACACCCCAAAGCGACTGATCTGGATCGTAGTGGAGAGAACGATCTGTACCGTTCAGCCAATCGATCCGCGCCGGGGCGCAAATATCGAGAGCTAAGGTATCTTCAAGCGCTTCAGAAGAATGTTCGATTCCTCCAGGAATCCGTAGCATCTGGTTCGCACCAAGCGTGACGTCACCGCCGGGCAGGTGAAAACGCCAACTGCCTTTCAGCACCAGGACCATCTCTTCGTTCTCGTGGCTATGAGAATGCGTAACTGCGCCTTCTTTAACCTCAACGCGGGCCACGGTGATGCTCTCGCCGATGGCCACCTTTCTTCGATAAAGGTCCGTGATCTCTTCCGCTTTCATTCGATCCCAATCGTATAAACCCATGTTTCACTTCCTTAGTTCGTGGTTTTAGTTCCTGTTTTAGTTCCTGGCTTTATCGACGAGTCGTCCAGCTGCCAGCCACGGCATCATTCCCCGTAGCTCGCCTCCCACTCGCTCGATCTGATGCTCTTTAGTCTTGGCTGCAAGTTCTTCAAAACGCTTGCGTCCATTGCGACTTTCTTTCATCCACTCGTTCGCGAACGCGCCGGATTGAACCTCCGCCAGCAAGCCTTTCATGCGCCGTTTTGTCTCGTCGTTAATTACGGTTGGCCCACGTGTCATGTCGCCATACTGCGCAGTGTTCGAAATCGAATAGCGCATCTCGGAAATCCCGCCTTCGTAAATCAGATCAACGATCAACTTCATTTCGTGTAGACACTCGAAGTAAGCCATTTCGGGCGCGTAGCCCGCTTCGACCAGTGTCTCGAACCCCGCCTTAATGAGCGACGTTAGTCCGCCGCAGAGTACGGCCTGCTCACCAAAGAGATCCGTCTCTGTCTCTTCGCGGAAACTGGTTTCAATTATCCCAGCGCGTCCTCCGCCGATCGCTGATGCGTACGCCAGCCCCACCTGCCTGGTCTCACCGGTTGGATCCTGGTGAACCGCGAGTAGACAGGGAACACCAGCTCCCTTCTCATACTCACGTCGCACCAAATGGCCCGGACCTTTGGGCGCGACCATGAAGACGCTGACGTCTTCAGGCGGTTTTATGAACCCGTAATGGACGGAGAAGCCGTGGGAGAACGCCAGATATTTTCCCGGCGTCATGGATTCGGCGATGTCGCGCGCGTACACGTCGGCCGCGAGCTCATCCGGTACCAGCATCATGACAATGTCGGCTTCGGCAGCAGCTTCCGGCACCGGTCGGACGCGCAGGCCAGAGCTTTCTGCCTTTGCGCGTGAAGGGCTGTCAGCTCGTAGCCCGACAGTGACATTACAACCTGAATCGCGCAGGTTGTTTGACTGGGCAAAACCCTGGCTCCCGTAACCGATAACCGCGATCTGTTTGTCGCGCAAATGGCTCGCATTAGCGTCGCTATCGTAAAAAACTTTCATGGTTTGATTCCTCAGCGTAATTTCGATTCATGTCATAGAGCCGAGTTAACAGCTCGACTCAACTCTTCTTCTGTCGCTGCTCTTGAGCTCTCGGCTGTCGACAAACGTCCAATGGCAATGCAGCCAGTGCGCGTTATGTCGCGTATTCCGATGGGGCCCAGCAGCTCTATAAATGCCTCGACCTTCTCCTTGTTTCCCGAAGCTTCAATAATCATTCCTGTCTGCGAAATATCCACTACCTTGGCACGAAAGACCGTGACCAGGCTCAGCACCTCCTGTCGCATCGGACCCGCCGCTGCTGCAACATCGATCAGCGCCATCTCGCGCTCGATGTGGGGCTGCATAGTAACGTCCAGGACTTCGCGCACTCGTGCAAGCCGCGAACATTGTTTGACGATCTGTTCGATGGTCCGATCATCCCCGCGCGTGACTATGGTTACGCGCGACCATTCTGGCGCGGTCGTCTGGCCCACGGAAAGCGTCTCGATGTTGAATCCTCGCGCACTAAACAGACCGACGATGCGCGAGAGCTCGCCGGGCTGGTCAGCAACTACAATTGAAAGCGTGTGACGCATCAAAATTTCGAATTTCGGATTGCGGATTTCGGATTTGAAAACCCATCAGCCGTGAATAGAAGCAGACTCCGCAAATCTGAAAACCTCCTTTCTTGCTTTTCTTGTTCTCAGTTCTCTTTTAAGTTCTGTTTTCTCTTTTCCCTTTCCTCTTTCAGATCCTCGTCATCCGCGCGAATCCGCAGCTGACGGGTTTTCAAATTCGAAATTCTCACTGGACGATCATGTCGCGCGAGTTTCCTCCTGCCGGCACGATCGGAAAGACATTCTCCTCCTTAGAGACCACAATATCCATCACTGCGACTCCCTTGTGTGATAAACCGGCCGAAAGAACATCTGATAATTCCTCCGGCCGCTTGGCCCTCACACCAAACGCGCCGTAAGCCTCGGCCAACCTAACGAAATCAGGAGACACGGAGAGATCAACCTCCGAGTAGGCGCGCTCGTAGAACATCTCCTGCCACTGCCGCACCATGCCGAGGTAGCCGTTGTTCATAATCAGGACCTTAATTGGCAGGTCATATTGCACCGCAGTCGCCAACTCCTGATTAGTCATCTGGAAACCTCCATCTCCAACCACAGCAACTACCAGTTGATCGCCGAGCACCAACTGAGCGCCAATGGCAGCTGGGACTCCATAACCCATTGCGCCAAGGCCGCCACTGGTGATCCATTGCCGCGACCTCTTGAACGGATAGAACTGCGCCGCCCACATCTGGTGTTGTCCGACGTCAGTGGCGATGAGGGCCTCTCCGTTCGTCAGACGGTGCAACTCACGAATCACGGTCTGCGGTTTGATTTGATCTCCCGAACCGGTGAAACGTAATGGTTGCTCGAGCTGCCACTCGCGTATTCTTCCCCACCAGGCTGCGCGACGCTTAATGCTTCGGTCGATTTGGAGCTGGCCCTGATCCCGGATTTCCGATTGCAACGCGCAAAGGGCCTCGCGCGCATCGGCGACCAACGACATTTCCGGCGCTCGATTCTTGCCCACGTTTGCCGGGTCGATGTCGATGTGAATGACTCGTGCCTGAGGTGCAAAGGTCGCGAGTTTTCCGGTAACCCGATCATCAAAACGCACGCCGACGGCGATAAGAAGGTCGCTCTCAGCAACGGCCATATTTGCAGCATATGTACCGTGCATGCCCAGCATGTTCAGACTGAGAGGATGGACCGAAGGGAATCCGCCCAGTCCCATCAGCGTCGGTGTCACCGGCAACTGCAGCTCTTCAGCTAAAGCGAGAAGCGCTGCGGCCGCGTCAGAATTAACGATGCCGCCACCCACGTACATCACTGGACGCTCTGCCTTCATGATCGCTGCTGCCGCTTCAGCGATGGCACGTGGGTCCGGCGGCCATTTACGCTCTACGAGAGGAAAGCTGATGTTCTTCAAACTCGAATATGAAGTGCGCGCCGCCGATACGTCTTTCGGGATGTCGATCACGATGGGTCCGGGCCGGCCCGTTCGCGCCAGGTGAAAAGCTTCGTGAACCACCGGCGCGAGATCTCTCACGTCTCGAACCAGGTAGTTGTGCTTAACGCATGAACGCGTGATACCCACGGTATCAACTTCTTGAAAAGCGTCGGTCCCGATTAGCGGCGTCGGCACCTGGCCGGTGATGACCACTATCGGCGTTGAATCCATGTAGGCATTCGCGATGCCGGTCATGGCATTCGTTGCGCCGGGTCCTGAAGTTACCAGCGCCACGCCGACGCGGCCCGAGGCGCGCGCATAACCTTCAGCCATGTGCACGGCACCCTGCTCGTGGCGCACGAGGTAGTGCGTAATGCGATCGCGAACGCGCCACAGCTCGTCATAGATATGCAGGACCGCTCCGCCTGGATAACCGAATATTGAATCCACACCTTCATGCATGAGTGCTTCAATCAGGATTTCCGCCCCGCGTGGCTCGTGAATACTGTCGGCGAGTGGAACCGGAACTGCGGCTGTTAGCGTTTGTGGCTGTGCGCTCATATGTCTCCTAACTAACTAACTACGAGTTTCGAGTTCCGAGTTTCGAGTTCGGACGTTCAAAAGGCACTTACAGAACTCAGATCCGCCAATCGAAGCTCAAGGCTCAAACTTCGAACTCGGAACCCGGAACCCGAAACTCGAAACTCGAAACTCGAAACTCGTGACGTTATGGAAGCGTTGTCTCTCCCATCAAGTACTTATCCACCCCTTTCGCGGCCCGCCGTCCATCTGCAATCGCCCAAACGACTAGCGACTGGCCACGCGCCATGTCACCGGCGGCGAAGACTGCCGGCACGCTCGTCATCTTGTCCTCATTAATCCGGACATTGCCGCGCTCATCCATCGCCACGCCGAGCTGTGACAGTAAGCCATCGGTCTCAGGTCCAAGGAACCCCATGGCCAGCAGGATCATTTGTGCGGGCCACACTCGCTCCGTGTCTGCGATCTCTCGTGGCCGGAATCCTCCGTTGTTATTGGTCCATTCAACCTGCACCGTTTTCACTCCGCTCACGTGCCCCTTCGCATCCCCAATAAATTGCTTACTCATGACACAGTAAGTGCGTGGATCCTGCCCGAAGACGGCAGCAACTTCTTCCTGCGCATAGTCAAGTCGATAAACCTTGGGCCATTGGGGCCACGGGTTGTCAGCAGCGCGTACGTCAGGCGACTTCGAGAGAATTTCAAATTGCACGAGACTCTTACAACCATGCCTCAATGCGGTGCCCACACAGTCTGTGCCGGTGTCGCCTCCGCCGATGACGATCACGTCCTTGTCCTTTGCAGAGAGATAACCTCCATCTTCGTGGTTGCTGTCCAGCAGACTGCGTGTGTTGCTGTGCAGAAACTCCATCGCAAAATGAATTCCTCCCAACTGGCGACCCTCGATCGTCAGATCCCTTGGGCGCGTAGCGCCGCCGCAGAGCACAACAGCGTCAAACTCCTGCATTAACCTGCCGGCAGAATAGTCGTAACCAACGTGCGTGCCCGTAACGAACTGAACGCCTTCGGCGGCCATCAGATCGATGCGGCGTTCAACCACTGACTTTTCAAGCTTCATGTTGGGAATGCCGTACATCAGCAGTCCGCCAACGCGATCAGCTCTTTCGAAGACCGTCACCCAATGACCGACGCGATTAAGTTGCGCAGCGCAAGCGAGGCCGGCCGGGCCAGAACCGATCACAGCGATCTCTTTGCCGGTACGCACCGAGGGGAGTTTAGGAAGCACCCAGCCCGCTTCAAATCCTTTGTCAATGATTGCTTGCTCAATGCTCTTGATCGTAACCGGGTTGTCACTGATGCCGAGCACGCAAGAACCTTCACACGGCGCCGGGCAAACTCGGCCGGTGAATTCGGGAAAGTTGTTGGTATGGTGAAGACGATTTAGAGCTTCGCGCCAATGGCCCCGGTAGACCAAATCGTTCCACTCAGGGATCAAATTGTTGATGGGACATCCGGAAGCGGCGCCACCGATGATTCGGCCCGTATGGCAAAAAGGCACACCACAATCCATGCAACGAGCGCCCTGCTGGCGTAGCGCCTCCTCAGTAGAATGCAGGTGGAACTCCCGCCAGTCGGAGAGGCGCTCCGCTGGTGGTCGGACGATTGGAAGTGTCCGCGTGTGTTCCATGAATCCTGTCGCTTTGCCCATAGTCAACTAAGTACCAACGGTGAAAGACCTATCATTTTCCATTTGTCATTTGACATTTTTCATTTGCCATCGATCCGCGTTCATCTCCACGCCCTTTTGGATATGGCACTTGTGCGCTGCCCAGGTTGACAACTTCCTATTTAAACGATCGCTCTGTTGGGGACTCCCTTTCCAGTTGGTCCAACAGTGATGAGTTCGGGCGATGGCATATGAAAAATGTCAAATGAGAAATGGAAAATGCGTTCTCCTGCTTTTCCTCATTGCCCGGCGGCGCGGGCCAAAGACCGCGAATTCAATTCAAACGCAGCCATCTCCGCCCGCTCGTGAGTCATGCCGCTTTGCCTCATTTGCTGCTGCGCTTCGAGCACGCGCTTGTAGTCGTGCGGGATGACCCGCACAAACTTCGGTAGCCACTCATCCCACGAAAGCAGTACGGTTGTGGCCCGGCTACTACCGGTGTACTCGGCGTGACGGAAGACCATGTTCTTAACCGACTCCATCTCTTCCACATCCTGTACGTTCGTCAGTTGGACCATTGCCTTGTTGCAGCGCTTTGCAAAATCGCCTTTTTCATCCAGCACGTATGCGATTCCGCCGGACATGCCGGCGGCAAAATTACGGCCGGTTTGGCCCAGCACTACCACTCGACCGCCAGTCATGTATTCACATCCATGATCGCCTACGGCTTCGACCACGGCGTTGACCCCGCTGTTGCGCACACAAAACCTCTCACCGGCAGCGCCGCCAATGTAGGCTTCGCCGCCTGTTGCTCCGTAGAAGGCTACGTTGCCGATGATCACGTTGTCCTGTGGGTTGAATGTCGCTTCGCGTGGTGGGTAAACGATGAGCTTCCCGCCTGACAGTCCCTTGCCTAGATAGTCGTTGGCGTCGCCCTCGAGTCGTAGCGTCACGCCCCGCGGCACAAAGGCACCGAAACTCTGGCCTGCGGAACCATTGAATGAAAGTTGAATTGTGTCTGGCGGCAAGCCTTCCGGCCCGTGACGTCGCGTAACCGAACTACCCAGCATCGTGCCTACAGCGCGATTGACATTACGAATTGGCAATGTCGCCGAGACGGAGGTGCCGTGTTTGAGGGCAGGCTCGCAGAGTTTGAGTAGTTCAGTGCTGTCAAGTGACTTCTCGAGTCCATGCTCCTGCGGGATCTGGCAATAACGGCCGACCGACTCTGTCACGCTTGGCCGGTAGAGAATGTTCGAAAAATCGAGGCCGCGTGCTTTCCACTGCTCTATGGCCGTCCGCATCTCGAGACATTCCGTATGACCAATCATCTCATTCACCGTGCGGTAGCCCAGGTGGGCCATTAATTCGCGCACTTCCTCGGCGATGAAGTTCATGAAGTTGACGACATGGGCCGGATCACCGCTGAACTTGGCCCGCAGCTTTGGATCCTGTGTTGCAACGCCAACCGGACAGGTGTTCAAGTGGCAGACGCGCATCATGATGCAACCCAGGCCGACCAGCGGAGCGGTGGCAAAACCAAACTCTTCGGCGCCGAGCAACGCGGCAATGACTACGTCTCGGCCCGTCTTGAGTTGGCCATCTGTTTCAATTGTGATGCGGCTACGCAGGTCATTCAGCAACAGCGTCTGATGGGTTTCAGCAAGGCCAAGCTCCCACGGCACGCCCGCATGCTTGATGCTCGAAAGCGGTGAGGCGCCGGTGCCGCCATCGTAACCGCTTATCAACACAACATCCGCGTGCGCTTTAGCAACTCCCGCCGCAACCGTGCCGACTCCAACCTCGGCGACCAGCTTGACGCTGATACGGGCCTTGTGATTTGCACTCTTGAGGTCGTAGATCAACTCAGCCAGGTCTTCGATGGAATAGATATCGTGATGCGGCGGCGGCGAGATAAGCCCAACCCCCGGCGTCGAATGTCGCACCCTCGCAATCTCCGGATAGACCTTATGTCCCGGAAGTTGACCGCCTTCGCCCGGCTTCGCACCCTGGGCAATCTTGATCTGCAACTCTTCAGCATTGATCAGATAGTTGCTGGTGACGCCAAACCTTCCAGAAGCGACTTGCTTGATTGCGCTGTTGCGTGAGTCTCCGTCGTCGTTGCTCACATAACGCTCAGGATCCTCGCCACCTTCGCCGGTGTTGCTCTTGCCTCCAATGCGGTTCATTGCAACGGCGAGCGCTTCGTGTGCTTCTTTGCTGATCGAACCGTAAGACATCGCCCCTGTCTTGAAGCGCTTTACGATATTCGCCACCGCCTCCACTTCTTCGAGAGGGATCGGAGGACGCTCGGGTTTCAGCTCCATCAATCCGCGCAGCGTGCAGAGACGGCTCGACTGGTTGTTAACCAGCTCACTGTATTCCTTGAACGCGGTGTAGCTGTTTGAGCGACAGGCATATTGGAGCTTGTGGATAGTTTCCGGGCTGAAGAGGTGGACTTCGCCTTCCCTTCTCCACTGGTATTCGCCTCCGGCGTTCAGCACTTGATCGTGCACTTGCCGGTCAGGAAATCCCTGCTTGTGACGAAGTTTCACTTCCTCTGCGATCACGTCGAGACCAATGCCACCAACACGCGATGGTGTCCACGTAAAGTAGCGATCGACAAAATCTTCATTCAACCCAATCGCCTCAAAAACTTGCGCGCCACAGTAGCTTTGTATCGTGGAGATGCCCATCTTTGAGATTACCTTGACGACGCCTTTGTTAATCGCCTTGATGTAGTTGGCAATCGCCTTGTCGAGATCGAGACCGGGCAAAAACCCACTGGCGATCATATCTCGCAAAGTTTCGAACGCCAGATACGGATTGACTCCGGCCGCGCCGTAGCCCAGCAACAGTGCAAAGTGATGAACCTCGCGAGGCTCGCCGCTTTCAACGACAAAACCAACCTGAGTACGCGTCCCTTGCCGAATCAGATGATGGTGCACTCCGGCGACTGCGAGCAGCGCCGGAATCGCAGCCTGCTCTTTTGTTGTTCCGCGGTCGGAAAGGATGATGATCCCAAAGCCGCGAGCTATTGCTGCGCTCGATTGCCGGCATAGTTCATCGAGCGCACTCTCCAGACCACGAGCACCGTCGCCCACCTCAAAGAGCATCGGCAGAGTAATGGATTTGAATCTCGAATCCCCCACGCGATTGTCCGGGTCGGCCAGGTGCCGCAGCTTTTCCAATTCTTCGTTGGTGAGGATCGGCGAGGGCAGCATGATCTGTCGCGCACACTCGGGCGTCGGCTCCAACATATTCGCCTCCGGACCGATGCTGGTGTCGGTTGACATGATCAGCTCCTCACGAATTGCATCTACCGGCGGGTTGGTCACCTGTGCGAAAAGCTGCTTGAAATAGTTGTAGAGCAACTGAGGTCGCTCAGAGAGCACGGCGATTGGCGTGTCTGACCCCATCGAGCCGATTGCTTCATTGCCATCCGTGGCCATCGGGGCGATAAGGAGTTTGAGTTCTTCATTTGTGTAACCGAAAACCTGCTGGCGTTGCAGCACGCTTACCTGATCGGGTTCGGGTGGCAGAGGTGGACTCGGGAGTTCGGCCAAGTTGACGACGTTGTCCTTGAGCCATTGACCATAGGGATGCTCGCTCGCGATGGCGCTCTTCAGTTCCTCATCGTCGACAATGCGGCCGGCTTCAGTGTCGACCAGGAACATGCGGCCTGGTTGCAATCGGCCTTTCGCGAGCACGTTCTCAGGAGGAATATCAAGCACACCGACCTCTGACGCCATTACCACCAAACCATCCTTCGTTACGTAGTAACGCGAAGGCCGCAAGCCATTACGATCCAGCACCGCGCCAATGTTGACGCCATCCGTAAATGCAATTGACGCCGGCCCATCCCACGGCTCCATAAGGAAAGAGTGATACTTGTAGAATGCCCGCTTCTCTTCACTCATCGATTCGCGTAGCGACTCGTGATCGCCCCAAGGCTCGGGAATCATCATCATCATCGCGTGTGGCAGAGAGCGGCCTGTGAGCGTCAGCAGCTCCAACGCGTTATCAAACATGGCCGAGTCGCTGCCGTCGGTGTCGATGACCGGAAGAATCTTATGGATCTCGGGTCCAAAGAACCTCGATTCAAACTTGCTTTCGCGCGCACGCATCCAGTTGATGTTGCCGCGCAAGGTGTTGATTTCGCCGTTGTGAGCGATATAGCGATAGGGATGCGCCCGCGCCCAGCTTGGGAAAGTGTTAGTACTGAAACGCGAATGGATCAGAGCCAGAGCTGAGTCGACGAGAGGCTCACGCAGGTCAGGATAAAAGAGGGTCAACTGCTGGGCGGTCAACATTCCCTTGTAGACAATCGTCCGGCAGGAGAGGCTGGGAATGTAGAACATGCCGCGCTCGTGGATGCCGCGCTTGGCTGCTTTGCTGATTCGCTTGCGAATCACGCATAGTCTTCGTTCGAAGGCGGCTTCGTCGTTGACAGCCTGATCTCGAGCGATAAAGAGCTGTCGAATAACCGGTTCGGAGGCCCGGGCGGTGAAACCAATCGAGGAGTTGTCAGTTGGCACTCTCCGCCAACCCAACACTGATTGCCCTTCTTCCGCGACGATCTCTTCAAATGATCGTTCGCATTCCGCGCGGCTTTCCTCCTCGGTCGGGAGGAACACCATGCCGACAGCGTATTGACCAGGCGGAGGCAGCACGAACCCTAACCTCGCGCATTCGTCAGCGAGAAACACATGCGGTATCTGCAAGAGTATGCCGGCGCCGTCGCCGGTGTTCTTCTCACTGCCACATGCGCCACGATGCTCCAGGTTGAGCAGCACCTGGAGAGCCTTTTGGACGATGTCGTGCGATTTGCGGCCTTTGATGTCGACGACGAACCCCGTGCCACAAGCATCATGCTCGTAACGCGGATCATATAACCCCTGCTTCTTTGGAAAGCCCAACGGGATCATTTCAGGCGATGCTCAGTTTCTAGAGTTCACAGCTTCTGCGTCCTGTGGGCCAGGTCATGCAAACTGTGCTTGGGTCTGACGTCGAGTAGCTCGGCGCCGATCGCAGGCCACCAGTTTGCCTTGAACCTAATGCAAGAAGGCCATCAACCTTTTCGTTGATGGCCTGTGCAAGAATTCCAAATTTCCAGCAACAGGCCACTATGAGCTGTCCTTTACTACAACTAGTGAAATTGAAATCAGAACGGCAACGTTCGCAGAGTTGCGCCTACCACGCGGTAAGTTTGCTGGAGTGCAAGGTGTCGCGAAGGAGATTGCCGCCCAAGTTTGTACTTCTGAATTCGTCACACTGATCTACCTGTGCGCCGCCGGCCGAAACCATCCGGCTCGCAATAGTTGTAAACCTCGATCAGACGCAATCTAACTCTTCCTTCGGGCTTTTGCATAATTGATAATTTTTAGCCGCTCATAAATTCGACTGTAGGAAGCCGAGGAGCAGTCGGCAGGAGCAGTCGGCAGTCGCCTCGAGCAACCAGATTTGTGTATTGGCTGCGGTTCTTGGCGTCTCATCTCAATTCCCAACGGACATCCAGGTCTTAGCTCCTGCCGTCTGTTCCTGCCGTCTGCTCCTGCCGTCTGCTCCTACCGTCTGCTCCTGCCGTCTGCTCCTGCCGTCTGCTCCTGCCGTCTACTCCTGGCCTTTTAGATATCGAAGTACATACTGAACTCGAGCGGATGTGGCCGCATCCGCAGCGGTTGTATCTCCTTGTCCCGTTTGTAACCGATCCAGCGGTCGATCAGTTGCGGCGTGAAGACATCGCCTTTGAGCAGAAACTCGTTGTCCACTTCCAGCGCATGTAGGGCTTCATCGAGCGAGCCCGGCAGGCTGGGAACATTCTGGAGCTGTTCCGGGGAAAGATCGTAGATGTCCTTGTCCAAAGGTTCTCCTGGATCGATGCGGTTCTGAATGCCATCGAGCCCGGCAAGCAGCATTGCCGAGAACGCGAGATAAGCGTTGCATGAAGGGTCAGGTGGTCGAAACTCCAACCGTTTCAGCTTTGGATTGGTGGAGAACATGGGGATGCGAATGGCGGCTGACCGGTTCCGCGCAGAATAGGCGAGATTAACCGGAGCCTCGAAGCCCGGCACGAGACGTTTGTAGCTGTTGGTGGTCGGAGCCGCAAAGGCAACGATGGCAGCCGCGTGTTTGAGTAGTCCACCGATATAGAAGAGTGCTGTTTCGGATAAACCCGCGTAACCGTCGCCGGCGAAGATTGGCGTGTCGCCCTTCCAGAGCGATTGGTGGCAGTGCATGCCACTACCGTTATCGCCGAAAAGCGGTTTCGGCATGAACGTGGCGCCCTTGCCATGTTTTTGCGCGACATTGCGAACGGTGTACTTGAAGAGTTGCAGGTTGTCAGCGGTACCGATTAGCGTCGAGTAACGAAAATCAATTTCACACTGACCGGCCGTGGCGACTTCGTGGTGATGACATTCGACCTGAATTCCTACCTTCTTGAGCTCAGTGGCGACTTCACCGCGAAAATCCTGGAGCGTATCGAGAGGTGGCAGCGGCACGTAGCCCTCTTTGTTTCGAATGTGGTAGCCCTTGTTGCCATTGCCGTTTTGCCCGTTCGTGTTCCAGATTGCCTCCGGGCTATCCAGTGAGTAACCGGCTGTGTGACCATCGTTATGAAAGTGGATCTCATTGAATACGAAGAACTCTGCTTCCGGACCGAAATAGACCGTGTCCGCAATGCCCGTGAATTTAAGATAGCTTTCTGCGCGCCGCCCAACGCCGCGAGGATCGAGCCAGTAGCCTTCCTTTGTGATCGGATCGACGACATCTGCGATGAGACATAAGGTTTTCTCACCCATGAATGCATCGAGCCAGTAGCGATACGGATCCGGGACCAACAGCATGTCGGACTCATGAATCGAAGCCCAACCGCGTAACGATGAACCGTCGAAGCCAAAGCCGTCCTCGAACGAGGCTTCGCTGAGTTCATCAATCGGAAAAGTCAGATGGTGCCAGGCTCCCACAAGATCCGTGAAACGGACATTTACGTAGGTAACCTTTTCATCTTTTGCAAACTTCAGTACATCCTTAACACTCATGTCGATTGCTCCTTTTGTTTTTAGATTTCAACTTTCTTTCTGGGACCGCGCGCGTCTCGCCCAGCTGCGAGCGCGAAAGTGCGAACAGAACTCGCGCCACTTAAACTCCGCGAAGCAACGGCGCCTGACGGCGCCTGGCGGGCGAGACGCCCGCGGTCCCAGTAATGACGGGCGAGACAACCCGTAGCAAGTTAGAAAGTGATCCCGTAATAAACAAAGAGAGCGTTGTTTCCTGGTCCACGGTTGCCAATGCTGTAACCAACGTTGAGCAGACTGCTTTTCGGCAACGCGAATGAAAACCCGGGGGTCACATAACCGAAAGCATTCCTGCCGCTGAACCAGTCAGTGACGAAAGTTACCCTTTTCGAGAGGGGCTGTTCGTAGCCCACAATCGCTCCTCCTTGTGTTCCGGCCCCGTTAGCTAACCCCGGAAGTGCATAGCCACCGCCGGTGAGGCGGGGCCCATAATCGGATTTCACTTTCTTACTCACCACCGAGTACACAAAACCGTAAGTGTCCGCGCCGGCACGGTGCGCAATCGGGGTATAGAGCAACCCGCCGGCCGAGATCGCCACCCCTGCTTTTTCATTGTTATAGAACTGCCACTTGACGTTTGGTGAAATGTAAACTGGCTGGTCGGGTGCGAAGGCATCGACAACGGAAACATTGACGCCAACTTCGACGCCCTTGCCGACACCGAACACAGCGCGCGGCGCGTAGATCTGAAAACCGCCATCGGCGTGCGTCTCGAAATGCGAGAGGAAATCAAATTCCAGGTAGACCTTCTGTTTTGATACAACATCTGTCGAAGGAACGTTAAAGAGAGTTGACTGACCAACTGCCGCCGTGTTTGGCAGCAGCGCTAACCATAACGACGCGCCCAGAGCAGCGATGGCGCTGACCATTGATTTAGACTTGCACATTGTTGTAATTTGTCTCCATATCGTCTCTCAACGGACGATGTCAGTGGCCTGTCTGTCCTTGCGCCTCCAAAAGCCAAGACGGATGGGCCATATTTATTTCTCAGGTAGTCGTGAGCTAACTGTTGTTTTTCCGAAGTCATGGTAGTTATTTCAGACCTGCCTGCTTACCGCTTGATTCCTGCGATCTTTTGCAAGGGGACTCGCGATGCGTCGCAAGCCCTCAAACGAGATATGGACAAACCAGTGGATACCGCGAACGCCTCTGACAACTACCATGCCAACAGGTACATGCGATCAAGTAAGTCAATGATGCTGTGATGTTGTTGAAGAATCCGGAGACGAGGCAGCAGCTGTTCGGCGAAAGCTAACGCTGCTCCAGTGACAATTTCGTTCCAGGTCAGGCCCGTAACGACAAAATTGTCGCCGCTCGCATCGAACTAACAATGGGTTTTTCGCATGCCGCTTTGATAGGACATTTGTGCCACCTGCGCGCGTGGCAGACCATGATCCGAACCAGCAGCCGGCCCGACGTTGATGTGCATCGCTAACGTCAGGGATGAAAAGATGCCATCAAGTTCCCGTGTCGCGCTATCTTTTGACTTTGCAAACCTCACATCGCGGTTTTTGATAGACTCAAGGCGCACCTGGTCGTGGCGGAGGTTTATCTGCTAACTGGCTTAACAGCGCCGCAGTCCAACCGCGCGCAGTCGGATTCGGTACAAGTCTTGCACCTCAAAACTGCATTTCGTCCGAGGCGTACGCGGTCATCAAGATCGGGCGTTCGCGTACGTGTGACCTGCGCCGCAGGCCATCACCTGTTCGCTACCATCCGGTAGTAATTGAAGTGGTGGTAACTCGAGAACCAGTAGTAGATTTGAGTCATGGCGATAAATCAAATCGAGCCACGATCTACACCACGCTTGCGAACACATAGTGAAAAGGCGGCTTTGCACGCCGCAGCGCGTTTCTCCGCGACAAGACCACTCCGCGACGCCGCAGCGATTTCCCGCGAGTTGAAGGCCTTTCTAAAGATTGAGGATCAGCGCTTGAAGATTGCGCATCGCTGCGGCGCTCCAGGGCTTCAAAGCGCAGCAGCGCGCGGAGCGATGCTCGACCTGGTAGTGCAGCGCGCATTCCAGGCCGCCACGCATCTCGCAGAAATGGATGGCTCCGCCGACAAAGATCAAAGTGTCTGTACCGTGGCAGCACTCGGAGGCTATGGCCGCGGCGAGCTGGCGCCTTATTCGGACCTTGATATTCTCTTTCTTTATCCAAGTAATCGAGCCTTGCAAACCCGACGTCTGGTGGAGCAGGTTCTGCGCTTACTGTGGGACGCCGGGCTGACAGTGGGCCCAGTCGTCCGCAGCGTTACTGAATGTGTGTCGGCGGCACATGAAGATCCGCATTTTCAAACCGCATTGGCCAGCACACGACTACTGGCAGGAAATCCATCAGCCTATGATGCTCTTCTGCAGGCTCTCGAAAAGGATCGTTGTAAGCGTGGGCATGCTTACATTGCGGCGATTTTGCGTGAGAGGGCAGCGAGGTACGCAAGGTTTGGTGCGACTGTGTGCCTGCAGGAACCAAATGTGAAGGAGAGTCCTGGCGGCATACGCGATCTTCACACCGCACTTTGGGTTGGCTATACGCGGTATGGATATCGGACCTTAGACGAACTTCGAGATCACGACGTTATCTCGGAAGCCGAACAAAGAACAGCGACGCGCGCTGCCAACTTCCTCTGGCGAGTGCGTTTTGCAGCCCATTTAACGACCAGACGAAAAACTGAACGGCTGGCGCTCGACCTCCAAACCATACTTGCCCGAGAGTTTGGCTACAAGCAAAGCCCGTTTCTGCTCGCGTCCGAAAAATTCATGCGAGATTACTATCAGCACGCGCGTGTGCTTAATCAATTCTGTGAAACATTGCTTGCGCGTGTGTCGGAATCCCAGAAGAAGACGACCCGCAGCTGGAGCAGGAGATTTTCACGCACCGCCTCGGATCCTCTCACCATCAGTAATGGGCGGGTTCAACTCGACGGAGACTCTGAAGCTCTGACCAGCAACCCGATGTTGTTCTTCGATGCCTTCGCTCTCGCCCAGGCAGCGGAGGTACCCTTGAGTCAATCGTTGTGCGATGCCATGCGCAGCGCACTGCCGGCAGTGGACCATCAGTTCCGATTCTCAACTGAGGCCTCAGGCTACTTCATGAAGCTCCTGAGAAGGCGTGGCCGCGGCGGTTACGTCCTGCGATTAATGCATGAAATTGGGTTTCTCGCCCGCTTTGTCCCTGAATTTGGCCGCATCAGCTTGCTCATTCAACACGATCTCTATCATCACTACACCGTAGATGAGCACACTCTTAAAGCTGTCGAAGCACTTGACGAGCTCTACACCAGCCAGGACAAACAGCGTGCGCACCTTCGCACCATCTTCGACGGCGTTGAAGATCCAAGCCTGCTCTACTTGTCTCTTCTTTTGCATGACATCGGCAAAGGGCGCGGACGCGGCCACATTCCCCGCGGCGCGAAGATAGCTGAACGCGTGTGCAGACGTCTGCGGCTGGCCGAGCCAGATTTCGCGAAGGTCATTCTTATGGTTAGGGAACACGTCGCCATGGCTCAACTGGCCCAGCGCCGTGATCTCAATGAACCGCGCGTCGTAACGGATTTCGCAGACCGAATGGGAACTCCCGACGCCCTCAACATGCTATTGCTCCTGACTTATGCCGATTTGAACGCAGTTGCTCCCGGCGTTTGGAGCGAATGGAAGGGCACGCTTTTGTGGGAGCTTTACCGTCGAACGAGGACAGTATTAACGGGCGCAGACCCACCTCCCGATGAGAGCGAAATCACTGTGCGCTTCAAGGAGCAGGTCGCTAAAGCACTGGAGGGATCCGTCGCCTTAAGCGAGATTGAACGCCACGTCGCCTTGTTGCCGGATCGTTATGTTCGGGTTACACGGCCAGCTGACGCTGCGGTTCATCTTCAGCTAATTAGAGAACTCAAGGCGGAGGTCTACGTGCGACGTTGGACTCAGCTTGGCCGCGAGTCTACCGGGTTAACGCTCTGCACCAGAGACCGTCATGGCCTCTGTGCCGACATTGCCGGAACGCTCGCAGCTCACGGTATCGAAATCCTTAGCGCTGAGCTAAACACGCGCGAAGATGGCATCGCGGTCGATGTTTTCATATTGCGGGAGGCTTCCACCCACCACGCTATAGATAACGCTCGATGCCCCGCAATCGAACGGTCACTACGCAAAGCGATTGCGGGTGAGTCGGACGTCGCGGCGATGATCGAGCGTTGGCGGACCCGGAATGCACCAAGGAAGCGGGTTGCTATTACGGCTAATCCACGCACCCTACCTCAGGTAACCTGTGATAACGACGCCTCGCAATCTTCCACCCTCATCGAGGTGCATGCTTTCGATGAACCCGGGCTCGTTTACAAGATCGCAAGTGGTCTGGCGACACTCGGTCTCGATATCGTTTGCGCCAGGATAGCCACTGAAAAGAGCGCAGCTCTGGACGTCTTCTATGTCACCGACCGAAATGGAATGAAGCTTCCTCAGTTCCGAATAGAACCGGTCCAGCTATCTCTCGTCCAACTCCTTTCCTCAATTTCTCCGAGTTAAGCGTCAAGTTCCTCGAGTGAAGCGTCAAGTTCCTCGAGTGAAGCGTCGAGTTTCCCGAGTTGGCTGCCGGTTTAAAATCGTCCGTTTAGAAAGCAGACTTGTCTGCCGCTGCGGGGCTCGGCACAAGTGCCCGTTTTAAACGCTGGCTAAAGGCTGGTTCGGGCGCTAGAAATTGAAAGAGCGACAATTTTGTTATTTCCCAGCGATGAAGCGACAAAAGTGTCGTTCCACTTGATCATCCCGCAGGCCATCCAGCGAACTCCAATCCACGCGAAGCCGAAAAACCACACGAATTCCCGAAACGTTCGCTTTAGTTGAAAGCGAGCGCTTGGGAAGTGCTGATGGCACGATGATTGTTTAAGCCTCAGCAAATTCCTAGTGTCTCCCCTTCTTCAATTAAGGAGCACTTAGAGTCTGACTGTGAACCGGCGGTTTCGAGAACGCCATTGCAAAACTAAGCTTGAGGAGCGAACCATGATGCTTGAGAGGATTAATGATTCGAAAAGAAGCGTGCTGTCTGCCTGTCACCGTCTGTTTGATCAATCAAACCGCGCGGGCCTCCCGGCTTCGCCTCGTATCAATGCTCGACACTTTGTATTGATCGGATTTGCTGTGACGATTCTCCTCGTCGTGCCGCTGGTGGCGCTGGCAGGCGACCCGACGGGGGCGGGAACTGGAAACGCCGGAGCAGTTGCGGCGGCTAAACCCGGAGAGCCCACAACTCAGGAGATCGCCGACGCCATTGGTCACGCCAATATCTCGATCAACTTCGTCTGGACGCTGGTTGCGTGTTTCCTGGTTATGTTCATGCAAGCAGGTTTCGCGCTGGCAGAGACCGGATTCACGCGCGCAAAGAACGCCGCGCACACGATGGCCATGAATTTCATGTGCTATCCCCTTGGGATGCTCGGCTTTTGGGTGTGTGGATTTGCTCTCATGATGGGTGGTGTAGGCGCAGTGGCAGCCCTCGGAGGTACCGGTCCCCTCACCTCGGCGTTTTCGATAAATATCGCAGGCCACACACTCAATATCTTCGGAACAAAAGGCATCTTCCTCCGCGGCGATTCCTACGACGTTGGGGTGTTCTCGCTTTTCATGTTTGCGATGGTCTTCATGGACACGGCAGTTACCATCCCGACCGGGGCGCTGGCCGAGCGATGGAAGTGGGGCTCGTTTGTCGTGTATTGCTTCTTCATGTCGATGTTTGCCTATCCAATCTTTGGTAATTGGGTGTGGGGTGGAGGCTGGCTTTCGCAGTTGGGAACTCAGTTTGGGCTGGGTCACGGACATGTCGACTTCGCCGGCTCGTCCGTTGTGCACATGGTGGGCGGTGTCGCGGCCCTGGCGGGCGCTATTATCCTCGGGCCGCGCATTGGTAAATATGGTAAGGACGGGAAAGTCAACGCCATTCCGGGCCATCACATGCCCATGGCGATTCTGGGTGTGTTTATTCTCGCGTTTGGCTGGTTTGGTTTCAACGCGGGTTCATCGCTGTCGGGCACAGACCTTCGTATCTCGGTCATCGCGGTCAACACAATGCTGGCGTCGGCAGGTGGTGCGTTCTCATCGATGATTGTGGCACAAAGATGGTTCGGGAAACCTGACCTGGGATTGATGGCTAACGGGATGCTCGCAGGTTTAGTTGCGATCACCGCCCCGTGTGCATTCGTTACCAGCTTCGGCGCAGTGATGATTGGCTTGATCGCGGGAGTGATCCTGGTTGCCAGCGTCTACTTCGTCGAGCATAAATTGAAGGTCGATGATCCGGTGGGCGCAATCAGCGTGCACGGCGTCAATGGCGCGTTCGGCGTGCTTTCGGTGGGTCTCTTCGCTGACGGTTCGTACGGCGCGGGACTCAACGGAGTAGCCACGCCCGTGATTGGTTTGTTCTACGGCGGCGGCTTCAGTCAATTAATCGCGCAATCGATTGGAACTGCGACCTGCTTCGTCTTTATCTTTGCTTCTTTCTTTGTGTACTTCAAGGTAGCTGACAAGGTTCTGGGAAATCGGGTTTCAGCCGAAGAGGAGATCGAAGGACTCGATCTCGCCGAAGTCGGAGTACTCGCGTATCCGGATTTCAACCTGAGACCCAACGTTGCACTTGGAAGTATCACTGAACCTACAACGATAGAGCCGGAAGCTGTGGACGAAAGGCTTCCGGTTAAGGCCCAGACAAGCGTGGCTTGACGAGAAATGAAGGGTCATCCCCCAAAAGATGGCTTACCTGTTCAATAGCAAATCTTTGAGCAGGTAAGCCTTCGACCGTTCACGGTTTTAACGAAGGGTTCGGATATAACCACGGGTCGCAACCGGTTCTGGTCACTCTCATGAAACGAACTTTCCTTCCAGTCCTGTTTGTTAGCGGCATTGCCCTCGTGTTTCCGCAAATACTATGGGCCAGCGGTGGCGCGCCCAACGGCACGTCGTCGTCAACACGGGGAATGGAGGCAGTCCTGATCGGCATCGCCGCGATTCTAATTATCGCCAAGCTTGCCGGCGAGTTGTTAGAGAGGATTGGCCAGCCCGCTGTATTGGGCGAGCTGATTGGTGGAATAGTAGTGGGTAACCTCGCTCTCGTTGGTCTCAACGGCGCTGAATTTCTGAAGAACAATGAAGTAATCGCAGCCCTGGCACAGCTCGGCGTCATCATTCTATTGTTCGAAGTTGGACTTGAATCAAACGTGGCCGAAATGATGGAAGTTGGGTGGTCCTCGCTGGCAGTGGCCGTGGCCGGAGTCATTGCGCCGTTTTTTCTCGGTTGGGGGGTCGCGGCCTATTTCATGCCCAACGCGCCGCAACTGGAACACATCTTTATTGGCGCGACGCTATGCGCCACCAGCGTTGGCATCACTGCTCGCGTGTTAAGGGACACCGGGCAACTGGCGAGACGCGAGGCCCGGATCATTCTGGGTGCCGCGGTTATAGACGACGTGCTGGGTTTACTGATTCTGGCCGTGATTGCCGGCGCAATCAAAGCGGCGCAAAGCGGTGCATCGCTAGCAGGGGTGGATGTTGCGATAGTCGCCGGCAAAGCAATCTTTTTCTTGACTGGAGCAATCGCGCTAGGCCACTACGTTGTGCCCCGAGTATTTCAGCACATCGGGCGTCTCCGGGGAACGGGTGTTTTGCTGGCTCTGTCCATTTCTTTCTGTTTCTCTTTGGCGTGGGTAGCTTCCTGGGTGGGGCTGGCCCCGATTGTCGGTGCATTCGCGGCCGGGTTGGTGCTCGATGAAGCCCATTTCGAATCGTTCCGTGGACGTGAAAAGCGTAGACTCGAAGAATTACTCGCGCCATTGAGCGCGTTCCTGGTGCCGGTGTTTTTTGTGCTGATGGGATTGAAGGTTGACTTGAAGGCCTTCGCGACGCCGGGACTCTTGCTTTACGCAGGGGCGCTTACCCTGGCAGCGATTCTTGGTAAGCAAGTCTGTGCCTTGGCTGTATTCGAGCGAAGGATTAACCGTCCGGCAATCGGGATAGGTATGATTCCACGCGGCGAGGTGGGATTGATCCTGGCTGGGATAGGCTCCACGCTTACGTTGCCCAATGTCCAGGGCGTTAACGAACCGGTCATCGGTAGTGTGACGTTTGGAGCGGTAGTAATAATGGTGATTGTGACTACACTCATCACGCCTCCTGCTTTGAAGTGGTCGTTGGCCCGAGGAACACTGCCCGAAGGAACAGCAGAGAATTCACTGCGCGGCCTTGCAGAAGAGGCGATCGAGCGAACGTCGTATTGACTCTCTCTCAGGAATGCTGTTTTGTTGACGGGCAATTTGCCGAGCTTCAGATTTTCGCGACAGTCTTTCGCAAACTGGTTAGCCACCTAATAGGAGATGAATAGATGAAAAAGATTGAGGCAATCATCCGTCCCCACCTTCTGGATGCTGTAAGGAATGCTCTGCAAGAAGTTGACGTTGCCGGCATGACGATAAGTGAGGTTCAGGGATACGGCCGTCAAAAGGGACACACCGAAACTTATCGTGGCACCGAATATCAGATTGAGTTCATTCCGAAGATCAAAATCGAAGTGATTATTCCCGAAGAGACTGAAGACTCCGTGGTCGAAGCGATAACTAAGACGGCTCGCACGGGCAAATTTGGCGATGGCAAAATATTTGTCGTGCCCATGGACGATGTTATTCGCATTCGAACTGGCGAGCGCGGAGAGGCCGCTCTCTAACTCTCCAACTCCGAAGCATGGGAATCGTTTCCAGCTACAGATAAAAGGGGGGTGTGTTAGGATCCGCCGCTGGAGCGTTGACTGCCAGCAATGGAACTGACCCAACTCGAATTCTTTTTGATGGTCGTCGAGCAGGGCAGCTTCTCGAAAGCCGCTGTTCGTGTCTACCGTACTCAGCCTGCCGTTAGTATCGCGATTAAGCGCCTTGAGGAAGAAATAGGCGCGCCGCTTTTCGATCGCTCGCAAAAGACTCCGACCCTGACCGAGGCCGGCGAACTGGTCTATGATTATGCGCGAAGGATTCTCGCGCTCCGTGACCAGGCGCAAAACGTCGTCTCTGAATTGCGTTCACTCCAGCGCGGCCGCGTGCGCATTGGCGCCAACGAAAGTACGTCGCTCTATCTCCTGCCCCACCTCATCCTCGAGTATCGAGAGCAGCATCCAAACGTGAAGGTCGAAATCTTCCGGCAAGTGTCGGAACGATTACCGCGCGAGGTGCTGGATCGAAATGTGGATTTCGCTCTACTGGCGTTCGAACCGGTGGACGACGAGCTCGAATCCTTCCCAATACTGCGAGACGAACTCGTTCTGATCATGAGTCCGGACGACCCGCTGGCAAAATGCGAGTCGCTCAAGATTGAGGAACTGGGCGAACAGTCTTTTGTAGCGCATAACGTAAAAACCGCTTCCCGGTACAAAGTTATAGAGGCTTTTGAGCAACACCATACCCCATTAAATATCACGCTCGAGCTGGCCACGGTTGAGACCATCAAGCGTTTTGTCCAACTTAAGATCGGCCTAGCATTTGTGCCGCGAATGTGTGTCACCGAAGAGCTCGCCCGCGGTACACTCGCGACGGTTTCCGTTCCCGAGCTGAGCTACTTCCGAACTCTCTGGGTCACTCATCGCCGCAACATCACGCTTTCTCACGCCGTCGCGGCTTTTTTGGAAGTACTGCGTCAGCACGCCACCTCGCTGCCTGACCCTCAGACAGAATCTAACCACATGACAACTGAAGTCGCGGCAAGAAAGGCACCATCCAAGCGACGCTAGACGGCTCCGCTGAACTTTGTTTTGTATGCTCCATCAAATGCTCAACCTCGGAGACAGCTGAGTCGTTACAGAACCGAGCGCGGTAGCGCCGGATCCTACACTCAACATGCGTCTTGGCGTCACATCAGAACCGAGCGCGGGAGCGCGAATGCTCCGATCAACTTGAATCTGCGCAAAACTATTCAGATCTAGTGCTTAGTGCTATCTTTGCAGTTAAAACATAGTAAAAGTTGAGTGTAGCATCCGGCGCTACCGTGCTCGGTTCTGTATTGACTGTGTTTGTTCCGAAGTCCGAGCCGATCACTGCAGGCAGGCGTTCCGATCAGACTGCTCCCACGCCACATGTTGGTAGCAATTCCGTGAGATTTATCTTGCCATTAGAATAATAGTTTTGACTTAAGCCACAAGTTGTTTCTAGGATGGCCCTCGTCTTTAAGGCTCACGATTGAGTCTGGTCAGAGTGGTTTTACCTGGCCGGCTTAAAACCATGCCGCGAGCGCTGCTTACGCTTGTGTATTTGAAAGGACGGTATTACAACAATTTCTAGATCATTCCACACGGGTTACGAAGGGAGCGCGATGGCAGCGCTATCGCCGGGTTCTGTTACGAAGAACATGACACCTCAGCAAGCTGAAGCGAGGAAGCTAGCGACATTTCTCGAAACAGGACAACTGTTAGCCGGCACCTTCGAACTCAAAGAGGCGCTGACTCGCATTCTCGCTACACTCGACCGCCATCACCGCATGATTCGTGGCGCAGTGATGTTGCTTTCTGAAGATACGAATGAGCTGCGAATTGTCGCTTCTCACGGTTTGGACGAAGAAGGAGCACGCCGGGTCAGGTATCAAATTGGCGAAGGAATTACCGGACGCGTCGTCCAAACCGGCAAACCGGTGGTCGTTCCCCAGATCAGTCGCGAGCCGTTGTTTCTGGATCGACTCGGGACGCGCAAGAAAGCCCTGAAGACCCAGGAGCTCACTTTTATCTGTGTCCCAGTTGTCGTTAACCGAAAACCGGTCGGCGTGCTCAGCGGTTACTTAAAGTACAAGCCTGACCGTGACTACGAGCGGGCTACCAACTTCCTCGCGATCATCGCGACGATGATTGCCCAGGCAATAAAAGTCGGACATCTGCTCGAAGCAGACAAACAACGACTGCTCGACGAGAATATTCACCTCAAGCAGGAACTCCGCGAACGCTACGATTTTAGTCACATCATCGGGAATTCCGGTCCGTTGCGCCAGGTCTATGAGCAGGTAACACAGGTTGCGCGCACAAACACCACGGTGCTGCTGCGCGGCGAATCCGGTACAGGCAAGGAGTTGATTGCCCATGCGATTCACTACAACTCTTTGCGTTCGGCCAAACCCTTCATCAAAGTCAGTTGTGCCGCTTTGCCTGAGACGCTGATCGAATCCGAGTTGTTTGGATACGAGAAGGGTGCTTTTACCGGCGCCCAGGGTCGCAAAAAGGGTCGCTTCGAACTTGCCGAAGGCGGTACGCTCTTTCTTGATGAAGTTGGGGATTTGAATGTGTCCACGCAGATCAAGCTGCTGCGTGTTTTGCAGGAAAGAGAGTTTGAACGGCTTGGCGGCACCGAAACGATCAAAACCAACGTTCGGCTTGTCGCCGCAACCAACAGAGACATGGAACGCGCGATTGCCGAAGGCGCCTTTCGTGAGGACCTATACTATCGCCTCAACGTCTTCGCCATCTTCATGCCGCCGCTGCGTGACCGTAAGTCAGACGTGCTGTTGCTCGCCGATCACTTTCTCGAAAAGTTTGCGCGCGAACACCACAAGAGCATCAAACGCATCTCGACGCCGGCAATAGACATGTTGGCCAGTTATCACTGGCCTGGTAACGTGCGTGAACTCGAGAACATTATCGAGCGAGCTGTGCTGGTTTGTGAGACTAACGTGATTCACGGACACCACCTGCCGCCGACCCTGCAAACAGCAGAAGGGTCAGGTACGGTGACACGTCTTTCGCTCGAATCGACGGTTGAGGCATTCGAGCGGGATATCATCATGGACGCGCTAAAAACGACGCGCGGCAGCCGCAAACGGGCAGCGAAGTTGCTCGACACTACTGAGCGCGTCATCGGCTACAAAGTGAAGAAATATGGGATTGACTGCGATCGCTTCCGCAGCTAAATCTAACGGTAATATCGTGGTCAACCCAATACTGGGACCGCGGGCGTCTCGCCCGCAGTCCCAGTAAGTGAGGTGTCACATCCCGATCCCTTTCAAGTGGTAGCGTTCGGTGTCGTAGAGTTGCGCCACCTCTACCCGGTCGATCTTTCCCATCACCGTCGAAATATCTACCAGTGACAGGTCGCAAGCCGGCGCGACCCCACGCGCTGATACCATCTTGCCGAAAGCACCTTCCGCCACGGCATCGGCGGCACGCGCGCCAAACATCAATCCCATGATCCGGTCCACAGGCGAAGGTGGACCGCCACGTTGGGGGTGTCCAAGAATCACCGAACGCGCGTCGTAGCGTGTATCACTCATGATTCTCCGGGCCAAAACTTCGGCGATGCCTCCAAGTCGGGCATGACCAAAGGCGTCGTGGCGGTCGTCCATCAGAACCAATTCGCCGTCCTCCGCACAGGCGCCCTCGGCGACGACGATAACCGAGTAACGCGGGTGACTTGGATCGCGAGGATGGGTAATTGAATCTCCTAGACGATCCTGTAGGAGTCGATAGATCCTCTCGTAGCGAAAAGGATGTTCGGGGATCAGGACAATGTCTGCCTGACCTGCGACGCCAGACCAGAGAGCCAGGTGGCCGGAGTGACGTCCCATCACTTCGATGACCTGCACCCAGCCATGCGAACCGGCCGGCGTGCGCGACCGTTCGATAACCTCAGTCACGTTTCTTAGGGCTGAGTCAAAGCCCAGGGTGTAATCTGTCCCCGCCAGATCTTTATCGATCGTCTTGGGAATGCCCACGATAGGAACGCCCTTTTCTGAGAGACGCGCTGCAACCCCAAGCGTGTCTTCCCCGCCGCAGGCGACGACCGCATCGAGACCAAGCTTTTCGATATTCGCTATTACTTCCGACGACTTGTCGATCCGCTCGCCCATTTCGTTGGCTGTCTGGAAAGGGTTAGTGCGCGATGAACCGAGATTAGTACCACCATCGCGATCCCAACGGCGCACGGTCGAGCGTTCAAGCGGTACGACATCAAATGGAGGGTTCAGCAAACTTAGCCAGCCGTCGCTGAGGCCGACTGTTTCGATGCCACGCTCGGAAGCCCGATAAACCAAGCCTTTTATCGCCGGGTTGAGCCCCGGCGCATCGCCGCCTCCGGTTAGCACACCAATGCGTTTCACTTGAGTCATAGATAGTATAGATTGCTCCTTCTCGAAGGTTAGTCTTGGCCGCTTCTTAGTATCGTTACTCTAACGCGGTGACTCCAGCACGGACACTAGAGGTCAATACTGGGCCGCCGCGGTTGGACATCCAGTAGTTTGAATCCATAATGAGCCACTACAAACCGGACGGTAGCTACCGGATGCTCGGACTCAACATTGGGTTTAACCCTTTCGTTGATCGAAGCAAACCTTATTCCATACTGAGAATGTGCTAATGATCTCTCCATCCAACAGAATTGCAAACTTTCATTATGCGATTCGAAACCTCGTCACTGCTGCCGAAGCACTGGAACGCAATGGCCGCAGGATAATCTATCTGAACATCGGCGACCCACAAGCTTATGGTTTCAGTCCACCTGATCACATTGTCGAGGCGGTGGCGCGAGCAATCAGAAGCAACTTCACGGGATACTCGCACTCAGCAGGTTTGCTGGCAGCCCGAGACGCAGTGGCTGCTTATGCAACTTCTCTGGGTGCGCCGACCACGCCGGAACAAGTGCTGGTAACTTCTGGCGCTTCAGAAGCAGCCGACCTCGTTCTCACATCGCTGGTTAACGAGGGCGAAGAAGTCTTGTTGCCGGCTCCCGGGTACCCAATCTACGACGCTATTCTCAACAAGCTTGGAGCGAAGGTCCGTTACTACAAACTGGACTCCACCCGCGGATGGCAACCCGATCCAGAGCAAATAGATTCGCAAATCACTAACCGAACCCGCGCCATCGTTTTGATCAATCCCAACAATCCCACCGGGGCAATCATTCCGGATAAAACGATCCAACAGCTTCTGGAAGTTGCAGCGCGGCACAATCTACTTGTGATCGCCGACGAAGTCTATCGAGAACTTTGCTTCGGCGAGCCACCAACCTCCGCCTCAGTTCTAGCGCAGGAGATCGAAGTTCCGCTCATAACTTTGGAGAGCCTTTCGAAAACTCATTTGGTGCCGGGCTGGCGAGTCGGTTGGATGCGCTACACTAACCAGCAGCAGATGAAAGACCTGACAGCAGCTATCGGTCGGCTGGCCACCGGACGGCTCTGTTCACCAACGCCGTCTCAATACGCTATCGAGCCCGCACTAACCGGCAGTCGGGAATTCCAAAAGGATTTTCTCGGCGCGTTAAAGAGCAGACGCGACGTCTGCGTCGCGCGCGTGCGAGAAAATGAAAACTTATCGTGCGAAATACCCGCGGCGGCTTTCTACCTGATGGTCAAAGCAAACAACCTGGATGGCCGCACTGATGAAGAGTTTGTTTTGGACCTGCTCAAAGAAACTGGTGTGCTGGTAGTAAACGGCTCCGGCTTCGGCGCCGATCCTCACGAAGGCTATTTTCGCGTCGTCTACCTGGCTGACGAGGCTTTGCTCGGAGATGTTTTCAACCGAATCGGTCAGTTTATGGCAAATCCGTGAGAAAAGAAGCGATGGACAATTATTGTCGGGGCGGCACTCCGTGGCCGCTCCGTTGCAACGATAGTCGCAGATTGTGGGCCAGGGAGTATAAGATTTGCCTGTGGATCTTGCTGTGAACCCGCCGATTCTGCCGATGCTCGCGAAGCGGGTTTCGGAATTACCTTTAGTTGGAGATTGGATTTTCGAACCGAAGTGGGATGGCTTCCGGTCCCTGATCTTTCGCGATGAGGACGAGATCTTCATCCAGAGCCGCGACACGAAATCGCTCAACCGCTACTTTCCTGAACTGCTCGAAGTGCTCCCTTCACAGTTGCCGGCTCGCTGCGTACTCGACGGCGAGATCGTCGTCGCAAAGAAGGGCGCGCTCGATTTCGAAGCTCTACAACTTCGGATCCATCCTGCTGCGTCGCGCGTGAAAGTGCTGTCTGAGAAGATTCCCGCTTCGATCGTGGTATTCGACATTCTGTGCGAGGGAGATCGAGATTTGCGAGGCGTGGCTTTCCAGGAGCGTCGGCTAAGGTTGGAATCGTTGCTTTCATCCGCAAAACCTCCGATACATCTCACGCCGGCAACCAACGATTTAGGCGTAGCCGCGGACTGGTTTCGTCGCTTCGAAGGCGCCGGCCTTGACGGCGTCATCGCGAAGCCGATTTTGGGAACCTACGAATCGAATAAGCGCGTGATGCTTAAGGTCAAGCACGAGCGTGATTGTGATTGCGTCGTTGCCGGCTTTCGCTGGCACAAGAAAGGACCAGACACCGGCGTTGGCTCACTGCTGCTGGGCCTTTTTGACGACTCGGGCGCGTTGCAACATGTCGGCGTTTGCTCGGCCTTCACCGACAAAGTACGACAAGAGTTAGTGGAATACCTCGCACCATACCGCAAAAATGCGCTCGTCGATCACCCCTGGAAACATTGGGCGGAGCATGAAGCAACAAATAGCGAAGGTCAGCATCGCCGGCCCGGCGCCCAGAGCCGATGGAGTCAGGGCAAGGACCTATCCTGGGAGCCGTTGCGACCCGAACTAGTTGTCGAAGTCGCTTACGACCACATGCAAGGAAGTCGTTTCCGCCACATAGCGCAGTTTCGACGCTGGCGCACTGACAAGCAGCCGAGCGATTGCACCTATGCTCAACTCGAAGTTGTCCCGCCACAGGAGCTCGCGGAGATCTTTCTAAGAAAAGACTAGTACTCTGAAGGCACTCGAGAAGTTTGGAGTTCAGCCTTAGGCGGCTTTGCAAAGAGTCCAAATCCCACCTACGGCAGTTGGTGGATAATGTTCAGATCCTCTCTACAACGAGTTACAAGCCTGGGGATCTAAAATACCACCAACGGCAGTTGGTGGATGGTTAAGATCCTTTCTACAAAACTCCTCGTGCTTCTTGAAACCGCACATTCCACAGGTGTTATTGTTCTAAATGGCCCACTTTGAGAGGGGATCTGAACCATCCACCAACTGCCGTTGGTGGGATTTAGCAACATCATAGCAACCCGTTTTCGAGTAGATAGGATTTTAACGATCCACCCACTGCCGTGGATCGGATTTGGAGTCTTTATGCAAAGCCCCTTTAGGCTGCTGGTGCAAAAGAAACAAGCTAAAGCTTGGACTCCGAACTTCTGACATTTGACTAGTTATCATTTCTTAGACTGCTTTGAAGCTCGCCAAGTACGCCATTCACGAGTGGGATCGTCATCAGGGTCAGGAGTTTCTTGGGGTGGGCGCAAGGCTTCCGGCACGTTTCGTAGATTCACTCGGACACGAGTCCAGGTGGATGACCTCCCGCGCATGGAGTCGATCAACACATCGTCCAGCGCAAGCAGCTTAGACACCTTGCGATATTTCTTCTTCCATCTTTCAAGACCGGCGAGCGCCGCTTCCTTGTCGGGAGAGTTCGCGATCACCAGAAGTGGCGCCCGCACGCGCGCTTTCTTTGCGCTGGACTTCTTCACAGCCGAACGCGCACGTGATGGAGCGACGCGCGGTGCTTCCCCCGCCATCTTACGAAAGTGTGGTGGCCAGGGCGCATCTCCGAGACCGGACTCTTCATCTTTAGCCGCCAACTCGAGCAACTCTTCGAGCGAGCCTGGCCGGGCGTCCATGCTTTCGTGCGGATCGCCTACCTTCGCGAATCGCTGGGGAACGGTAAGCACGGTGAAATCAGCGGGGTCACAGTCTGGAACCTCATGCCAGTGAATTGGCGTTGACACACGCGCGTCGGAAAGTGGACGTACGGAATACGCAGAACACGTAGTGCGATCCTTCGCGTTCTGGTTGTAGTCGAGGAACACGCCATGACGTTCCTCCTTCCACCACTTTGAGGTTGCAAGCTTCGGTATGCGCCGCTCGATTTCACGCGATAGCGCCAGCGCAGCGCGTCGCACCTGGACGAATGTCCAGCGAGGTTCGATCCGGACATTCACGTGCATTCCGCGTGAACCACTCGTTTTTGGCCAGCCACGAAGTCCCATCTCCTCAAGAAGTGATTTCACCTCAAGGGCAACGCGGCGCACGTCCTCCCAGGGAACACCAGGACCTGGATCAAGATCGACGCGCAATTCGTCCGGATGCTCAAGATCGCCGGCACGCACTGCGTGCGGATGCAACTCAATGCAACCCAGGTTGACGATCCAAGCGAGGCCTGCCGTGTCATCGATGACGATCTCTTCGGCTTGCCTGCCTGAAGGAAATGAGAGGTTGACGGTTCGCAACCACGAGGGGCGATTAGTGGGCGCGCGCTTCTGATAGAACGCCTGACCTTCGGCACCATCTACGAAGCGCTTCAGTACTATGGGACGATCTCGGATTCCCGCGATTGCGCCCGGCGCCACCGCCAGATAGTAGCGGACGAGATCGAGTTTCGAGAGCTTCGTCTGCTTGGAGAAATATTGCTTGTCAGGATGGGTTACACGAACCTCGCGCCCATCGAATGACAGAACCTCGGCTGAGTCGTCGTTCTTCACTAGACGAAGGCTACCATGCCCAGCCTCAAATTATCTCATCTCCAATAATCTCCACCTTTTCGGAACGCGCAGCGCGCTCCCTGGGACCGCATTCACTGGGACCGCGGGCGTCTCGCCCGCACTGAGCGCGCAGCGAACAACGCGTACGGTTAAAGCTCTTGCGAGATTACTGGCACCTCATCACCACGAATGCGAGCGCTACAAAAACCGCCAGGTGCGAGTGATCTTGCAAGAGGCTCAACCAAACCGCTTGTTCGCGCTAGCGCGCTCAGGGCGGGCGAGACGCCCGCGGTCCCAGTGAAACACTTGAGCGATCCTTATTCTTAATCCTTGCCGATCGGGACGCGCATTGTGAGTGCTCCGACCCACTGACCCGGGTTAGAAAGGTTGGCGAAGCTCTGATGACAGAGCACACAATTTGGATGAAAGGTGTTGCTAAGTGCATCTGAGCGCCGGTAATACCAGCGATCGGCGATGCGCTCGAATGATGTAGTCTCAAGGCCCTGCAGCGCTCGGGTCAGCGCCTTCCGCTCAAACGGGTCGCTGGGTAAATTGTTGAATCCACCCTGCAGCGGCGGCACGATCCCGATCAGCCGGATGTCGCGGTTAGAGTTGTTGAATATCAGCGAGATTGCATGCTTGCCCTCCTCCACGTTTTCCGGCGTGGTCTCGTTGAACTCCTGGATTAGGGCGGCGAAGAGCTCGTTGTGCATGAGCTGTCCCGTCTTTTCCGCGGCGGCCCGTTCCTCTTGCGAGGGAAAATTGTCGGCGCTTGCAAGGGCGGCGACCGCAGCAACAGTGAGCAGAACAACAAGCGCGATCATGACGCGTTTCATTTTCAAGTAGCGCATAGATAGCTCCTTTTCTTTTGTATTTATAGTTCGGCATTCGAACGAGACGGCAGAGGAATTATCATCGGGATTCGCTCGCGGTACTTTCGGTACGTGTCCCCATACAAACGAATCAGGTCCCGTTCTTCCAACTGGATGGCGATCAGGATGTAGCCGGTCGTCGCTAACGCGAACACCAGATGCGCTACCGTCATGGTCGGGGCTGACCAGAAGACCAAGAGCCAACCGAGGTAAAGCGGATGGCGAACAAGCCGGTAGAGGCCGGGAGTCCTGAAGGCTATTGGCGCACTCTCTTTTCGTCGCAGGTACAAGTACACCTGCCGAAGCCCGAAGAGATCGAAGTGATTGATGAGGAATGTGCTAGCGAGCACTGTGAGCCAACCGAAAGCGAAGAAGCCGTAGAAAATCGCGCGAACTGCCACACTCCGCACGTTCCAGATTACTCCGCCCATCGGCCGCCATTGCCAAAAGAGTAAGAGCAACGCGAGACTTGAAAACAGCACGTAAGTGCTGCGCTCTACCGGTTTGGGTACGACTTTGGTCCAAGCGCGCTTGAACCACTCGCGAGCCATCAAGCTGTGCTGGATGGCGAATAGGCCGAGCAAAGCGGCGTTAACCAGTAGCGCCAAAGACAGTGGACCTTCCGCGCCAGAGTCAATAGATTTTGGGACCCCTAGATTGCCAATGAACCCGATGGCATAAAGGAAGGTGCCGAGAAAGATCACATAGCAAAGTGCTCCATAGCCGAAAGCTGTAAGGCGAGCGAACATCAAAGTCTCCTTTCAATTGATTGCGACGCTGATACGGGATACGCAATCGCTACTGAGTACCCCGTATCACCTTATTGGTGCGCGTGAAGTGCAAACGAATCAGTCCTTCGCGCGGTAGAAGTAGTACTCGGCGGTGTAGGGCACCTCTGCCACCGTCCCGATTAATGAGCCGGGACCTGTGGGCGCTAGTCCTCCCTTGGTGTTGACCCGCTGGATGTAGGTCACCGAGCTGAAAGGTCCTGGGCCATCGGTCGAGACCGTCTGAAGCAGCAACCAGGGAATGGCGCTTGGATCCGGAGTGCAGCCGGTTACCTTAGTGGCTAGCACTTTGCTGCCACTATTGCTTTCCCAGGTTGGCCCAAGATAGTGAGTACCAACTTTTCCGTGGTAGTCAGGGTCGGAGAATAAGGTTGCCACTGGCTCAACAAACGCCCAGGCGGTGCCGTTCCACCTGTACATCTGAATGCCCTGAGCGTACGCATGGTGAGACACTCTATTATCCGCCGACACCTCTAAGCTGTCGCAAAGAGGCGATGGCAAGTCGGGTGAATTGTCGTGGGCGATCGCTCGCGCAGTTGGAAGGGACGCCGATGAGAATCCGGCGATGGCGAGCAGAACTACAAGCGCGATGATGCGGTTGACTTTCAATTTGTGCATAGACTTACTCCTCATATTTGAATTTGTAGTTATTGATTGTTGTAAGAATGCGATAAGTGAGGCAGCGAGTAGACCGAACTCATCCTCGCCGAAGTTGCTGACGTTGTTCAGAGTGTCTTCTGCCAACGAAGGGGACAACCAATGGAAATCTGCCCTTTTGAACTTATCCTTCTCATCGAATCAGCATTCAAAATTGACCGTCCAAAAACGAAGTCAACATCCACCGACGCGCAATTTATTGCCGCCAACGGAAGGCTGCTGATAAAATTCGCACCTGGTCGTGTCGCAAAGGCTCCTTACTAAGAGGCGTCGAAGAGTCCTTAAGAGAGCTGTTCAAAGTCGTCCGGAGCGTCGGGAGCACGTGTAATGCGCGTCTACCCGGTTCGCCACTGCGGTTCCTCCGCCATTTCGGTAGTGAGCCTTCTTGCCACTCCACCTGACTAATGCGAAGGCCAAGCGCAAAAACCGTCATCAGCCCATAGAAAAAGTTTCTGCACGCCCGGAAGTGTTAGAGGGCTACGCGCCG
>DATBRN010000062.1:0-14607 GCA_036560225.1 Pyrinomonadaceae bacterium | reverse complement strand
AGATTTTTCCAGCACTGCAGGGCATGTTGAAGCCGCGGCCATCTGAATGTGCCGGTTATTGGGGTGGCTAAGTCCGGATGGAATCTGGAACAGTTCAAAGCACGGGCGCATGACAGTCTTGAAAAACACGGCGGGGTCGATCCAGTGGCTTTTGAAAAATTATGTGGCTTACTGCGAAGACAGACGAGTGAGGGAGAAATTCCCGAGCGCTGGCCGTCGCGGCTGGCCTCACTGATCATGCCGATCCCTTGATTGATCGGCTCACGTTCGAGAATGCGGTGAGGATGCTTCCTCCTGGGTGCCGGGCGGCATTCATCCTGCACGACGTACAAGGCTACACGCACGAGGAAGCCGGGCGGCTGTCAGGTCACACGGCCGGCACTTCGAAGTCGCAGTTACATAAAGGGAGAGCCAGGCTAAGGGCCGTGCTCTCCGGCAGGTCGCCCGCGCTTCAAACGTAAATTCGACTTGAGCCTCTCGTGCCTGTGTCAGCGTGATGCTGAAAATACCGCTAGAGGTTCCTAAGAATTTAGGACTCCAAGCGGCCAATACCTGGACAGAATTAAGAGCTCATACCTAGCAGCCGCAACCCGTAATAAAACTGATTAGCTACAAATTGGAAGAGATTGGATCAAGGGCTGGGGCCTGCATTCATAACCCCACGGTCGGGATTCTATCCGACGAAAGTTTTCCGAAAAAGGAAATCTAACCTCAATGCCCAAGTGGCCAATACGTGGCCAAGAATAACTGCAGGCGACGTATATGGAATGGTAAGGGATAGGAAAAAACCGGAAAACCTTATTTTTCTTGGGTGGCTGCAACTTTCGAAAAGTCAATACTTAGGTTTTTGCCGAGTGTCTAATTCGCAATTCGGAAGCGTGCCCGACACGATGTCGTTGTTTGGTTGAATACGGGTTCTCGGTGGGAAATTTGTGACCAGAATTCCTAGCACACGACGTATAATGGACCGTAGCGGATGGGACGGAATGTAAAAACCCTAAGAAATCTTTGGTGGCTGCAACTTTTGAAAAGGCAAAGACTTACGTTTTTGCCGAACTAGTGGTTCGGGACCGAGAGGTCGGAGGTTCGAATCCTCTCGCCCCGACCATCAATGTCAACAACTCTCTTACAGGCTCAGTCCGCCGAGGGTTCCTCGCATTCCTAAAATAGTCAAACATCACTATCGGTATACGGAAAACTGCTAGGTGGTTTCAGGGTCTGGTCCAGATGCGTCCTTATCGCAGCATCGCAGACTGCATACCCCCAGTTGATAATCTGTTCTTGTAGTGTTTTGTCTAGCTTCTTTAATCTGGTTGCTGTGTTCGCCAGCTCTTGAGTCCTGTCAAATGGACAATTCATTGCTGTCGGTAGTTTGTAGTCGAGGATGTTCGAGCGGATGCCCCAGTATGTACCCTTGCGGAGCCCGAGCCGATAAGAATCAATGACCTGCCTCTTGCGAAGGCTGCGGACTTGGCTGTCGAGTAGCCTAAGTACGCGATACATGTGATCCAGCTGGTCGCGCTTCGGTGTTGGTTCATCCAAAATACTTCCTCCACCATCACTCACAAGGATAGTTTCACAATCCTTCAACGCCGTTTCCAGACCGAGATTATCGTAAACGCCTCCATCGGTAAGTACCACGTCTGAGGTGTACGGCTCAAACTGAAGATCGCCTTTGGTAAGAGGATTAAAATCCGCGGGATTGAGCTTGATTGAAACCGGGGATAGGAATGGCGGAAACGCTGAAGAAGCAGCCACGGCAACCGCAAGCTCCAACCGTGGATTCGGTATCAGGCCGACCCTGTAATCGCCCATGAAAGGTCTACTGAAGCGCCAAAGAACCTTCGTCTGCACGTTCGTGGCATTAATCACGAATCTCGGTCCCTCTTCATCCGAAGGCAGGTCTTGAAGTGTCGCGTTTCCATATAGGTGCTCGCGATATTGCTGTGCAACTTCGTCGGCTATAGTCTTACCAGGAAGCAGAGTGCCCCAGATTATTGCACCCTGGTCGGCTGAAATACCTGCAAGCCCTCTGATCGGATCTATCACCAGTTCAGTTAGATTGCCGGCGATATTTGCGCTATCGAACTGCAACTTCTTCCACATTAAACCAAGCTGTGCGGCAGTAATAGAGCCGCCTGAGACACTTGAGACCCTAGCCAAGCCCTTCATTAGACCCACTTCGTTGAGTCGCCAAAGGACGCCGAGGTGGAACAACATTGCCCTGAAACCCCCGCCCGACAGGCAAAGCGCCATGCCTGGTTTAGGCTGCGCGATTGGATCATCGGTTTCTAGAACCCGCATGGGCTGAAGATTCTTTATTGGATCAGTTGGGACCTTTTCGGTTTCCATATGACCTCCGATGGTACCTAATTACAAGTTGTCACTGCTCCAAGCATCCTGGCATGAGAGGTTAAGTTTCATTAGTGCGGCATAAAGCAGGTAGTCCCCGTTTGAAGTCGAGATAATACTAACCGAAGCGTTGATCAATGATCACTTGAGGGTTTTGTGTCGCTCTTCGCATAAATCCGGGCTGCCCAACCGCCGCCGGGCGCCATGCTGATCTTGATCTTTGTTTGTTTGTTGACGTTCGCCCTGACCATTTTGTAGTCAATGCCAATACGATCGGCGTTGGGCCCGTCCTGGTAAGCCTCCATCTGAAAGTTGCCCACCGGGAGAAACGAAAAGTCGATGTCCAGCGTTCTCGGTGTCCAGTCTGTCATGGCGCCGACATACCATTCGCTGCCCTTGCGCCGCGCGACCACGACATAATCCCCAATCTTCGCATCAAGCACTCTCGTATTATCCCAGACGGTTGGCACCGGAGCGAGAAACTTCATTACCTCAGGTTCCCGCAAGTAATGTGATGGACTGTCAGCCAACATTTGCAATGGTGCTTCGTAAACAACATACATCGCAAGTTGATGAACGCGCGTCCCCATGCTCATCGGCCGAGAGAAAATTGGCGCAAAATTTTTTTCACTGCCGCTGTTTACCATGGCGCCCGGAGTGTAATCCATAGGGCCGAGAAACATCCGCGTGAAAGGAATTGTCACGTTGTGCTCGGGGTTTGAAAACTTGCTCCACTTGTTTTGCTCCAAGCCCCTAACCCCTTCAACATTTACCAGATTGGGCCAGGTGCGAGTCATCACCGCTGGCCGGATTGCGCCATGAAAATCAACCAACAGTTTTCGCCGAGCGGCTTCGCGGCAAACCTTGTGGTAGAAGTTTATTACCTCCTGATCGTCGCGCTGCATGAAATCAATTTTGAGTCCTTTGACTCCCCACTTTTCAGCCTGGTTGAAAGCTGCTGCAAATTGATCGTCAAGCGTCTTCCAAATCACCCACAAGATGATGCCTACGTTTTTCTTCTTACCGTAAGCCACTAACTCTTCAATGCTTATTTCCGGGACAACTTCGAGCAGGTTGCCGAGTTTGTACCAACCTTCATCGAGAATCACGTATTCAATCCCGTATTGCGATGCGAAATCAATGTAGTACTTGTAGGTCTGCGTATTGATTCCGGATTTGAAATCGACACCATAGATGTTGTTCTCGTTGTACCAATCCCAAGCCACCTTTCCCGGCTTGATCCATGACGTATCCTTAACCTGGGAAGGCTCGGCCAGCAGATAGACAAGTTGGTTAGTGATCAGGTCTGCGTCTTTCGGCGCGATACCGACAATGCGCCAGGGATAGGTGCGCGTTCCTTTCGTCACGGCTATGTAGTCAGCGGCCTCCGTGATGATGAAATCCCGATCCGGGTTATGCTCTTTGCGAAGCTCTTCCTTGAGCGGATAAGGTGGAAAGGTTGCAGTGAGACCATTGTTGCCATTACCTCGCAACCACATACCCGGGTAGTCCTCGACATCCGATTCGGCAACAGCGAGGTTGATGCCATCGCTGCTAACCACTACCGCTGGCAGGCTAGCCAGATCTGTTGCCGAAACCTCCTTCAGCGGAAGGTAGACAAACTCTCTCTCGTTGTGTGAAAAGAAAGACTCTTCTTTCGGGTAATAAACATTGCAGTCGCCAGTAAAGTTCAGGCTTACCTCTTCACTATAGACCTTTACAT
The DNA here is from genome assembly GCA_036560225.1 of Pyrinomonadaceae bacterium. Lineage (GTDB taxonomy): Bacteria > Acidobacteriota > Blastocatellia > Pyrinomonadales > Pyrinomonadaceae > PSRF01. The sequence goes on along the minus strand of DATBRN010000062.1, from coordinate 10,532 downwards.
CGCGTTCAGGGAGTGATGTTTCCAGCCGATAGGCGATGCCTTCGTTGTAAGCTCGAAAGACGACCCGATAGTTACCTTTCATCGCCAGCGTTAGCTGATTGTAGTTTTCATGGATGCGAGCAGACTTGTGGGGAACAGCGGCCACGATTTGCTGATCGACGGTGTTCTGCCTGGTAGATTCAACTCTTGGTTGAAGTCCGAGCGTAGTCTGATCGATCTTGACGGACAACGTGCTGTCCTGAAGCAGCGCCTTGCCATCAAACAAAATGTCGTACTTCAGACGGTCCGCAATGCGAATCCTGACCTCGATTCTCTGATCGGGCGAGCGCACAGTGTAGCTGGACTGAGCCATGACGTTCTCCGCCAGGTAGAAGAGCTGAAGCAAGAAAAGAATTGTAAGGGCCTGCTTGCCGATAGCGATGGATCGTCTGCTAGTCATCTGAGCCCTATAAACCATTCTGCAATAGTCCCTCCCAGCACTCTAAAAAGTGCGCGAAATGCCGACGGCACGTGTCATCACGCAACGCTTGACGCCATCACACGATGCTTGACGTCATCACGCAACAGAGTTAGTCGTCAGTCGCATACCGAAGCAGACTACCCTTAGCGCAAAACCTTATCGCACGTCGAGCGTGATGACCGACACTGAGTGTTTCGGTAGAGTGACAACGAAGGTACGTCCGCCTCGCGCCTTTCCGTTCTTAATGAAGACCGCGTCGGGTTGTGCGAAACTGTTCGAAGCCGTGAGCGATTGCGCAGTAACAGTCTTGATCTCTGCCGTGGACCCGAGCGTTGCTCCCTGGACACTAATGTTTGTTGCCAACGCGTTTGTCGGGCTCGTGTTCACCGCCTTGATGTAGATCATTTTGCCGTCCGCGGTCCGGCTCACGACCGCATCGAGGTAAGGAACATTCTTGCCTTCTTTGCTGGTATCAAACAGCGGGCTGGTCACAGTCGCGGCCAAGCGTTCATCGCCGCGATGCTCACTGTAAAGCTGGTTTACCAGATAAATTGGAGAGACGAAAACCTCGTGTCGCCCGGCCTGTATGATGCCGCCAGGCCAACCATTAACAAGATCGGAAACGGCACTCATCTCGACCACGTCGCCACTGCGTTCGAAGACGTTGATCAGCCGCGCCCCATAAAGCGCCGACTCCATTGAATACTGTCGTTCAGCCGGAAGATCCAGCCCCCACTCATTGATGGCCAGTTTAATGGGATGACCGGGAACCAGTTCTTGCAGCAATTGCTCGACCTGCCGGTAGAAACGTTCGAGAAATAGCGGACGCGCCATCAAGTTTGACGGATCGCCCGCCATTTCGCGCCGTCCGTAGTAGTGATGAATCGCCAGGTAGTCAATATTCTCCCCCGCCGTCCGCAGCACGGTGCGATTCCAGTTCATGTTATTGTCGCCCACAGCGATCAGCTTGATCGAAGGGTCAACGGTGCGCATCGCTTTTGCGTAGCGATTGTAATTGCGTGCGTAGGTCTCAGCGTCGGAGTGGCCGCGCACCCAGTCGCCCCAGATTTCGTTTCCCAACTCCCACAACTTCACACCGAATGGCGCGGGATGTCCGTTTGCTGCGCGCATCGAACCATATTTCGAACTCGTGGGCCCGTTCGTGTATTCCACCCAGGCAGCCGCTTCCTCAACAGTCGCCCCACGTCCCTCCACGTTGATGGTAATCGAAGGCTCAGCGCCTACCGCACGAGAGAAAGCGATGAACTCGTCGGTCCCAAAGTCACTCGGCTCCGGCTCGTTCTGCCAGGAGAGATTGGTCCAGGTCACGCGCTCGTCGCGTGGCCCTACGCCCCAGAACCAATGGTAGTCTTGCGCAACGTTGCCGCCGGGCCAACGAATGAAGGCTGGTCGTAGAGCTTTGATCTTTTCAAACACGTCGCGGCGCACGTCACCAGGCATGGCGTCGCCGGGCAGCAACGACACTTGGTCCACCCAGACATGGCCTCGGCCCGGAAAAAGAATTGCGAATCGTGCAAGCGGATCGCTCTGCGTCGGAGTCAGCGTAAACTCATATTTGCGCCAATCACCCTGGATGCCATGCAAGTCGGTTGAGGCGTAGACCTTACCTTCGTTGACGTCTGATTCGAGCGCAACGGTAACGGCGCCGGCATAATCACTCGTTCTGAGCCAGAGATAACCCCGATACGCGAGGCCCGCCCGGATGGGAATGCGAGGCTGATAGAATCCGTGGCGCGAAATCGCTCCTGCTCCGGCTTCCACGCGGATCGAGTGCTCTTTCTCGGGCTCATCCGTCTTAACCCGTAGCTTTCGCTGCGGTGGGTAAGCAACTTCACTGTCCCAGCGGAGATTGAGCGCGTAATCGTGGTTACGGTCATCGGGATACCGCTCCCAGTAACGCGAAAGACCATTAATGCTGGGTGGCTCTTCAAAGCTGCGATTGCGGATCAATTCCGCGTGCAAGCCTCCCTTCATTCCCTCAAACATAAACTCGAGGAACTGGCCATAAAGTAACGGGCTAATGCGATTCTCGACTTTGCGCGCGTCAATCGTAATGCTTGCCGTCTGGCTCGTTTGCGCCTGAACGAGAGTTATGAGCGAAGCCATTACGACCGAAAGCAACATAGCCATCACGATCGAAGACGATCGCAAAAGACGATCGCGATGAAACACGGCGACCATGCATCGCTCGACTATGTTTTCTTCAGGCTTCATCGTCGGTTCTTCCTTTGCGTCAGACAACCGACCAGTCGCGCCGTTGGCGCTCCAGCGAGGGCCAGCCGCCCTTCCTAACCTGCAAATTATCGTCACGTACTTCTTCTTTTTGCACAGTCTCTCAACTTGCGGGGTGAATGAGACACAAACTGATCCGGACCCAAGTTCAGAACTCACTTGACCGCCACTCCGACCCGAAGCACGGTGAGCGATTGTGGTGTCACCGTGTAAGCAAACTCTCCTGAAGGAACGGGAAATTGACGTTCGACAGGAGCAACTTTCGTCGGGTTATCCAAACTATTCTCAGCTTTCAAGTCGGTACTTTCCAGGACGAATGCCTTGCCCAGCTTTCCAACTTTTTTCGCACCCGCAAGACTTATGCGCACTTGTTTCGTCGAGGTGCTCGGGTTCACAACTTTCAGGATCACGTCGCCGGCGCCTTCGTCCAACGACGCGCTGGTGAAAAGCTCACCCTGACCATTCTTCGCAGAGCCGTCCAACATCACCGGCAGAATTTTGGTGCCGCGGTTTACGCTGAAAAGTTTTTGCACGTAATAGTTGGGTGTGCCGTATGAGCGGAGGTTATCGAACCAGATCATGTTGGGAGTCCATTGCCACGCGTCAACGTGACCAAAGAGCGGCGCGTAGGAAGACATTCGTACAACGTCTGCGTTGCGATCGAGACCTGTGATGAAGGCAGCCTCAGAGAGCGCGCACTCCCAGTTGTTGCGGTTGTCAGGACTGGCGATGCCGACGCTCTGCGCGGCGTATTCGCCGGCGAAAACCTTCGGACCGGTGCGCGGGTAATTGTCATAACGCCCGGCGTTGTCGCGAAACCACTTCGGTGCCATGTAGTAGTGCTCGTCAACGAGGTCAGCATTCAGCTCGCGCATCTTGGCCCACAGAAACTCGAACCGATCCCCATCCGGGGATGGTCCCGCGCTGGAGACGAGCGCTATGTTCGGATACTTTTGCTTAAGAACCCTGGCGAATATCTCGTAGCGCTCGATGTACTGCGGACCCCATTGTTCATTCCCGACGCCGATCATCTTTAAGTTGAAGGGCGCGGGGTGTCCCATCGCGGCGCGCTTGCGGCCCCACTCGGTTGTGACGGGCGCGTTCGCGAATTCGACCAGGTCGATTGCGTCCTGAATGAAATGATCGAGGTCTTCGAGCGGCGCCAGCTCGCTGGAATTAAACTGGCAGGCCATCCCACAATTGAGAATCGGCAAGGGCTCCGCGCCGATGTCTTCGCTGAGGAGAAAGTATTCGTAGTAGCCGAGGCCGAATGATTGGTAATAGTCAGGCGTCAGACGCCAGTTGAATTCTGTGTTCCAGCGATTGACGATGAGGAGGCGGTCGTCCAGGTCTCCGATAGTCGTTTTCCACTGGTAACGCTGGTCGAGGTATCTCCCTTCGACGATGCAACCGCCCGGGAAGCGCAGAAACCCGGGCTTCATCTCCTTCAGGAGCTTGACCAAATCGTAGCGCAACCCGTTAGGGCGATTCTGCCAGGTCTCCTTCGGATACAACGAGACCAAATCGATGTCGAGCGTGCCGCTTCCCTCCAGCAAAAGATTCAGATGCCCCTTGCTGTCGGTCTCATCGGCACGCAGGCTGGCAGTGTGGACCTTCCAGTCCTTAGTAAAGTCCGAGACTTTCGTTTGGCCAAGCAAATGGCCAGCCGCGTCTTCTACTTCGACTCGTAGAGCAGAAGGAGAACCATCAACCGCACGCGCTGTCACGGAGAATGTGTACTCCTTGCCTTTCTCGACGCCGATGCCGCGAAAGCCTTCGTTAATTACCCCAAAACCTTTGCCGGCAGTCGCTACTTTAATGCGCAGGTAATGGGAGTTTGGCGTGTCGACGATCGAACCGTGATCAAAAACATAGAGCTGTCCCTGCGTATCGCCGCGATCGACTTGCTTCCAGCCCATCCATGGATTAGGAAATTCGAACGAACGGTTTTTTACGCGTTCCGGGTAGAGGCCGCCGTCAGCTCCAAAATTGATGTCTTCAAAGAAAAGACCGAATAGTGTTTTTGGGATAGGCGCACCGGGTTTGTCCACCTGTACGGTGATGTTGCTGGTCTGTGCGAGGATGACCTGTGCTTGGATCACGCACACAACGATCAGTAGTTTGGCGACAAGAAATGTTGTTCGAGATACTTTCATTTTAGTGCTCACTATGTTCTTACAATTTCATTCAAGCTTTTCACTGGGATCGCGTCTCGCCCGCACTGAGCATCGAAAGATGCGAAAAGACTCCCAAAACACTCAACTCAACCGATTGTTCGCGCTGCGCGCTCAGTGCGGGCGAGACACCCGCGGTCCCAGTTAATGCGATGAGCCCCTCAGTCAGTGGCGATATATCAGTCGGTGCCGCCTGCCCTAACTTTTCCGGTCATGCGTTTAATGAACTGCACTTCTTCAGGAATATAGGGCTTGCCATCGTTGCGGAAGACCTCGTGAAACCAGATCGACGGCTCGCGGCCAACGTAGGGTCGCTCCCACGAATCCCACGGCAAGTTAGTTTGCGTCTTGCCCTGAACCAATCCCCAATTGATCATTCCCACGTTATGCACCTTGGCAACCGGCAGTGAGCCCATGAAAAAACTCCCGTTGCCTCGGGCCATATACTCACTACAAATAAGAGGACGGTTGTATCGCTTCAGCCAGTTTATTCTCCTCTCCAGCTCCGTCGGTGAATCGTAGTTATGGAACGTGATGATATCGGAGAGATCGATCTGTAAACGGTCCATCGCGGTCATCTTTTCTGGACTGGACCAGTCGCCTTTCCAGACGCCGCTCGTGAGCGGCTGTTGCGGCCCTGCCGCGCGTGCCCAAGCGAAGGCCTTCGGTAGTAACGCCAACACGAGCTCGACTTTGTTCTTGGGCTCCAAGTTTCCATAGCTGCCGCGATTCTCGTTGTCCGGTTCGTTCCAGATATCCCAAGCGAGGACACGTTCGTCACGAGCGAGTGCCCCTACTACGCCCTTTACATATGCTTCAAGGCGCGGGTATTCGGCAGGGTTTTGCAGCGCAGCTCTCCCTGGACTTTGAACCCAGCCGGAATTGTGTACGCCAGGACGCGGCGCGCGCTGTTTACCGAGTTGTGGATTGGGGTCCCAACACGAATCGAAAAGTACAAACATCGGCTTGATCCCGTGCTTCGCCGAGATGCCCAGAAATGTGTCGAGGCGCCGTTTGAACCCTTCGGCATCTTGTTGCCACAACAAGTCGTGCAGGAATACGCGCATCGTTGTCATTCCTAAGCTCTCCGCCCAACCTAACTCGAGATCAATCCTTTTCGGATCGAAAGAGTCGGCCTGCCACATCTCCAGTTCATTGATAGCGCTGGCGGGGTTGTAGTTGCTGCCGACCAGCCAGGGCTGCTTCTGATACCAGTCTTTCGCTTTTTGCTCCGACCATTTCTTGGAGGGCGCAGCGAGCACCGCGATTGAGATAAGAATAATGGTGACGACCACCTGGGCCACTTTTTGGACTAATGACATTGAAGAAGACCTCCCTTGGCTGTATTCCACTCTAATGTTTCAATGAATCTCAATCAGAGCTTTTGGATTCAGCGTTGCAAGCTATTTGGTTCCACCAAGCGTTCAAGCTTCGCTAATTCGCAGGTTGGGAAGGGGGCAAGCGCAGCGCGCCCCCGCTCAAGCGCAGCCTCTAATTCTGGTTAGAGAGTCAAGTAAGCTAAGCGTCTACGAAAACTCAGTCCAAAGCACCGTTGAAGGAAAACAGAGTTTATGACGCTCCGCTGGAGTGGGGGCGCGCTTAGCTTGCCCCCTTCCTAACCTGCGAATTCTCTAAACTCGAAATAGCACTCGAAGGTTGAGTGCCAGACTAATCCTCTTACTCTCTGCGTATTATCCGCAGCCCATAAAATCCGCCGGCAATGTTGCCGGGCTGCGCCTGAAAGCGAACAGTGATTCTTGTCTTCCCGCGAGTCAGTTCTTCCGGTATTGCATGGGTCACATCGAAAAACTGGCCTGGTCGATCGTTGTGTAGCGACTGCGTGGCGATCTTCACGCCGTCAACTAATACATCGAAGTTGCGCGCTCCCGTTTCACTCCCCCAGTAGGTGCTTACCAGAGATACAGGCTGGTCCGGCAGAACCCTCAGATCGAAAGAAACCCAGCCGCCATCCCGCGCGTGCCGCCACTTGCGGCCTGAATGTTCGCCCGCTTCAGTGCCCTCACCCTGCATGTTGTGATTGCGTTCGGGCTGCATCTCTCCGGGTTGAACGAAATCGACGGTCATCGCTTCAAGCAGTCGTACACGCTCCAGTTCGGCTTTGTAATCGGCCTCGCGCACGAGCCATTGCTGCGGTGAAAATAGATCCCAATAAACGACATAACGCCTGTTGTACATTCGGTAAAACGGGGAAAGCGCGACATCGCGAGGGCGACCGGCACCCACCGTGCGAAATGTTGATGCGTCACCCGCGACAGGCTTGATCCATTCCGCAACCGGTCTACTTTCAGTGATCAGCGCGGGCACGAGAATCAGGCTTTCAACACTTCCTTCATTTTCGGGACCAACGTCTCCGGCCAGCACCGTCGGGCCATAAAGAACTGCGGCGCGATTCGGGTTGTCCGGCATGGCTTCGAGCCTGAGCGACATCGGAATTGACAGCTCGACGCGGTCACCGTCTTTCCAGGTTCGGCGGATCTCGACGAAGCTGCCGGGCTTGGCATCAATGTTCTGCGGCCGCCCGTTGACCGAAACGTTAAATCCTTGCGTCGCCCATCCCGGATAGCGCAGACGCAAAGCCAACAGGAGCGGCTTCCTGGTTTTGATCGTCAGGCTCGTCGAGTTCGTGTCCGGGTATTGAGTCTCTTGCCGAAGCGTCAGTCCCTTCTCCCGCCAGTTCAGTTCAGAGGCAATAAAGAGATTGACCCACAGTGCGTCGTCGCTATGAAAGTAGATGGCATCGCCATACTTTGCATGGTTCTCCATCCCGGTCCCGACACAGCACCAGAAGCTCTCAAAGGGAGTGGAATAAGTCTTTCGCGAACCGGCCTTGAGCGGTACGTAGTAACAAACCATGCCGTCTTCAGGGTTTTGCGAGGCAAGGATGTGGTTGTAGAGAGCACGCTCGTAAAAGTCTCCATACTCGGCCGATGCGTGCCATTCAAAGAGGTGGCGCGTGAGCTTGAGCATGTTGTAGGTGTTACATGTTTCGGTGGTGTTTTGACTCAGTCGATCGTTGAGTTGGTCTGGCGGCCCAAAGTGCTCGGCGTCGCTATTCCCACCGGTGACGTAAGAGTGGTGGTGCACCACGCGATCCCAGAAAAACTCAGCCGCAGTCTCATCGGAAGGATCCTGAGTCAATTCGTAACGACGTGCGAGTCCGATCAGTTTTGGAATCTGCGTGTTTGCATGTAACCCTTGCAGGTGATCTTCGCGCCGGGCCAGCGGATCAAGCACCGCTTTATGATGGAAGCGCCGAGAGAGTTTCAAATACTTTTCGTTTCCGGTGCGCGCGTAGAGTTCAGCCAGCGACTCGTTCATGCCGCCATGTTCGCAGGCGAGCATGCGCTGAAACTGCTCCTCAGTAAGGTTGGCCAGAGTGGCGTCGGCCCAGTCAGCTAGTTTGACGGCAATAGCCAGCGCTTTTTTGTTTCCGCAGTAGTGATTGGCATCCAGCAGGCCAGCGAAGAGCTTGTGAAGTGTGTACCAGGGAACCCAAGCTCCGTTGAGGTCGAAGCCTTGTGAGCGAATATCGCCCGCTGCCACTTCGCTAAATACTTTTTTCCCATTTGGAATGGCAGCTACGTAGCCATTGCCATTTGCCCGCTGGCAGAGTTCCAACTCGTCAACTACGTACTTGACTCGTTCGCGAAAGCGCTCGTCGCCCGTCGCGGCAAACATCATCGCGCAAGCCGAGAGATAATGGCCGAGCGAGTGGCCGGCAACGCCCCGCGACTCCCAGCCACCGTAGACTTCGCCTTTCGGCTTGAGTCCCGCTTCCTTCCGAAACCAGCTCAGGAACCTGTCAGGCTCAAGGCGCAAAAGGTATTCTGAGTCGAGCTTCATGGCCTTTTTGAAAGGGCCGTCGAGTAGACGCACGTCGGCGAGATCGAACGAACGCGCCTCCCGTCGAATGCGGTCAGGTACGGGAGTGTTGGAGTTGACAGCTACCACAAACGCAAACAGCAACAGGCTAATGCAAGCGATATTGATGGCAGCCCGATGATGAAGCGATCTCATAATGATTTACTAAACGCGGACTCTGCGATCCACCGAGAACTCGCAGTAAATTGCAGGTTAGGAAGGTGGGCTTGCCCCCGCAGGAGCGCCGACGGCGCGACTAAGGTGGGTCAACTTTCACCATACTACGACTATCTCTGAGCGCTCCGGCGGGGGCAAGCCACCCTTCCCGACCTGCAAATTAGCATGCCTTGAGTCGTCCTACCTCGTTGAGTCATCCAATAGGATTAATCACAATCAACAAGACGAACCACGTACTGACGCCGAGCAAAATGTCTACCAATCATCTGACGCCGAGCAAAATGTCTATCGTCAGTTGATCGAGCCGCTCATATTTCAGCCCGCGCGATGCCAAACCAGCGCGATCAAAATTTGACGAGAGTAGTTCGCTTGCGTGCTGAGATGAAAATTTCGTCCGACCTCCATTGCCGTTGGTCTTCCCAATTTCACCAAGCAATTCCTGTATCTCCGGATCGGCGTTCCACTGTGCAGCCTTCGCCTTGAAGATTAGGTAAGTGCGCATGCAGCCACGTGCGAAATCCTTGACGCCTTCACTATCCTCGGTGCGGTAAGCGTGGGCATCAAAGTGGCGCGGTCCGTCGTAGCCGACGTCCTCCAAAAATTTTACCAGCCAAAAGGCGGCTCTCGGATTAGCAGAACCGAAACGCAAATCCTGATCGTAGCGGCCCGGCACCTGATCGTTCAGATCGATGTGAAAGAGCTTACCCGCTTCCCATGCCTGAGCCACCGAGTGCGTCATGTTGAGTCCGGCCATGTGCTCGTGCGCCACCTCGGGATTGACGCCGACCATCTCAGGTCGGTCGAGTGTTGCGATCAGGGCCAGGTAAGAGCCGGTGGTTGGCATGTAAATGTCGGCTCGTGGCTCGTTGGGCTTCGCCTCAAGCGCAATTTTGTAATCGTATTTTTGGTCCAGCGAATATTCGCAAAGGTAGTTGAGCGCTTCCCTTAATCGTTTTACAGCCTCGTCGCTGCGCCGGCAGGCATCTGTTTCGACGCCTTCCCGTCCACCCCATAAGACGAAGATTTTCGCGCCGCATTCCGCACCCAAATCCATGGCGCGCATCGTTTTTTGCAGAGCGTAGGCACGCACAGATTTGTCGTTGGCTGTAAACGCTCCGTCGCGGAACACAGCATCGTAAAAGAGATTGACGGTGGCCATCGGCACGACCAGGCCATGCTCTTCGCACGCTTTACGAAAGTCGCTCACAATCCGATCACGTTCGTGCGGCGTCGCATCAATCGGAACGAGGTCGTTGTCGTGGAAGTTGACACCGTAGGCCCCCAGCTCGCCAAGCATTTGCACTGCTTCAACTGGACTCAGTGTTGGACGCACAGCATCTCCAAACGGGTCGCGCCCGCGATTTCCGACCGTCCACAAACCAAAGGTGAACTTGTGTTCCGGTCGCGGTGTGTAATTGTCTTGTGTCATTTCTCAAACCTCACTTCTACTAAAAAGACTATCAAGAAGAAGACCCGATTGAAGAAGGCCTCGCTGTTCCAAGCTCTGCGCTCGAAGCACCGGCCTGCGCAACACTACGCAATGCCGGATAGAGCGCGCGATAGGCGGAGTAACGACTATTCAGCAA
>DATBRN010000061.1:0-6700 GCA_036560225.1 Pyrinomonadaceae bacterium | reverse complement strand
GCAAAATTTGAGGATCAAGGTGAACACCGTCCGCGATCACATCACAGCTAACATCATCACGACAGAGTCCCCAAGCAACAGGCCCCGGTGCGCGATGATGGAATGGCGCCATTGCATTCATGAAATGTGTCATGTGACGGGCGCCCGCCGCAAATGCCTGATCGAGCAGATCAAACGTGGCCCGTGTGTGGCCCAGCGAAACTACCCAACCACGTTCAATTAACTCTCGCACCAGTTCGATCCCGCCGGCGATCTCCGGCGCCACCGTGATCATATGTCTGGCTGCCTTGTAGACGAACACCGGAAGATCGTCTAAGTCCTGTATACCCGAAAACGTTCGAAAAAACTGCGTTCGCAAAGCGCCACATTGTGCGGAATTCACGAAGGGTCCTTCATAGTGAACGCCAAGGATTCGCGCGCCGCGATGCGATTGCATTGCATAGTCGATTGCTTTGACAGCACGCACGTAGTCCTCAATAGGCGCCGGCACCAGTGTAGGCAGCCATCCGATGACACCCTGCGTCGCCAGGAATTGGGAAACATGTGCAATGTCGGCCGCACTGGCTTCCATCATATCCACACCAGCGGCACCGTGAATGTGAACATCGATGAACCCCGGATAGACTGTGAGGCCGGCCAGATCAAGTTCGCCATCCCTTTCCGCAAGGCTTCCCAGATCCAGGTTAGCGATGGAAGCAATGCGGCCCTGTTCGACAGAGATTGTTCCGCCCTCCATTACTTGATCGGGAAGCACAATGCGCGCATTACGAAGAAGCAGGTTCGGTGGGAGTGGTTCGGTCATGAAGTCATTAAATCAGGAACCGGGCCGCTCAGCCAAATAAATTGGCTCTGCCAAAGATACACAAATGCCCACGGCTCCTATTCGCGCCGTGGGCATTTGGAAGGAAACCCGGATAATTCTCTGGATTGGTTAGAAGATCAACTTGGCCCCCAGTTGAATGGTGCGTGGATCACGCACTGCGGTCACGGTACCGTACGTTCCCAGGGTAACGTTGGTACCGATAGTCCGGAAGTTAGTGTGATTTAGTATGTTGAAGGCCTCTCCGCGAAGTTGCAGGCGCGTCCGCTCACTGAAACGAATGTTCTTCGTCATAGTGAAGTCGATACGCGAAGTTGGCGGCCCATTTACCATGCCACGGCCCGCTGTGCCGGGAACATTTGCCACCGGTGTGCCCACGGCCGGATTGGTCTGGAAACAGGCGACATTGAACCATTGTTGGAAAGTGTGCGGCGCGTTTGAATTTGGATCGCAGAGCAGATTTGGCCTGTTGCCGGCGATGGCCGCCGGGTTATTACCCAGGCCCGCAGCATCGAAACTTGAGGTGGTGATCGTAAAAGGCAACCCGGTGTTGTAGGTCACGATACCGGATGCCTGCCATCCGCCCAGAACCTGACTGGTGAAGCCATGCTGGTCTTTGAAGAAAGGCAGTTCGTAAATGTAGTTCATTGAAAACACGTGCCGCCGATCAAGGGTCGAACGGCTGTATTCACTGCGAATGTCGAATGTGTTTTGCGGAGCATTAGAACGATCATTTTGACTGTCGGTGAGGTTATGAGACCAGGTATAAGCCGCGCTTATTTGCGATGCTCCACTAAAGCGACGCTGCGCATAAAGCTGTAAACTGTGATAGTTCGAGTTGTAACGCGGCTGCAGCATGGTGATGGACTTATAGCCCCGATACGGACGAAGCTGGTCGAGGATGGCGTTATCGTTGAAGGTAGTGGTTCCCACGACGTTCGGATTTCCCTGCGCTGCTGTCGTTGCCGAGTTACGAAATGCATAACCCGCCGGCTGACATCTCACCAGCGTCACACCCGGCGTTGCGGTTGAATTGTTGCCAGGCGCGCAAAACGAATTCAGTGCCAGGCCCGGCGGAAGTTCGTTTATCTCGGTGACTCCTACAAGATGTGTTCCCTTTGAGCCATAGTAGCCGACTGTGAACACCATCTTGCTGCTTAACTGGTGCTGAACATCAAGAGACCAGTGCTGCATGTACGGGGTTTTCCAATCCTTATCCATTCCACGAATGGTTGAAGCTGCCGCCGACGGCGGATTAGTGGCGCTTCCGGCGGGATTGTCTAAACGCGTGTTAAGGATCGTGAAATTCTCCTGATACGGCGGGTTAACACCGATGATCTGTTCCGCGAAACCTACAAGAAACTGCTCGTGATAGATTCCGTAGCCAGTACGAATCGAAGTACGGCCTTTCCCGAAAGGATCCCAGGCGAGACCCACGCGCGGCGCAAAATCACGGTTCGGAGTCTTCGCAACCTCATCACCAAAAGGTGATATTCCGGGCGTGCAGTTGACGGCGGTCTGTGGATTCTGAGAATTCACAAACATGCCGTTGCAGAAGTTGCCTGTGCCTGCGACGCGATTGCCCGCGCCAGTCACCAGCGGAGCGCTGGCGGCAGAGTAAAGGGCGGGGTCGAAATTCGAGAGTCGACCGTTTCTATCATTCGGCTGTCCGAATCGCGAATATCGCACTCCGTAATACAAAGTCAGATTCGGCCTGAAGCGCCACTCGTCCTGCGCATAGGCTTCAATGTTTCCCTGAATTAGGTTGGCCGTGTAATCAAATTTTCCCTGAACGAAACTGGCCGCATTTCCAACCAGGAAGTTTGCCCAACGCTGCACGTTCTGGGCCGTTGTCAGAGAAACTCCCGGCGGCAGACTCTGGCCCGGACCAGTGCCTACGTTGGCTGGAAGCGAAGTGCCAAATCCCGTAAAGACACCCTGATTACCACCAGTCGTGTCACTAACTAAGGCGTTTTCATTCTTCCTATACTTGGAGTAGGCGCCGCCAAGCTTCATTGTGTGATTGCCGTTAATCAATGTGAGATTGCTTCCAAACAGGTTCTTGTTCGAGAAGTTGTCGTAAGGACCGAAACTGATCAGTCCTCCGTTAGCTCCGGTGGAGGCGCTGCCGAAACCATTGCCAATAATAGACGTGACTCGGTCACGAGTATTCGTAAACGGCAACTTCACGGGATTGGGGGTATTGACTAAAGCCAGCAACCCGACGTTACTGCTGAGAATTGCGCCATAAGAGTGGGCATAGCGGGCTTCGAGGATCGCTCTGGGGCTGATTGTGAAAGTAGTTTGGAAGGTGTGCGCCTTTCCCGGTGAATCCGTCTCTGTGGTAGAGACCCCGGGGAGGCTGCCACCGCTTGAGAACAACGAATTAACATCCAGGGTCGGGATCTTATCGTTTTCATAACGATAAAAAGCTGACCACTTGTCACTAAAGTTATGGTCAATCTTGAAAATTTCCTGGCGGAAGTTAGATCGATTGATTGCCGCTGAGGTGAGCCCGAAGTTTGGTCCGTTTGGCAATGGCAGTTTGTTATAGATCCCGTTGAGATAGGTTATGGCAGCGGAATTAAACGCACTGGCGGGAAGCGGTGTCCCTCGGGGAAGAATATTTGCGCCGGTGCAGGTTGCGCCCACAACATCATTGCGGTTGATACAAACGTCAACCGGGAAAATTCCCTGTCGCAACAAGGCATCAGGAACGGTTGCAATCAAAGTTGGATAGCGCAGGTCACGGCGTTGTTCCTCCGAGAAGAAGAAGAATGTTCCTTTTAGCTTGGTTAACATGCTTCCCCGGCCCTCACCGAAATTAGGGACGTAGACCGGTCCACCCACGGTTCCCCCGAAGTTGTTATAGCGAAACGGACTTCGTTTAGCTTTGCCGTTTGAGTCTCTTCCGAAAGTAGGGTTCGCGAGGGAATTATTTATGAAGTCGTTAGCGTTCAGTCTTTCATTGCGAACAAATTCGAATAGTGATCCATGGAACTCATCGCCCCCGGAGCGGGTTATGATATTGACCTGTCCGCCACCACTGTTTCCGGATTCTGCGGGATAGAGGCTCCGCAAAACTCTGAATTCACCGATAGAATCGATGCTGGGATAAGCCTGAATGGTGATGTTCGAGCCACGGTCGGTGATATCGGCGCCATCAACCAGGAACGTGTTTGAGCTGCTCCGCGCGCCATTAACCGAGATATTGACTGTGTTGGCCTGGCCCGCAGGGTTCGTGGTGCCAACATACACCTGGTCCGCAAGATCGTTAGAGACACCAGGCGCGAGCGTCACGAGCTGCACAAAGTTTCGGTTGTTTACTGATAACTCCCGAACTTGATCGCCATTGATAACAGTTGAAGCGGTGGGGGTAGTAAGTTCTACCGCCACCTGATCAGCCGCGACGGTCACCACCTCAGCGATGTTTCCCGCTTCCAGCGTCACATCCAGCGCTCTACGTTGATTTACATCGAGCTTGACGCCAGTCTGTAATGACTTCTTAAAACCCGGCGCCTCAACGGCCACCGAATAGTTGCCCGACTGTAACTGCGGAGCCGAAAACTCACCTTCGTCGCCGGTGGTGATCGTACGCACCACAATACCCTTGTCTTCGTCGGTAATCGTGACTGTTGCCCCTTTGACGGCGGCACCGCTGCTGTCTTTCACAGTACCAACGATGTTGCCGGTGATTTCCTGCGCGTACGTGACTGCACTCAGCCCGAGAAACAGGGCAATGGTCAATGACAATATTGGCAAAGTAGATCTCAATTGCTTCATGGGGGTTCCTCTCGTCAATGGTTTGAAATGATAGCTGAAGTAGTTGCGACTTCCCGACGGAGAACTACCTTATACACCAGCGCTTGCTGGTGTAACAAGAAGTTTTAGTCCTTCCTTAGTCCTGGCGTTCCCATTAGGTTTTCTTATCGATTAAAGAGTGGCGCAAACAAACGATTCGTAGGGAATGCGGACAATCTCCTTAAGCAGCCTGAAACTTCCCACTCTCTGCTACTCATTCGAAGGCGCCTCGGCGCACCCGGTCAAG
This sequence comes from Pyrinomonadaceae bacterium, assembly GCA_036560225.1. Lineage (GTDB taxonomy): Bacteria > Acidobacteriota > Blastocatellia > Pyrinomonadales > Pyrinomonadaceae > PSRF01. The sequence goes on along the minus strand of DATBRN010000061.1, from coordinate 1,832 downwards.
GTAGTCTCCCGCCGGATTGAGTTCACCCTGCCTGACCGTAAAATCGTAAGAGAAAAGAATTATTCCATCTGAGCCCAGGGCGCGAGCAGCATTGATCTTTTCCACCGTCGAATCAGCAGGAATCCGGTACGCTCCGATTCCGGCCCAAACGCGACGTCCCGCTGCGTGAGCACTCGTAGTCGCGATCTCAATCTGCTTCTTAAAGACGGCGGTGTCGGTCGAATAAGCCATCGGACACGCCACATCCAGAATGCCCAGGGAAAGCCAACGGCGCCAGTCCTGAAATCTACGGGTGTACGCGTTTTCATCGTTGGCAAAGACCGCCGCCGAAACCGTGACCTGTGGTTTTTGTTTTTTGACTTCCCGATAGATCCGCTGGACCAGCATTGTGATCTCCTCGCGCTGAAACACGCCAAACTTATCCGCGTAGGTTTCAGCTGCTGCAAGCGCATTCTGTTTTGACAACTGTTTCAGCTGACTACGCTCGCCGGCAGAGAGTTTGGGCTCCAACCATTTTCGGAATTGATCCAGAGACGTCCGGCTGTAATCGAAATCAGGGCTGGCAAGTCTTACGTAATCAAAGTGAAGTCCATCGACGTCGTAGTTTCTGAGAACATCCATCCAGATCTTGTAGATATGTTCGCGAACCTTCGCATTAGCAGGTCCCGTATATACACCTTCCAATTCGCCGCGGTTTGCTTTGGACCACTCCACAATGCGCGCCCGGTAGCGCGGATCGCGCGGCGACATTTTGTAAAGCTCGGCGGCAACTGGTCGTGGAACGGCAAGCCATTCAGGATGCCTGTTGTAGACGTGTTTTGGATCCGTGGGCAGATCATCCAGGTTTGCCAGGAGACTGGTGTTGAGCCAGGCATGAACTTTCAATCCTCGCTTCTTTGCCTCGACTAAGGTAACGGCCAAAGGGTCGAACTCCGGAGATTGTTCCTTTAGTTCCGCTGCGCGCGGCTCCCGGTGAGACCGGTAATACGCATCGCCGCGCCCGCGCACCTGCACGATAAGGGTGTTGAAACCGTTTGCCGCGGCAGATTGGACCATTGTCCGAATCTTTTCAGGCGTCGTAAGCGTGGTACGCACAACCCAAAGCGCGCGCACCTCGTTGGACGGAGCATGCGCGACTACTTGCCCAGGAACCGAAGTCGCTGGCGTATCTTGCGGACGGGATGCTGACTCAGACGTTCTGCAAATTGTAGGAGCAAAGAACGCAAGGGCCACGAGTGCTGCCACCTTGGTGCTTCGCTGTTTTGACATACTCATAAAAGAGTTGGGGGCCTTCACTCGTCGCCCAGTTTAGTCCCGGTTAGTTAGAACGTGTAGCGCAGCGCGATTTGAACCGTGCGCGGAGTGTAAAGGGCATGAGTACCCGTGATCGCTCCAAAGTTGGAGGCCGCAATGTCAGTTACGGGCGTTCCATACCACACATGATTAAAAGCATTGAAAAGGTCTGCGCGCAGCATTAACCGATGGCCTTCGAAAGGCATCTCGAAATACTTCGTGAGGCCGATGTCTACAACTCGTTGCCCGTCGCGGAAGAAGGTGTTGCGTCCGAGTACTCCGTTTCCAAAATCGGCTAAGGTCGCTGTCCGAAAAGCCGAGCGCGGTAGCGCGCTTTGTGACGTTGACGGATGGTCAACTACTCGCCCAAGGATTGATGGATCAAGTATGACCGGACGGTTCTCGATGAAGCTGTCGAAGTTTAAGTCGACGCCGGCGGTGTTTCTGACCGTAAAAGGCGTGCCCGAAGCGAGACGCACCACCGTAGCGATTTGCCAGCCGCCTAGAGTTTCCCCCAGCAAGTCGCGCCGGCCGTTGAA
>DATBRN010000060.1:0-8820 GCA_036560225.1 Pyrinomonadaceae bacterium | reverse complement strand
AAATTCCTCCAATCTTGAGTTTTTGCAAGCAGCGGGGGCAAGCCCACCTTCCTAACCCTGAGCTGACGTGACTCGAGTGATTTTCCTACGATTGAAGGCTTTCAAGGCTACATTAGTCGAGCAAACCGAAAATCTCTCAGGTTGGGAAGGTGGGCTTGCCCCCGCTGGTTGATTACAAAACAAGTTTAGTGTGGCATTTTGAAACTCGTTGAAGTGTGGCAGCGCCGGCAATCCTTAAAAGCCAAATCACCACCAAACGAACGTCTGCCATTGTGGCAAGTAAGACACGCCTGTCCCCGGACAGACGGAAAGTGTTCTGCAACAGCAGGCGAACTCACTTGGCGAGACTGTGCCGCACCGGCAGTTAACTGATGGCAATCGGCGCAGGATAGCCGCTGCGCTGGACCATGTTTCGCATGGCTAAATGCATAACGAAAAGCGCGCGCAGTGGTCGTGGTTCGAATATAGGGTCTTTGAGCGTGACAGACTCCGCAGGATGCAATCTCACGGCCCGATTGAGCTTTGCTGCTCGGAGTGTGACAGGTGTAGCACTGGTTATGGGCCGTAAGACTTGTAGGGATTGCAAGCGCCGCCGCTCGCCCACCGACCCGGCCGTGACAGGCCGAACATCCATTCTGCGGCCGGGCGGTCCCAGTCATGTGTTGAGCGTGATCGAACTTAACGTTGAACCTTTCGTCGAACTTCGCCGGAAAACTTTTCAAAGGTGGGTTTGAGCTGTTGACGTCTGTATGACAGATGACGCACATCGGAACATTCGGCGTGACAAACTGTGCCAGGTGGCAGCCGGTGCAGGCTTTGTGACCCGGGAATCGCGGCGTCGCGGAATTGTCGCTGCGCTGGTGGCAGGCGTCGCAGGCGAGCGAGGCGTGGCGTTGGCTTGTATGCTTGAAGCTTGAGTAATCAAGGTCCGGACTTTGCGGTGATGCGGCGAACACAAACTCTCTGAGCAAGCTCTGTGTTCTCTGTGTCTCGGCGCTGGATCCATGCCGGGCTAAACTCACTACAGAGACACCGAGAACACAAAGACAACACACAGATATTAACCGCGCCACTGGAAAGCGTTTTACAAAGGACTTCGAAGTCTGGAGAATCTGGACCAACCGAAGATTCACTTCACATCCTTGCGTTTCATGGCTTCGCGGCCGGCGATCAGATAGTGACCCGGCGGCGCATTAAGTCTTCCGACATCTGACGTGTGACAATAGCTGCAAACGAAATCGCGATTTTTGTCGATCGCCTCCAGCTCGCGGCTCACGTCCAATCGCAGTCCGTCCTTGTTGTGACATTCCGTGCAGGCCGTGATGGGAACGTCCGGTTGCAAACCGCGAAGGGTTGATGCCTTTGTGATGTTGATATGGCACGTGGTGCATTCCTGCACATGTTGTTCGCGTGCGTGACGGAATTTGACTGAAATCCGCTTGGGAGCATCGGAGGCGCTATAAAGCTTGAAAGGCGGCTCGCTGAGTTTATGACAACCAGCGCAGTTTTCATTTGTTGGCTGCTGCGATTTCCAGTGACAGTTGAAGCAGGACGCATGACTCGTAGGCACGGCCCGGAACGTTGCGGCGTCAGGAACAAACGAATCAGGCCAACCGGTGGCGGGCGCCACCAGAGCCACGGTGCGCGGGCCATGACAGATTTCACAATTGTTGTAGTGCTTTGTTTCCGCGTCGGCAGGATGGTTGTAAAGCAAACTGTTAGTTTGCGATCGTTCGGTAAAGCTAGATCTTGAGTGTGCCCACGCCCGCAAACTAACAGTTTGCTTTACATTAGCCGGCCCAAAACCACTTGCAACGAGTTTTACCTGCTGCGCGCGCTCCGGAGACCGCTCGAGCTGTGCGATCACGTCCTGATGCTTATCGTGGGGAAACTCGATCAGGAACTGGCGTGGCACTGCAGGGTTGCGAAACGCGAAGCGCACATCGTCACGAGGTGAGACCTTCGAATGGCAGACTGAGCAAATAACCGGCTTTGCTCCCTTGAAAAACTGCGGCCGATGACAACCAATACAGGCGTCGTGGCCCGGATAGTCGGCGACGTCGGGAAAGTCTCTTACTTTTTTCCAGTTGCCGGTCGGAACTTTGTGGCAGGTATTGCAAGCTCCTTGATGTTTCTTTGTGGCGTGAGAGAACTTTGAGTAATCGATAGTCGCGGGCCGACTAGTCGCACGAGCACTTGCAGGCGGTCGCCGCTGCCGTCTTTGGGCAGAAACTCCGCTAAGACAGATCGCACCAAAGAAAAAACTAATTGGCACCAAGATCAAGATGGCAGCTTGGACAATACGTCTCATCAACTGTTAGACGGTCCAATCTCTCAACCAGCCTGCGAAGCAGGTGGAAGCATAAGCCTGGGGTGAAGTGCAACGAAACCCCAGGTAACAAACCAAAAAAATGATTCAACCAGCCCGCAAGCGCGGGCGACAGTATTGACACAACACAATCGTTGACGAAGACGAGTGCGGCGAGACGCTTAGCCGGCCCTCGCCCGCTCTCGCGGGCTGGTAGATCACTTGGCCACCGATTCGCAAGCAGGGAGCGGCTTTTCGATTGCCACACACTTCACGTTTTTGTCTTTTCGATTCGATATTAAATACGGTTTCTCAAATGCGCGGTCATCCTGCTTCACCTGGACCTCGCAATTCCAGATTAGGCTCGTGCTGCCAATCTCAGTCGGAAGAATATTTGAAAGTGTGTAAGTCCCTGGCTCGAGGTCAGTGAAATAAGCGGTGCCGTTTCGGTCGGTCATAACCGAGAGCACCTTTGCCCCCGAACTCTGCTCGGCTTGTTTAATGCTTGACTGTAAATCACGCTGGCGATTCTGGTAGAAGCCGTCGCGAAGTTTTTCCGGAAGATTGACCGTCAACCATTTGCGCGCCAGTTCACGGCTGCCAAGTTCCTTTTCACCGGCCGATACGGCCGTCAGAAACTCAGGAACGGCGCCGGCTCCCTCTAGGTCCGCTGGTTGAATCTCGCGACAGTAGACCGACTCGCAATCGTTTACTTCCAGCCACTTAATCAACGCCTCGCTTGCGCCGACGCTGCGGTAGTAGCAGTCGCGAGAAACTACGGGCCGCCGCTCGATGCTTTCAACCACGCTCTTGTTTTGTTCGAGTGAACCCTTGGCAAGAAAGAATCGCTTACGCGAAAGGCCCTTGGTTGAATCACCCACCTTGACTCTCACTCGCAAACGCAGGACCGCCAGCGCGTCTTGGGGCGCGCTGGATGTTTGCGCAAGACATACGCAACCCAGCAAGCACGCGATCAAGATGAAACAAAGGGCACGCATCTTAAAAAACTGTTCCGAGTTTCGAGTTCAGAGTTCCGAGTTTCGAGTTCGATCCGAGTTCCGAGTTTCCAGTTTCGAGTTCCGAACTCCGGGTTCTCTCTTAACCCGTTCCGTTTAGATAGGGCACTTGTGCCCCGCCGCGAGGGGCGGACCCGTTTCGTTTAGATAGTCACTTGTGTGGCCCCCGCGACGGGCGGACAAGTCCGCTTTCTAAACGGAACGGGTTGGGCCGGAACTCGAAACTCGGAACTCGAAACTTTAGAGATTCGGGCTACGAGGAAACTTCAAGAACGGCAGCCGAACACCTCTAACAAAAATCTGATCTGACCGAATTGCCGGCGCAGGTGAAAAACCATTGCCACCACCGGCGCTGATCAAGTCATCCTGATCCACACCATCGCCGCTGATTCCGATAGCCCCTACGAGCACGCCATTCTTATAAAGAGGAACGCTGCCTGGAAAAATCTGAATGCCATTGGGCAGATTGGGAATCGTGGTGCACGGAACACCGGCGCCGCCTATTGCTGCCAGCAGATTCGTTTTGATCAAATCCAATTGTAAACCGACATTGAAGGGACTCCAGTCGCTCAGTGGCGTACTGAATGGACCAGCTGCGGTGTTGTTGATACCGTCGGGGAAAAACGGTCGGTGCAGGAAACCGACAGCGCGGTCGGTAAAAGCAACCGAACCGTCCAACCTCAGGCCATCCGCGAGAGCACGATCCGCATAAGAAGAAAACCCGGCGCCACGCAGTAATGGTCCTGCTGCAGCGCCTGAGTAGAACGCCGCGGTCCGCGCCTTCTGCACTGAGACGTCGAAACCAAATACCGGCGCATCGAGTTGTCGAAAAACACCAAGCACCGTTCCTGCCGCGTCCACCACCGCGATTGTCACGCGCGCGTTGCTGCCCAATGGTTGGCGAATTGCGGCGCGGGTGATGTTTGCCTGCTGGGCCGCGTGCGCAATTATTGTTTGCACTTCAGCGGCAGTCAGTGCGTTTGGACCCGCCGGAGACGCGCCCGCCACAAAGGGAAAGAAACGCGTATCCACCTCACCTCCAACACCGCCCACACTCGCGGGAACAAACGCCGAGGTTTGCGCACCGCGAATCGAGAACGCTACCGGAACTACGCCCGGCAGGCTGCCGAAAGGGATAGTGGCGGGAGCGGGTGGACTCGAGACGTTTGAGAAAGGCAAGCGAATGCCATCAACGAGAATATTGTCACCACGTATTAAAAGTGGCGCTTCAAAGCCGCGCACAGCAGAGGCAGCAATCTGCTCTTCAAATGGCTGATCGAAGTCGGTGGGGTCGCGATCGACAGTGTAAATACCATCTCCTTCGATGCCGACACCGCCTACCGCCATTCCGTCCTTGTAGATTGGTAATCCACCCGGATCACCCGAAAGTCCCAGCGGCAGACCCGGAATCTTGATATCGGAGCAGGGAAGGGATGAAAACTGCACCCCATACAATGGACCACCGGGACGAAACTGTATGCCTGGCGGAAAGTGTTCCTGGATAATGAATCCGGCCGTACGCGTCGTAAACGCGTTTCCACTCGTGCTGAAAAGCGAGCCAGTTCCAGCCTTGGAAATTGCAGCCAGCGACGCTGGCACGACGGCGCCTTCGAGACCGCCACCGCTGGCGCCGACGCTGCGAATGGTAGTTGTAGCCGGGGCTCCGGTCATTACAAACACACCCAGAACATTTGCTTCACGATCAGTGACTGACACAGTCACTGATCGATTAAGTGCTACGGCGGCGGAAACGGCCTGGCTGATGATTGTCTGTACGTCAGCGATAGTTAAATTGCCGGCAGTTGCACTGGGAACAATAGGAACAGCGGAACCTGGTGTTGGAACAGCGCCCTCATCATCGGGCAGACCCCCACCGATGTGGCCCATAGCCACCCGTACCCGGTTACTCGAAAGTCCGCGATAGCTGACTCGTACCAGAAGGTCGCCCAGGTCATCCAGATCCTGACTCAGTCGAACGACTATCGAGGTGGCCCATGGTTGATCTGGAACGCTGCCAACGTGTTCCACCGGCAACTGGTAGATGTGATGCGCGAAGTCTTCAGCGGAGACACTGACTGAACTGGCCGTATCTCCTGTCTGCAGGATCAGGTTCATCGCGAACAGCATGATTCGCGTCTGATTGTCAGCGCCAAACTTGACGTGCGCTGTTGGAGAGAACGGCTCGCGTTGACGGGTTACAGATTCAAAAGAAATCGCACGCGTCGAATCTTCATGGCTGATCAGAATTGGAGAGGTGGTTTGGGCGGAGGTTTTAGAAAACTGAAAAAACGTCGCCCCGGCAAAGATTGCGCTCAGGCTTAACGCAAACAGTATTCGTAAGCGGGAATATGAACCTGGAACCATTACGGAGATTCGCCGAATGATATGGGAAGACCGAGGCACAATGTATCACAAAGCCCGCACTCGATTGTAGATTCACACTTAAAGTAGTAGTGCTTAACAACTCGCTGGTTGCCGAATACTGCCACTCAACAGTATCTGGGCCGCTCAACTACAGAACCGTGAGCGATAGCGACCGGATGCCACACTCAAGCGGAAAGAGGCAATACAGAACCGCAAGCGGTAGTGACCGGGTGCTACACACAAACTGTGATGCCCGACGTTATCACGAAGATTCTGTGTTATTCGGCCCGACAGCTCACGGTTCTGTAGTTGAGCGGCAGAGTAGGGTTGAGTGTAGCATCCGGTCGCTACCGCTCACGGTTCTGTAGTTGAGTGGCCCAGCCAAGCTTGAGTGCCGGGTCCGTAACTGCTCGTTAACGCCGCGTCTACTCAATGAGCAAGGCTTTAGTGATTTCCGTTGCCTCTCCGCTACTCGTATGTTACAAGGCAAACGCGCGTTACAAGATTCTCTGTCATGACAAAGACTCTAATCTTGCTCGGCACCGCTGTATTGCTCATACACACGCTCGGCCTTGCAGTATTGGGCCAGGGGTCAGGAGATATCAAAGGCACTGTTCGCGTCGCTTCCGGAGCTCCCATCGCGGGCGTAACGGTTATCGCTACCAATCAAGTTACCGGTAAGTGGAAACGAGCGCGCACTAAGGCTGATGGTAGCTATTCACTTCGCTTAAGCGCGGGCGCCTATCGCCTCACAGTGGCCCCGCCGCACATCGCCCGGTTTGATAAAGACAAGAACTACGGTGAATTCGCTATCGCCCGCGGCGAGATGCTTGAGAATGTGATTGTAGAAGCCGGAAAGGAGACGGTTGTAGACATTCCGTTGGACAAGGTTGAGGTAAAGGAAATACCAGGACCACCGCAGGACAAACCGCTTGGTCATGCCGGAAAGGAAACAGTACCTTCTGAACCACAAACAGCCGCTGATCGGCGTGAAGTTCGCGATCGCTGGCGGATAGGCTTTCCGGAATATGACCGCTATGGAGACCGGGCAGCGCGCGGGCGCGATATTCCTTTTAAGCATGGGCGCTGGTGGGATCCTTACAACCAAAGCGTGCTGAAGGGCGATTATCCTATCAAGGGCAACGAGCTTTTCATGATCCTTTCCGCCGTCAGCACCACCGGAGTCGAGCAGAGGCGAGCGCCCACACCATCCGACGTAAGCAGCGACGAACCGGGCAGCGCTGAGTTTTTCGGTCAGCCGGAGCAGTTTGCCGCCAGTGAAACCATGCAACTAAGCTTTGAACTGTTCCACGGCGACTCCACGTTCAGACCGCGCGATTGGGCCATCAAGATCTCCCCAACCTTCAGCATTCCCAATTATCTCAATGCACGCGAAAACGGCGTCGTAAACATCGACGTCAGACGAGGCACCAATCGCACTGATACGCACGTCTCGCTGGAAGAGGCATTTGGTGAAGTGAAACTTTGGGACGTGAACGCAAACTACGATTTCATTTCCGTGCGCGCCGGAATACAGCCATTCGTCTCTGACTTTCGCGGCTTCATTTTTTCCGACAACAACCTTGGGCTACGTTTTTTTGGCGCCGCAGATAACAATCGCATTCAATACAACGCCGCCTACTTCTCAATGCTGGAGAAGGACACAAACAGCGGCCTCAACCGCTTCGACACACGCCATCAAAACGTCTACATCGCTAACGTCTTCCGCCAGGACTTCATCCGCAAAGGGTTCACGATCCAGGGAAGCCTGCTTTACAACGACGACCGGCGCAGCTTGAAGTATGACCGCAACGGATTTCTGGTTCGTCCTGCCTTGATTGGCGATGTTCGACCACACGCGATAAAGGTCGGTTACGTTGGGCTCAACGGGGATGGGCATCTGGGCAGACTTAACCTGACGCATTCATATTACTTTGCGTTTGGGCGCGACGAGAGAAATCCAATCGCGGGTCGTGGCGTAAGCGTCAGGTCAAACATGGCCGCGGTTGAGGCGTCAGTCGACCATGACTATTTGCGCTTCAAGGGCTCTTTCTTTTTTGCGCAGGGCGATTCAAAGCCCACCGACAATAAGGCAACCGGCTTTGATGCGATCTTTGATGATCCAAATTTCGTTGGCGGGCAGTTCTCCTTTTGGAATCGTAACGGCATTCGGTTGACACAAACTGGGGTTGGTCTGGTGCAGCCGAACAGTGTGCTGCCAAGTTTGCGCAGCAGCAAGACTCAGGGCCAGGCAAACTTTGTGAATCCCGGCATCTTCATCTACAACGCCGGCGTAGATGTGGAACTGACGCAGCGAATCAAGACGGTGTTCAATGTTAATTATCTTCGGTTTCATCGGACTGAGCCGCTGGAGTACCTGCTTTTTCAAAACCGGATTCGGCACGACATTGGTTTCGACTATAGTGTCGGGGTCGCCTATCGACCGTTCTTAATAAACAACGTAACGGTCACGTTTGGTGCGTCCACGTTACAGACAGGCCGAGGCTTTCGGGACATTTTCACTGACCGCTCGCGCAACTGTCCGCCAAACGTCGGCGATTTCTGTGAGCCGGATGTTATTAATCCACGTAAACCACTCTATTCATTGTTTGCGCAGTTGAAGTTGGTGTTTTGAGGAGGTGGAGCAAGGTTTTTGGCATTTTATTGAAAAGACGTGCGTGAGCGCGGTCCTTGCAGCTTGAGTCTGGGTAACATTAGTCTCCACCACAGAGACACAGAGAACACGGAGGTTGGCACAGAGAAAGAGCAGCGCTGGCGCCCATTCATGATGCTCAGATGCTTACATAGCTGCGACTAGGTAGCTGGCGCGTAGGATTGTTGATTAACTTTAATGTTGTAGTGCTCAAAGATGGGATTCACAGAAAGATCATGGGATACGACACTTGATCTCTGTGCAACCAACCGTCAAATTCTTGTTTTTTTGCAAGATTCTTAAGTACACCTTGAGTGCGCGCAATCTCGGTGAAAGCTGTCAACGAACCTGCGGAGCAGGTGGTAGCATAAAGTCTCGCACCCCAGCCGGGCTGCCCGGCTGGGGACCCCGCCCTGGGGTGGAGCACAGCGGAACCCCAGGAACCCAGTCGGGAAAAAAGGAGCGAGTCCGTGAAGCGG
>DATBRN010000059.1:0-6951 GCA_036560225.1 Pyrinomonadaceae bacterium | reverse complement strand
AAGCCGCTTCGGACTGTAGAGCAAAAGAAAGGATCAAGGATGAAGGATGAAGGATGAAGCAGGAACAGGCAGAAAAGCATTCTCCATATCACATTTGTCATATCTCATTTGCCATTTCGAACTGAGCGATTCTGGCGAACTGAACGATTCTGGCAAATGCAGAATGCCGAATGCAAAGTGCCAATGAAAAATGACAAATGAAAAATGTGATATGGAAAATGCTTTTCTGCCTGTTCCTGCTTCATCCTTCATCCTTCATCCTTCATTTCACCCACTCATCTGCTATCTCCGTCTCCACTTTCACCGGCACTGTCTTTACATATTCCTCGCCGGCGGCGCACATCGCGCGTTCGACCTTTCGCGCAACGTCTTCGGCTTCGCTCGCATCTGCCTCAACCACAATTTCGTCATGAATGATGTTGACGATCTGCGCGTTGGTGCCGCGCAATTCATCCTTCAGCAGACGTAAGGCGCGTTTAAGTATGTCGGCGCTCGTGCCCTGAATCGGGGTGTTCTTACCGTTGCGCTTCGTCATTGAAATCTGTTGGCGATCTTGTTCGTCATAGCGGAAACGAACGAGGCGGCCTGAACCAGTCCGTGCCTGGCGCTCAGTGACAGCGCGGTTTGCGGCTTCGTGAAGATAGGTATCAAGCTGGCGATAGGTAGCAAAATATTTGCGCAGCACGTTTTCCGCTTCCGGCACGCTTAATCCCGTCATCATTGAGAAGCGTTGCGCGCCAATTCCGTAGACCACTCCGAAGTTCAGGCGCTTGGCAAAATCTCTTTGCTCCCGCGTGACCTGGTCAAGGGTCACGTTGAAAACCTCGGCCGCGGTGACGCGGTGTAGATCGGCGCCGGAGTTGAAAGCGTTGATGAAGCCACGGTCACCTGAAAACTCGGCGAGAATCCGCAACTCTATTTGCGAGTAGTCGGCAATCACAAGCTTTCTGCCTTCAGGGTGTCCGGCGAAACAGCGCCGGTATTCCACCGCATGAGGCACCTGCTGGATATTTGGATTCGTGCAGGAGAATCTTCCCGTCGGCGCACCGATTTGGCGGAAGTCAGCGTGCAAGCGGCCAGTAGTGGGATTGATCAAGTCGATCATGTTCTGACCATAACTAGTCAGTGCTTTCTGTACGGTGCGGTACTCGAGCAGTGTGGCGATAATTGGGTACTCCGCCGCTAATGGCTGAAGTTTCCAGTTGCGCGTCGAGTCGGGAAGCGAGATTCCCAGGCGCTCAAACGCCCGTGTCAGCTGTTGTGACGAGTCGAGATTTATTTCGTCACGTTGCGGTTCACCAAAAAGCGACCCCTGCGAAGACTCTTCGGCAAGCACCTCCTGCAATTCGTCAGCGAGCTGCTTCCTTTTCTTCTCAACGATAGCCAACTGTTCGAGCCAGCGATCCTTATGCATGTAGAAGCCGGCCAGCTCAATATCAGCGACCGTCATCACGCACTCAAATTCCAGCCGCGCACAATCGATGAGCGAATCGGACTTCAATCGTTCGATCAGTTTCTCGCGCAGCGGCAACAAGACTGCTGCATCGCGAGCTGCGTATTCGAGTTGCGCTTCGGAGAGATCGAGGTCCCAGTTGCTGAGTCGCTCAGACTTGTCGACGGCTTCATTCAGATAGCGCGAAGCTACGGTCTCCAGCCCGTGGCGTTCTTCAATATCGCCCGCGCCAACCAACTGACTCGCCAGCAGCGTATCGAAAAGGCCGCCGAGATCGACTCCTAGTTGGTGCTTGATAAACTTCGCGTCAAACTTTGCATTATGCGCAATCTTGATGGGACGGTGAGCAGACAGCAGTTCGCGCAGCGGGGCAAGCGCGTCGGCTTGCGAAAGATCGTTGTTGCCGCCATTGCGAAAAGCGTCGAGATCGACGATATGTACGCCGCTGGGAGTGGCGAGCTGGATTAAACGCAGTCGCCCGAAGTAGGGATCAAGCTCGGTAGTTTCCGTATCGAGTCCGATTGTCTGGTGAGTCGACAATAACTCAACTGCTTTGCGAAGCTGTTCCTCGTTTTTGATTAACTGGTAATTCGTATTCATCAACGCCGATTCGTCGGTCGAGTGTTGTGATCTCTTGTCACAAACAGCTAATTCGACATGAAGAACCTAACCGAAAAAAAAGATTCTGTCATTCGGCGGTTGTAGGGGCGGCACTCCGTGGCCGCCCCTTGGTCGATTGACAAGGGTTTCGAAAATAATGGAACCGCGAGAAGGGGCGGCCACGGAGTGCCGCCCCTACAACCACTTCTCAGGCGCGGGCCGCGATTTATTAAGGCGTCTGAGACGTCGTTGCCGCACTCTGTTGCGCGGGCGTGTTTTGGGTGTAGATCTTATCAAACTGTCCAAGCCTGTCCCTCAGGCTCCGCGTCTTGTCCGCCACTTTAAGAGCGTCGCCAGTTTTGTTCTGTTTGTTGAGCAGAGCCTGGTAGTGGTCGAGCGTCAAGGCGTAGGTCTCCAAAACTTTCGCATTGTAAACGTTGCCTGTGATGTAATCGAAGGATGTGAACGCCGGCTGGAAAACAGCCTCGGCCTGAGCATCATTCTTTCGAACGTTAGAATGGAAGTATGCTGCCGCCTCGATTGCATTGAGATACTCCGAAACTAAAGTGTTGGCAGCCTTCGGCCGTCGCGCCGGGTCAGTGAGCCGTTTGAAGTAAGTTGTCAGGACTTCAAGGCGGCGCTGGATCGCTTGCTCCCGTTCCGGAACTCTCTTCTGCTTATAGTAAAGTTGTCCGAGCGAGTAGAGGATCACGTTCGGATACTGCCAATCGTCTTGTCCCATGGCGATACCAAGGGCACGCGTGTAGAGCGCTTCGGAGTCGGCGTACCGGGCGGGATCCTTCGCGTAGACTGCGGCAAGTTGCACCATGGAATCAACATATCGATTCACATTTGTATTGTCCTTGAGAAGTTCGATGAGACGATTGTTGTACTCCTCCGCCTTCTTGTCGTCTTTGAGATTTTCGCGGTAAAGCCTGGTCAGCTTGTCATAGCTCTTCCAGAGAGACGCTGACTTGTTCGGATTTTCCTTTCTGTAGTCAAGAGCCTGGTTGTAAAGGACCTCCGCGTCGGAAAATTTTCCGAGTTTGACATAGGCGTCGCCCATTTCGTCCAGATCATTGTCAAGGTTGAGTTCAACGTTGCCGTCACTCCGCTTGAGTTTCAAAGACACCTTCTGAATCAGGTCAGCGACATGGAAAACGTCGTCAGCCTCTTTTTCTTTGCCGTCTGCCCGATAAACATCGGCCAGTTCGCTGTAGATGTTTGCGATTCCTTGCCCCTTATCCGCGAACTCAAAAATTGTTATGTCCTCCTGCGAGGTTATCAACTCGTTGTAGACCTGTTCGGCTTCTCCATACCGTCCGGCATCGCGATGGAACTGCGCCAGTTCCTTCAAGGCTGCATGCGCCTCATCGGCGTTGTTCTCCCTCAAGAGTCCGATCGCCAACCTGTAGTGCTTTACGGCCTCGTCTGCTCTAGGCAGGGACATGGAGTACAGCCGTGCGAGATTCAAATGACCACTCGCAACCTCTCCCGGTTTATTCGCTCGGTGCTCTTGTTGAAAAGCAAGCGCTTTCTTAAAAAAGTCCTCCGCCTTCGTATGGTATATCTCGATGGCCTTGCCGGACCGGGCAAGGTTGTAGTTGGAGTGGCCAAGGCCGTGGTAAGTGCCAAAGAGGATAGGATTGTCGGAGTTCTCAGGAAGTACTTTTTGCAGGATACCGAGTGCTTCCTCATAGTTTGCTATCGCATTCGGATAACTCTTCTCTTGTTGGTAGATGTCGCCGATATCGGATAACGTCCAGCCCAGGTCCAGTGCAAACTGTTTAGCCCGGTCAGGCGTGAGATGTGCACTACTTTGACCGGAGGTCGCACCTGGTTGGAGTGCCTCCAACTTCGTTTTGAGTTGCTTCAAAAACTCCAGCGCCTCCAACCGATCCTCACGCCGGGACGCTTGAATGCTCATGCGAAGCAGATCGTCACGCTTCCCGGCTTCCACGATCTCTTTTGCGTTATCTTCGGCTAGCCGCTGTGCAATCACAGCCCTCTGAAGATTGACTGCTGCGATGCGCGATTGCTCATTTGCACGCTCGGTCTCTAACTTCTGCGCGTCGAGGGCCTTCTTCTGCAACTCCCGTGCATTGCTCTCGGCATTGAGAGCCTGCTCAGTTTCCTCCGTCTTTAACTCCAGGCCAGCAGCCAGGAGTTCCGTTTGGGTTTTTTCAACTTGCAGACGGGCGGCAAGTTCTTTCGCTTCCTTCTCGCTTCTTTTCGCATCCGAACGCGCATGAAGCGCGTAGGCTGCAGTGCCCACAGCGAACAAAAGAATCAAGAAGAGCGCCGCAGTCAAGCGGCGCATGCGTCGTGCTGAACGTGCCTGTTTTTCTGCGAAAGCGTGCGCGGTTTCGAGTTCGCGGCGCTCGCGCTCACGCTCGGCGGCGATTCGCGCATCGCGGGCAGCGCGACTCTCTTCGAGATAAGCCATTGCGTCGTCGAATTCAGGATGGTAGCGCGCACCCCAGGCGTGATCCGGCTTTGACTTCTCGCGCCACCTGAGCACGTATTGCAGCGTCACGTCATCCAGCAGCCCTCCAGCACCAGTACGATAGTCAGTTGCCGCGCCGGCTAGCCGGCGATAGATGCGCGCTGAGTCTGCTTCGTCTTTTACCCATTCCTTCAGCCGCCGCCAGTTCCGAATCAGACTTTCGTGCGAAATGTCGATGATGGTTTCAGGTTGCAGTGGGACCTCGGCTGGCGGCATCAGGAAGGAGCGTCCTGCACGGCGGAATACCTCGATTACCGCACCAACTTCAGCTGTACTGGCATCTGCGATCTCGCAAATATCCTTCAAAGATGTCGGGCGTCGAATCTCGCGATTGTCCGCGCCACGTTCGGTGAGAGCCTTGAAGAGGATCTCCGCGATCTGCCGGCTGCGGTCGTCGGGCAATTCGTTAAAGGCTTCATCGGCGTGCTCTGACAAAGCATCAGTCATCGTGCCAACAGCTTCGTAGTGCTCCAAGCCAATCGGTTCTCCGTTGCGACGGTGCGCAGCCCAATAATCCCACGTACGCATGAGGGCGTGTTGAAGGATCGGGAGTTGGTCGGGATTGTCACCTACGTCGTTCATGAGGCGGCTGACGAGCGGTTCAGTGATCTTGCCACGTGTGACACCGACAGGACCGGTGATAGCAAAGCGTCGCTCGTCGCGTGTCATCCGCGGGATCAGATACTGGCCGTCATTGATTGCCTCAGGCAGACCTTGAAACTGTGCGCAGTCGCCCAAAAAGTCCGAACGCATTGTTGGAACGACATAGATCGAGAATTCACTTTGCTGAGCGGCTTCGAGCAGAAGCTTGACGAAGGCCGAGGCGTCGTCACCGGTCGAAGCTCCACGGGCCCCTCGATAACGAAACAACTCTTCGAATTGGTCCACAACGAGGAGCAGCTTCTCATGTTCGGCGAGTCGCGCCTTTCTGGCTACATCGACTAAACCAAGCGAACCGCGGCGCAATGTGGCCTCGATAACGGCATAGACTTCTGCAGGAGGCAGACCTCCACCTGCTTCCAACAGCACGTCCTTGTCCGCAAGCGCGAGGGCAAGATTTCCAATCGGGTCGCTACCTGGGCGCATGATGGCTATTCGCCAGCCGGATCCTGCACCCGCCATCAAGCCGCCACGCAACGACGGCAGCAAGCCTGCGCGCACGAGCGAAGACTTGCCACTGCCGGAGGTGCCAACGACAGCGAGAAAGTGCGAACGCTGAAGTCGCGCGATAAGCGCGTCTGATTGTCCTTCGCGTCCGAAGAACAGGCGATACTCGTCTGTCTCAAACGGCCGCAGACCAGGGAAAGGGTTTTTGATTTCTTTCGACTCAATCATCAGTGACCTCCTTCGGCGGCCTGCACTGCCGTCACGAAGTCGCGCAGGTCGTTAGGATCGAATGAGTTGAAGTTGCGAATAACATAGGGAACCAGATGCGTGAGGAAATCCTCTTTCTGTTCTGATTGAGGGGCGCCTACATAAACGGCATTAGCGAGCCAATCGTTTAGCCGTCCGTAACCGTAAGCCTTTTCGAGGTCTTCAAGATTCTTACGTACCCAGGGTTCGTCGCCGCAGCCGAAGTAAACAAGGGCCGCGTCACATTCTCTGAGGTTCTTGCGGTGGTAGTCCATCAGTGAGTTGGTATCGCCTCCGTCAAGCCAGGTGATCACTTCCAGATTTTGTTTGAAGAGGTATTCTTTGATAGGACGCACCAGGCTTCGGTCGCGGTTCTCACAGATGAGGTAGACTTGCTTGAGCTTCGAGCAGTGATCAGCATGGGCAATTGGCTTCGTCGGTGGATTCAGCTTTTCGACGACACGTGTTTTTAAGTCTTCGACGCTCGTCTGCAACAGCTCGGCGCCCGCCGTGATACGAGTTTGTAGCTCAGCGACGAAAGACTTCTGCCGCTCATCCTTGATCTCCAACGCAGGTGTCATCAGTCCCTGCGGGATCCAAAGCAGGCGCAAAAATCCGGGGTTAGCACTGCCATGTTCAGCTGCTAGTTGCTCCTGGATGCGGACGACGGAGCGTGCATCATCTTCCGGCGTCGAGCCGTAACGCGTACCAACGAGATGAACCGAGAGCTCGCAACGCTTGAGGGCAGCACGGATTGTGTTTTCAGTTTCCTTGACCTCCTCAAGTGGAAGCTTCTGTTCAGGCAATACGCCGTACCCGCGCTGCCGTAACTCGTCACCTACGAGCTCGCGCTCGTCAGTCAGATCAGATGTGGTTTCGGCAAGGTAGACTAACTTAGTTGTTGGCGATGCTCCGTTGCCGTTCGGTTGCGTGACCGGCGCCTGTGACGAAACGGTCGTGGCAGTTGTATTGCCCAGTGTGGTAGCAGAAGCCGCAATTACCTGCGGAACTTGAAGGGGTCCCGTCTGTTTTCCCTCCG